>NZ_JBAVNZ010000279.1:0-21038 GCF_049691595.1 Bradyrhizobium sp.
CCCGAGCCAACGAAATCCTGAGCCAGGATCCCGAAGTTTCGGTTGTCGCCTTCCGGCGCGGGGAGGATTGTCATGTCTTTGCGGTCCGGCAGCGGCTGCGGGCCGATGCGGCGGCCGCCATTGCGTCGCTGCGGGCGCGCGGCATCGCGGTCGAGTTGCTGTCAGGCGATCGGGAGCCCGCGGTCCGGCACGCGGCGCGGGCGTTGGGCGTGCCGGGCTGGCGCGCCGGCATGACTCCCGCCGACAAGATCGCCCATATCGAGGCATTGAAGCGGAGCGGGTCCAGGGTGATGATGGTCGGCGACGGGATGAACGACGCGCCGTCGCTGGCCGCGGCCAACGTCTCGATGTCGCCGATCAGCGCCACCCATCTCAGTCAGGCCACCGCCGATCTGGTGTTCCTCGGCAATGAGCTTGCGCCGGTGGTGGCGGCCGTTGATTTCTCGCGCAAGGCCATGCATCTGATGCGGCAGAATCTCGGGCTGGCGATCGGCTACAATGTGCTGGCGGTTCCGATCGCGATCGCTGGGCTTGCGACCCCGCTGGTCGCCGCGGTCGCGATGTCGGGTTCATCGCTGCTGGTGATGCTCAATGCCCTGCGGGCTCGCCGCGTGAGGGTGGGGGGCGCGTGATGGAAGTCCTGGTCTATCTGGTGCCGTTGGCGCTGATGCTGGGCCTGGTCGGCCTCATCGGCTTTCTATGGTCGCTCAGGAACGGTCAGTTCGACGATCTCGATGGCGCGGCGTGGCGTGCGATTGCCGATGACGAGCCGGCACAGGATTCCTCTTCCGATTAATCAGGCTGCGGCCTGTTCAGGATGTCGAGCACGGGACATGCTGGCGATGCTTCTCCGCTACATTGAGCGATGGTCGTGGCTAGAATGTTCTCGAGCTTCGCAAGATCCGCCAGCTTTGCTTGGACCCTGACGAGATGAGCGCCGGCGATTTCCTTGACCTCCGCGCACGATCTATGGGTGGGTGCCGCGAGCATCAGAAGCGCGCGGATATCTTCGATGCTGAACCCCAACTCACGGGCTCGGCGAATGAATGACAGTTGCCGGACATGCTTCTCGTCGTACGAACGATGGCCGCTGCCCGTGCGATCGGGCCGCGGCATGAGCCCGATCCGTTCATAGTAGCGCACCGTCTCCAGATTGACCGCAGCCGCTCTGGCCAATTGTCCGATGGTGATAACTCTCGGTTTTGTGATCATTTTTCCCTTGAACCCGTAGCTCCTACGGGTGCGATAATGCCTTAAATCATGCAGGAGCACGAGCCATGGCATTGACAGATACGGCTGCCCCACTCCCGCGCCGCACCGGGAACGGCCCCGGCGAAGTGAGCGGCTGGCTTGCCGGCTTGGGAGCTGTGGCCGGCTTTGGTGCGCTTGCGGCTTCATCCTGCTGCGTGCTGCCTCTGGCGCTTGCGGGGCTCGGGGCTGGCAGCGCGGTATTCGGCGGACTTGAAGTCTTGGTCAACTGGCAGCCGTTGCTGCTCGGAGGCGCGGTGGTGGCTGTGGCGGCAGCATGGACGTTGCTTTTTCGGCGGCGGTCCGTCGCCTGCAACGTTGATGGTTCTTGCTCTGCTGCTTCGAACAGCGCGCGGGTACTCCTTAGTCTGGGCACCGCGTTCGTCATGCTTTCGGTTGGCTGGGGCCCCTATGTTGAGCCCTTCCTCCTCCGGCTTGTGCGATGACGCAAGTGCAGATTCAATCAACGATCACCTGCCCGCATTGCGGTCATCGCGCAACGGAAGCGATGCCAATGGACGCCTGCCAATTCTTCTATGATTGCAAAGGCTGCGGTGCGCGGCTCAAGCCGAAAGCCGGTGACTGCTGTGTGTTTTGCTCTTTCGGCTCTGTGCCGTGTCCGCCGATCCAGGCAGCCAGCGCTGGCGAGAATGTCGCGCCTTGCTGTGCTATTTCACATTGTTGATGGAAGGAGGCGACGCGAGCGCCAGCGGTTGCTAGAAGCTCACTGATATCTGTCGCAGCGAGCGCTGCCTTTTGTCGGGATGAGTTGGTGATGTGCTCGAATCGAATCGATGCTTGAGATCGACGCCTTCTTCCGACCAGCCGCTGTCACGCTGGCGCTGCTAACCGCGTTCCTGCTGTTGCGTGACGCAAGGTTTGATTTCCGGGCGCGATTGGGCGCGCTGTTCGGAATCGGGACTGCCGCCTATATGTTTTGCTCGGGCGCTCCGGGGGCGTGGGGCGCCAGCTCATTGCTGCTGCCGCTATGCATTGGAAACAGCGTTTTTTTCTGGTGGTTCGCGCTGGCGCTGCTGGAGGACGATTTTCGCCTCGAAGCGGTGCATGTCGGCGTCCTGATAGCGGTGCTGGCCTTGGGTTTCGCCCGTGTGGGAGCCCACATTGTCGAGCGCGCTGCGCTTGGGCAGGCGCTCGCTGTCGTCCATAATCTGGTCATTCTGGCGCTCGACGCTCACGTATTGCTGCTTGCCTGGCGCGGTTATGACAATGACCTGCTGGAGAGCCGCAGACGGTTCAGGCTGCTGTTCCTGATTGGCGGAAGTCTGGTGGCCATCGGGATTGCGTTCGCCGAGGCCGCCCTCGCCGGGCGACCTCCTGCCGCCTGGATGCTGGCGCTGCAATCGTCAACTGTCTCGATCCTCGCGGCCTCGGCGGCAACATGGCTGCTCAGTGCATCCGCATCACGCCTGGCGTTCGCGAACATTGTGACTGCCAGGCAGGCCGAACCTGTTCCCGCTATCGATCGCCAGAGATTGGTCGATGAGGCCCTTGGCGCGGCCCTGGAACGCGCCATGAATATCGACCGGTTGTATCTGGAGCAGGGTTTGACCATTGCCGCGCTGGCCAAAAGACTGGGAGTGCCGGAGCACCGCCTGCGCAAACACATCAACGAGGCGCTCGGCCACAGCAATTTCAACGCTTACGTGAATCGTCATCGTATCGCCGCCGCCAAGGCCGCCTTGCGTGATCCCAAACTGGCGCGTTTGCCTGTGCTCACCATTGCGCTCGACTCCGGCTTTGCCTCACTGCCTCCCTTCAACCGCGCGTTCCGTGCCGAAACCGGTCAGTCCGCAACGGCCTACCGGAGCGCCGCATTGGTGGAGATGCGCAGCGCGAACGGGCGGATCGAATCTGAAAAAAGCTAGACGATTTCGGAATCGAGCGCATTTGGCGAGAAATCGAGCGGACAGGTTGCGGATATGCGGCTAGCTGCGGTGAAGGTCTGGAGGACCGGCACAACAGGAGAGTATCCGCGCCATGATGCAGTTCACATCGATCCTTGATGAATTCCGCCAAATCTGGCCCTACGTCTTCGCCAACGATCTTGTCCGCTATCTGATCGGCGCCGGTTCTGTATTCCTTCTCATCTGGGTGATTTTCCGGTCACGACTGGCGGGTAGAAAGATTCGCGGAAACACGCCCCCTGTCAGTCAGATATGGCGGGAGATCGGCCATTCGCTGGTGACCGTGTGCATCTTCGCCTCTGTCGGGACGGCGCTCGGGGTCGGTGCGAGGCATGGCGTATTCCAGATCTACACAGATATATCCCTCCATGGCTGGCAGTATCTCCTCGGAAGCGTCGTTGCGATGATCGTGGTGCAAGACGCCTATTTCTACTGGGTGCATCGGCTCATGCACCGCGTACCGATATTGTGGAGGGTGCATGCTACCCACCATCGCTCGCATCATCCGACGCCGTGGGCAGCCTACGCGTTCGATCCCGGTGAAGCCTTCATCCATGCGCTATTCATGCCGATGTTCGTCGCAATCGTGCCAATGCATGTTGGTGGCCTGTTCGCATTCACCGCGCATATGATGCTGCGCAATGCCATCGGCCATTGCGGCTATGAGCTGTTTCCCAAAGGCTGGGCGGATCGTCCGATGATGGGTCTCGTGACGATGGTCACCCACCACGACATGCACCATGAGCACGCGCCCCGGAATTTCGGGCTCTACTTTACGTGGTGGGATCGATTGATGGGAACCGAGCATCCCGATTATCGGATGCGCACCAGGTTCGTGACGCCGGACAATGCGATGCGTGGTAACCTCAAAGGCATCCACGCGTCATAAATCGGAGCGACAAGCTTCCTGGAGGATATCGATGGGGTTTTACGAGGGTTGGCTGTTTCCGCGGGTACTCGACCTCGTGATGCAGCAGAAACAAATGGTACCTTTTCGAGAACGGATCGGAAAAGCCGCCAGCGGTCGCGTGCTGGACATCGGTATTGGTTCCGGATTGAATCTTCCCTTCTACGGGCCGCAGGCTGATCATGTTTGTGGCGTCGATCCCTCCGCGGAACTGCTGCGATTCGCCGAACAACGCGCCCACAAGGCACAGGTTCCGGTCGAACTGCTGCGCGGCACAGCAGAAGCCTTGCCGCTGGACAAAGCGAGCATCGACACGGTGGTGATGACCTTCACTCTTTGCACCGTGGACGACGCTGCCAGGACGCTCGCGGAGATTCGCCGGGTCCTCAAACCCGCAGGCGTGCTTCTGTTCGCCGAACACGGCCGCGCACCGGAAATTGCCGTGGCTCGCTGGCAGGACAGGCTCACGCCGATATGGAAGCGCGTTGCGGGTGGATGCCGTCTCAATCGCAAACCGGACGATCTGATGCAGTCCGCCGGCTTTCGGATCGAGAGCCTGGAAACCGGTTATCTCAGGGCACCACGGGCCATGGGGTTCGTCTATTCGGGTAGCGCGCGTCCAGGCTGAGTTCTCCGGCTTGGCGGAGGAAACTCACCCGACCGAGGCGCGCTGCAGAAGGTAGAGCCCGACCAGCGCCATCGTTGCCACGGTACTGACGATGGCGAAGATCAGAACCCAATCGGCCCGCCGATATTCGCGGTTCAACACGGTGGCGGTCAGGAGAAATTTCAGGGTGAATCTGGGGTTCGGCATCTAGGCAACGATCCCTGTGCGACAAGGCGGATGAGAAGCTTCAGGCCCTGTCCTCTATCGGCCAAAATCGTGCGGCGGCATTGATACGGATCAAGCAGAGCCGCCAGCCCCTAATTGAACGCCATGCCGCCGCTCATCGCCACCGTCTGTCCGGTCATATAGGGATTGCCGAGCAGCATCATGACGGCCTGCGCGACCTCATCGGCGGTGCCGAAGCGCCCCAGCGGAATCCGGCTGACGAGATTTTCCTGCCCCTTCATCATGTCGGTTGCGATCAGGGAAGGCGCCACCGCGTTGACCGTGATGCCGTCCCTGACGAGGCGCGCGGCATAGCCGCGCGTCAGCCCCTCGATGCCGGCCTTTGACGCGTTGTAATGCGGCCCGATCGAACCGGCGCCCCGCGCGGCGCCCGACGAGATATTGACGATGCGGCCCCATTTCCGGGATCGCATCATCGGCAATACCGCCTGGGTGCACAGAAACACCGATTTCAGATTGACCGCGATGGTGCGGTCGAAATCCGCTTCCGTGAGATCGTCGACACCCCTGACGATGGCGATGCCGGCGTTGTTGACGAGAATGTCGATCGGCCCGAGTTCGGACGTCGCGCGCTCGACCATCGATGCAACCGCGTCGGCGCGCGAGACATCGGCGGCGATCGCAATGGCGCGGCTGCCGCTCGAGCCAATGCGCGTGGCCAGCGCGTCCGCGTCGCCGGCGCGCTCACGATAATTGATGGCGACAGCCGCGCCGGCGTGAGCCAATGCGCGCACGATCGCGGCGCCGATACCGCGCGAACCTCCGGTCACCAATGCGGTGCGGCCACGCAGATTATCTGTCGTCATGGGCATCAAGCGATGTGCAGGCGCGTTGCATTTTCAGACCAGTTCGATGCGCCGTGGCGCGATCGGTGTTTCGGCTAGCCATGGACGAAGGCGAGTAATGTACCATTGCCGGCGGCGGGCGGCACGCAGACGGCCCCGCCACTGCGAACGCCGACGGGGCCGACCGTCCTTTCCGCGGCGGCGAGATCCGAGGTTGCGATCACCAACGCCGCCCCGCCGCGTTCGGGCAGACCGCTCAGCGAAACCCCGGGATAGCGCCTGCCGAGTTGATCCCGCGTCAGGAACACGAAGTCGGCACGGTCCGAACCTGACGGGACCGCAACGGCGCCGTCCGGTTCGGCTCTCGCGTCGCGATCGATCATGCGCGAGAGATGCGCGGCATCCCTGGCCGGCTCCGGCGTCACGATCAGCGCCTGCTTCAGGCGTTTGGCGCCATTGGCGTGTTTCATCAATTCGGGGATCCAGACGGTCTCGCGCGTCTTGTGCTGGCAGGCGAAGATGCGCACGCCGCCCGGCGCTTCCGCGATCGGCCATTGAAAGGTCCTGAATTTCGCTGCCGATCGCGTGCCATCGGGCATCGTCACCGGCCGCTCGAAGTCGGTCGGGCCGATCGGCGTATAGCCGCGCGCGCGAATTTCCTCGGCGCCCGCGGCGGAATCCACCGCGGTGAAGGCGATGCGCTCGATGCCTTCGCCGCGCCTTTCGAGAAACGCCCGCGCCGGAGCATTGTGTTCGGTTACAACCAGCACGCCGAGCAATTCGATATAGTCGGGATCGAGCATGATGGTATAGTTGCCCGATCCCATATGCGCGCTGTGGGTGCCGCGCGGTGAAACCGTGAATCCCAGCCGCTTCCAGTTTTCCGCGGCCTTGTCGAGATCCTTCACCATGATGACGGCGTGATCTATTCCGATGACGTTGTTGAGAGCCACTCTTCTGTTTCCCCGGCATGAACCAGCGTATTAAGCTAACCAGATCGATCAGGCGCCCGCAAGAAAGGATCACGATGACTACCGCAACCGTCCGTTGGCCCGACTCGCTGTGGGCCGCGGCGACGCCGCCTGGGCCCGATCTTCCCGAACTGATCGGCGCGCAACAGGCCGACGTCATCATCATCGGCGCCGGCTTCACCGGGCTGTCGACTGCCCTGCATTTGCGTGAAGCGGGCGTCGACGTCGCGATCGTCGAGGCGATGGAGCCGGGCTGGGGTGCGTCCGGGCGCAATAATGGCCAGGTGATCCCGACATTGTCGCGGCCCGATCCCGAGGACATCATCGCAAAGCATGGCGCGGTCGGCGAACGCTTTGTCGGTCTGCTCCGTGACAGCGCCTCGACCTTGTTCGAGGTCGCGCAGCGCTACCGGATCGAGGCCGAGCAGGAGCAGGCCGGCTGGGTTCAGCCGGTGCATTCGCCCGGCCGCATCAAGATCGCCGAACGGCGGGTGCGGCAGTGGTCGAAGTTCGGCGCCCCCGTTGAATTGCTGTCGCGCGAACAGGCGCGCGACATGCTGGGCTCGGATGCCTGGTTCGGCGGTTTCTGGAACAAAACCGGCGGCCACATCAATCCGCTGGCGTTGTCGCGCGGCCTCGCGCGCACCGTGCTCGGCCTCGGCGCGCGGATCTACGCGCGCTCGCCGGCCATCAGCTTCGAGCGCCGCAACGATCGATGGCGGGTGAAGACGGCGAAGGGCGAGATCGGCGGCCGCGCGCTTGTGGTCGCGACCAACGCCTACAGCGGCGAGTTTTCGAAATCGCTGGTGCCTGACCTGGCCACCGAAGTGATGCCGGTGTTGTCCTGGCAGATGGCGACCCAGCCGCTATCGGACAATGTGCGCAAGACCATCATCCCCGGCCGGCAGGCGATGTCCGATACCCACGGCGAACTCTATTTCGCGCGTTATGATGCGCGAAACCGCCTGGTCACCGGCGGTGCGGTGATCGGCCCCGGCAACAGGGCCGAAAGGCTGAAGGCGAGGGTGGCGGAGCGGCTGCGCCGATTGTGGCCGCAGATCGGCGAGGTGTCGTTCGATCATGCCTGGAACGGCTATGTCGGAATGACCACGGATTTCCTGCCGCGGATCCATCGGCTCGGGCCGGACGCCTATGGCTGGACCGGCTGCAACGGTCGCGCCGTCGCGCTGTCGATCGCGCTTGGCAATGAATTGGCGAAGGCTGTCCGCGGCGTGCCGGAAAAGGATCTGTCGCTGCCGTTCACCCGGCCGGTGCCGATCGCGGCCCATGGGCTGCTTCGCAAACTGGCGCCGCTGATGTTACTGGTCTACCGCTGGCGCGATGCGCGCGAGATCGCTTGAGGAGCAATGACTTTGACTTAACCCGGCACCAGCGTTCAGGTCACCTCGCCCCGCTGCGCCTCAACCTGAACCCATCATGCTTTGGGCACAAGCCTTGCAGCATCGCGCGCGCGCGTGAAATCCCCGCCCGGAATCGAGCTCAGCAGCGCCTGCGTATAGGGGTGTTGCGGGTTGCCGAACACCTCCGCCGCGAGCCCGTGTTCCACCACCGCGCCATCCTTCATCACGGCGACGAGGTCGCAGATTTGGGCCGCGACCCTCAGATCATGCGTGATGAAGACGATCGAGAGGCCAAGCCGCTGGCGCAATTCGGCGAGCAGGTCCAGCACCTGCGCCTGCACCGAAACGTCGAGCGCCGAAACCGGCTCGTCCGCGATCAGGACGTCCGGCTCGAGCGCGAGCGCGCGCGCCAGCCCGATCCGTTGCCGCTGGCCGCCGGAGAATTCATGCGGATACCGGTCGCCCGCTGACGGATCGAGGCCGACCAGCGCGAACAGCTCTTTCGCCCCGGCGATGGCGGCGGCCCGCGGCATGCCGTGCACGATCGGGCCTTGCGCCACCAGTTCCGCCGCCTTGCGTCGCGGATTGAGCGAGGCAAACGGGTCCTGAAACACCATCTGGATATGACGGGTCTCGCGGCGGACCGCTTCGCGCGTGAGCTTTGCCCAGTCCTTGCCGCCAAGCACGATTGATCCGGCATCGGGGTCGATCAGCCGCACGATGCAGCGCGCCAGCGTCGACTTGCCCGAGCCGGATTCGCCGACGATCCCGAGCGTCGCGCCTTTCGGAAGATGGAGCGATACATCCTTGACGGCGGGCGTGACGCGCGCGCCGCGTCCCAGAAACCCGCCGGTTCGATAGGTCTTCGACACGTTCGAGATGGTCAGAATGTTCTGATCCGAAAGGGCGCGTGGCGGCGGCGCCTTCAAGGGCGGAACGGCGGCGATGAGCTGCCTGGTATAGGCGTGCTGCGGACTATTCAGGACCGACGCGGCCGTGCCTTGCTCCACGACGACGCCGTGCTGCATCACCACGACGCGGTCGGCGATCTCGGCGACCACGCCGAAATCATGGGTGATGAACAGCACCGCGGTTTTCTTGCGCCGCTGCAGGTCGCGGATCAGTTGCAATATCTGCGCCTGCGTGGTGACGTCGAGCGCGGTGGTCGGCTCGTCGGCGATCAAGAGTTTCGGATCGAGCGCCAGCGCCATCGCGATCATGGCGCGCTGCCGCTGGCCGCCGGAAAGTTCGTGCGGATAGGCTTTGGCCGCGACCTTGGGGTCGGGGATGCGCACGTCCGCGAGCAGCGCCTGCACCCTGGCGTCGATCTCGGCTTTCGACAGTCCGGTGTGGGTCAAGAACATCTCGGCGATCTGGTCGCCGATGGTGCGCAGCGGATTGAGCGCGGTCATCGGCTCCTGAAAGATCATGGCGATGCCGGCGCCGCGCACCTTGCGCATATCGGCCACGGTCGCGGCGGCAAGATCGCGGCCCTCGAACATCACCCGGCCGCCGTCGATCCTGACCTCGTTCGGCAGCAGCCGCATGATGGCGTTGGCCATGATCGATTTGCCGGAGCCGGATTCACCGACCACGCACAGGATTTCGTTCGACGCGACCGACAGCGAAACATCCGACAAGGCGTTCGGGCGGTCCGCGCCGGCGGGCAGGCGCACGCTGAGCCGGTCGAGCGAGAGGACGGTGTCCAGTGCATCGCTCATCGGCTCTTCAGCCTCGGATTAAGCGCGTCGTTCAGGCCCTGACCGACCAGCGATACCGCCAGCACCGTGATCAGAATGGCGATTCCGGGGAACGCCGAGACGTACCACTGCACCCGCAACACGTCGCGGCCGAGGCCGATCAGATTGCCCCAGGACGCCACATTGGGATCGGACAGGCGCAGGAAGGCGAGCGCGCTTTCGAGCAGGATCGCGACCGCCATCACGACGCTGGCGTAGACGATCACCGGCGGCAAGGCGTTGGGCAGAATCTCGCCGAGGATCAGCTGGATGTCCTTCATGCCGAGCGTTCGCCCGGCCTGGACGAATTCGCGGTTGCGCAGCGACAGGAATTCGGCGCGGGTCAGCCGCGCCGGCGCCGGCCAGGACACCACGCCGACCGCGATGGTGACGGTGGTGAGCGTCGAGCCGAACACCGCGACCAGCACCAGCAGCAGCACGAAATTGGGCAGGGTCTGGAACGCTTCGGTTATCCGCATCAGGAGGTTGTCGATTAAGCCGCCATAGTAGCCGGCGAAGGCCCCGACCAGGATGCCGATCAGGATGGCGATCGCGGTCGCGACCCCGCCGATCAACAGCGAAATCCGCGCGCCGTGGAAGATCTGCGCGGCGATATCGCGGCCGGAATTGTCGGTGCCGAGCAGGAATCGCGGGTTGGAAAACGGCCAGATCAAGGGCCGCCCGGCGAGCGCGAGCGGATCGCGCGGGTAGAGCCAGCCGGCGCTGACCGCCATCGCGATCACGATCAGCAACAGCAGGAGGCCGATGACCGCGGCCGGGCTTCGGAAATAGCGCTTGAGCGCGTCCATGCGTCAGCCTTCGGCCGAAATCCGCGGGTCAAGCCGCGCATAGATCAGGTCGACGACAAAATTGACTGATATGACGAGCAGGGCAGAGACGAACACGATCCCCAAGAGCGTGTTGAGATCGCGCTGCACCACGGATTCGTAAGCCAGGCGTCCAAGACCCGGCAGCGAGAACACGCTCTCGACCACGACGGAGCCGCCCAGCATGGTGCCGGCCTGCAGGCCGATCAGCGTCACCATCGGCAGCAGCGCGTTGCGCAACACATGGCGCGTCACCACCCGGGTTTCGTCCAGGCCCTTGGCGCGCGCGGTCCTGACATAATCGAGGTTGAGCACCTCGAGCAGCGAGGCGCGCATGATGCGCAGGTAAATGGCGAGGAAGATCAGGCCGAGCGTCAGCGTCGGCAGCAAGAGGTGCCGCGCGATATCGAGAATACGCCAGACGCCGGCCTGAACCGCGCCGATATCCTCAAAACCGCCGGCCGGCAGCCATTGCAAATAGATGGAGAACACCACGATCGCCATCAATCCGAACCAGAACGACGGCGTCGCGTAGAAGATCAGTCCGAGCGTCGAGATCAGCGTGTCCGGCCATCGGTTGACGCCGCGCGCGGCGATCACGCCGAACAACAGGCCGAAGAAGAACGCGAATGACAGCGAGGCGGTCATCAGGAGAATTGTCGGCGGCAGCCGTTCCAGGATGACGGTGGCCACCGGCTTGCCGTAGATCGAGGAGAAGCCGAGATCGAGGCGCACCAGCCGCCACAGATAATTGCCGAGTTGCGCCGGGATCGAGAGGTCGAGCCCGTAGAACTTTCGCAGTTCCCGCGCGGTCGCGGCATCGCCGCCGCCCATCTGCGCCATCATCGCATCGACGGTATCGCCGGGTGCCAGTTGCAGCAGCAGAAATACGCCGATCAGGATCAGAAGCAAGGTCGGGATCGAGGCGGCCAGACGCCGCCCCGCAAGGCCTAGGATGCGCATGGGGTCATCTTGACGGATATGGCGTCAGGCGGAAAGCCAAAGATCATGCCAGCTCGTCGAGCCCCAGCGCGGGGTATTGGAGTGGTTGCGCGCCTTCGCTGATATCACGGTGACGAAAATCTGCTCGATCGGCATCCAGACCGGTAGCTCGGTGTTGACCTCCTTGACGAACTCGGCATAGAGCGCCTTGCGTCGGGCGGGATCGACTTCGGTCGCCGCGTTGTCGATGGTGGTGTCGACGGTTGCGTCCTGCCAGCCCCACTGGTTGGTCCAGGGCGCGCCCTTGGGCTGGCCCGAGCGATACCAGACCGTGGTCGAGACCGCGGGATCGTTACGGTACTGGTGCCAGCCGGTGGCGAGATCGAAGGCGTGCTCGTCATAGACCTGTTTGAGAAAACCGCCGCCATCGTTGCGCACGATCTCGACGGGGATGCCGATCTCCGACAGCGACTGCTGGACGAAGGTGGACCACAGCGAGATATCCTCGCCCCATGGCGCCGGAAGCAGTTTGAGCGAGAAGCGGGTGCCGCCCGCGCCGGCCTTGAAGCCGGCCTCGTCGAGTAGCGCAATCGCCTTGGCCTTGTCGTAAGCATATTGCGGCGTATTGGCGCCGGGATAGAAGTCGGCCGAGGTCGAGGGGATCGGCCCGGTGCCGAGCTTGGCGAAATCGCCGAGAAAGTTGTCGATGAAGAACGGCACGTTGATCGCGTGCGCAATGGCGCGGCGGACGCGGATGTCGGACAGCTCCTTGCGGCGGAAGTTGAACTCGAGGGTGTTGGTCCGCGCGTTGCCTTCATTGCCCCTGGTCGAGACGATGAAGCGCTTGTCCTTGGCAAGCCGCGCCATGTCGGAGATCGTCAGCCCCGAGAACGGGCTGTAGTGCAATTCGCCGGCCTCCATCTGCGCCGCCGCGGCGGCGCGATCGGTGATCACGCGCCAGACGATGCGGTCGAGATAGGGCGCGCTGGGGCGCCAGTAATCCGGGTTGCGGTCGGCGATGACGTATTGTCCGCGCTCGTACCTGACGAACTTGAACGGGCCGGTGCCGACCGGCGACAAATTGTTCGGGTTCTGGCGGATGTCGCCATTTTCATAGAGGTGCTTCGGCGAGACATAGCCGAGGTCGGGCAGCGCCCGCAGCAACAGGTTGAGCGGCATCGGCCGTTCGTAGCGGAAGATCGCGGTCTGCGGATCGGGCGTATCGACGGCGGTGAGGAAAAGCTGCAGCGTCGAGCCGTAATTGAGGATCTTCTTCCACATCTGCATGGCGGTGAATTCGACGTCGGCCGAGGTGAACGGCTTGCCGTCGTGCCAGGTGACGCCCTTGCGGAGCTTGAAGGTGACGGTCTTGCCGTCGGGGGCGGCTTCCCAGCTTTCCGCCAGCACGCCGACCGGCTGGCCGGTGCCATCCAGATCGACCAGGTTTTCCAGAATCTTGCCACCGATGATGTAGACGCCGGTGGATGCCTGGATGCTTGGATTGAGCTGGCGCTGCTCGGCGCCGTAGTGGACGTTGAACACGCCGCCCTTGCGTGGCGTTTCCTGCGCGAAGGCCCGCGCCGGATTGACGACGTTGGCGGCGATCGCCGCCGAGGTCAGCAGCGCGGTGCGGCGATTGATCTCAAGACGACTCAGATCCATGCAAGATCCCCGGAATTCGAATGGAAGGCCGGCCGGTCGATCACGGCTGGCTTTGGCTGATGTTACGATGGAAGACGAGCCCAAGTCATTTTCTAATCGCCGCGCGACCGGAAAAATCCTTCCTGAAACCTGAAGTGGAGCAATGGGTTGACCGGCAACTCGATGCAATCGCGCCACCGGGCCAAGGTGGCGATTGCGCGTCGCCACGTGAGGCGCGGGCGGCGTTGTCAGGAACCGGTCTGCCGGGGCCCGTCGCCCATGAGGGCCGAATTTGCCGGTCGGGAGAGGCTCGATAAGCCCTCGAATTCGACTCCAAACAGCATCATTCTGCCGATGTCAACGATCGATATAGTTGTGAAGAATGTCGAAAACACTGTTTTTTTAGGCAGTTTCCGCCATATCGTGCCCACTCCAGAATCAGATGGAGCAACCATGGCTACCCAAATGTCGAAGTCGCAGTTGATCGAGAAGATCGCGACCACCACCGAAATTTCAAAGCGCGAAGTCAAGAGCGTGATGGAGACGCTTGTCGACGTCGGTCACAAGGAACTGAAGAAGAGCGGCGTGTTCCTCGTTCCCGGCTTTGCCAAGTTCGTTGTGGTCAAGAAGCCCGCGACCAAGGCCCGCAAGGGCACCAACCCCTTCACGGGCGAGGAAATGATGTTCAAGGCCAAGCCGGCGCGGAAGATCGTTCGGGCCAGGCCGGTCAAAGCCGCCAAGGACGCGGTCTAGAAGTCAAAAAAGGCCTCCGGTGACGGGGGCCTTTTTACTTCCGGGGTCGTGGATGCCGGCCCTGGGCTGCCGCCGCGCCAGTCTAGACCACGGGTGAACGGCCGCCGTCGACATTGATGGCGGTGCCGGTGATATAGGACCCCTGTTCGGAGGCGAGGAAACAGGCGAGGTTGGCGAACTCCTCCGCCGTACCCATCCGGCCGAGCGGAACGCCGCTGGCGAGATCGCGCGTGAAGGCGTCGAAATCGGTATCCGGCGCTTTCGCGGCGTGCCGCTTCACCCATTGATCGCTGACGATCAGGCCGACCAGCATCGCGTTGACGAGGATGTTGTGCTCGCCGCCCTCGCTCGCCATGACTTTGGTCAGCGCCATGCCGGCGGCCCGCGAAACCGAGGTCGGCGCCGACGCGGCGGCCGGGGCCTTGGCGTAGGTGTTGAGCACGTTGATGATGCGGCCCCATTTGCGCTGCCTCATGCCCGGCCAGACCAGCCGGCTGAAGCGGATCGCCGCGAACAGTTTTAGATCGAGGTCTTGCTGCCAGACGTCGTCGGTGATGGTCTCGAAAGCCATCGCGCGCGACGTTCCCGCATTGTTGACGAGCACGTCGACCTTGCCGAAATCGGCCACGATGCTGTCGTGGGTCCGGGAAATGTCGTCGGCCTTGGAGACGTCGCAGACATAGTCGCGGACCTCGAGACCGTCTTTGCCAAGCAACTCCCGCGCGGCCTTCAGGTCCTGGGCGCCGCGAGCAAGAATAGCGACTCTCGCGCCTGATCCCGCAAATCGCCGCGCGACCGCGAGGCCGATCCCCTTGCTGCCGCCGGTGACCACGGCGACGCGGTCCATCATTGTTATGTTCACGCTTTCCTCCCTTGTCGCAGCAAACGTCGTAACGGACTTCACGGAGGAAGGAAATCGTAGAACGGGCAAAATCGAACGGCTATAAGATCGGATCGAATGCAGCTCTGCAGTCTCGGAAGCCCGCATGTACCCAGATTCAAGCTCGTCATCGCAAAGGATGTATGATCGCGCGCTGTCGAGCCTGCCCGGCGGCAATACCCGCACCACCGTTTTCATGAAGCCCTATCCGATCTACGCGGCGCGCGGCGAGGGCTGTCGCGTCTTCGACGTGGACGGCAACGAATTCATCGATTGCATCAATAATTTTACCTCGCAAATTCACGGCCATGCGCATCCGGCGCTGATCAAGGCTGCGACGGAACAGCTCGCACTCGGATCGGCGTTCGGCCTGCCGACCGAATCCGAGATCGAACTCGCCGAACTGCTCGCCGCGCGGTTGCCGTCGGTCGATCAGGTTCGCTTCGCCAATTCCGGCACCGAGGCGGTGATGATGGCGCTGAAGGCCGCCCGCGCCTTTACCGGCCGGCCGAAGATCGCCAAATGCGAGGGCGCTTACCACGGCTCTTACGATTATGCCGAAGTGAGTCTTGACCCGACGCCGGAAGCGTGGGGCCGCAACGCGCCGGTATCGGTCGCCTACGCCCGGGGCACGCCGGACAACGTGCTGGCCGACGTCGTGACCATCCCGTTCAACGATGCGGAGGCGGCGGTCAGCCTGATCCGCGAGCACGGCGCTGAGCTTGCCTGCGTCCTGGTCGATCCCATGCCAAATCGGGCGGGCCTCGCGCCCGCGGACAAGACTTACCTGGAAGCGCTGCGCATGGTTACACGCGAGGTCGGCGCGCTCCTGGTGTTCGACGAGGTCATCACCTTTCGCCTGGGGTTTCGCGGGGCGCAGGGCTTGTGGAATGTCGACCCTGACCTCACCACGCTCGGCAAGATCATCGGCGGCGGTTTTCCGGTCGGCGCGATCGGCGGCCACAGGGACGTGATGGCGGTGTTCGACCCGCGTCCGGGCAAGCCGGCGCTGCCGCATGGCGGGACGTTTTCCGCCAACCCGGTCACGATGCGGGCGGGTTTGGCCGCGATGCGACTGCTCGACGCCGCCGCCTTCGCGCGCCTCGACACGATGGGAGAGGCGGTTCGCTCGGGCATCGACACCGCCTTCCGCCACCACGGCGTTCCCGGCGGCACGGTCGGGCTTGGCTCGCTCCTGAAGATTCATTTCGCCGATCGGCCGATCCGTGACTATCGATCGGCCTATCTGACGGAGCAGGAGGCCCAGCGCCAGGCTGTCTTCAATCGGGCGCTGCTCAATCGCGGCGTGCTGGCCGCGGGCTATGGATTAATGGCGCTGTCAACGCCGATGACGGATGCCGATATTGATGCCATCATCGAGGCCGCGTCAGGCGCGCTTAAGGAAGTGTCTGCCTCGTGACGATCGCGTCAAGCGCGGGGTGTTGACATTTGTTAACAGTACGCTAAATATCCGGTTCATGGATGGCTAAACGCCCGTCGCACCCAAACAAGGAGATCGAGGCCGCGGTTGCCTATGCTGAGGCGCAGGGGTGGTCATGGGTCAAGGTCAAGGGACACGCCTGGGGTAAACTTCTTTGTGCTCACCATGACAGAGAGGGATCCATCATCTTCGTGTGGTCGACGCCAAGGAACCCGCAGAACCACGCGAAACAACTGAGGCGCGAAATGGACCGCTGCCCTCACAGGCAAGAGGAGGAGACCAATGAAGACATTTGAGTTTAGCATCATTGCTTCCGGCCTCGACCCCGAGGCTGATGATTTCGCAGATCGCTTTTTCAGGGCTGGCTGCGATGACGCAACTATCTCGTTCCAAAAGGGCCACATCATCGTGGACTTTGCGCGCGAGGCCGACTCCATCGTTGCGGCAATTTGTTCCGCCATCGAATGCACAGAGAAGGCGGGCGCGCATGTCAATCGATTGGAGCCTGACCCGTTGGTGAGCTTGTCGGACATCGCAGCGCGAACAGGTCTGTCGCGCGCGGCGATTACCAACTATTCGAAGGGCGATCGCGCCGATAGTTTCCCGTCACCAGTCGCGCGGGTAACTTCCAAGACGTCGCTTTATAGTTGGGCGGCGGTAGCCGCATGGCTGTTCCAGCACAAACAACTTTCTCGCGAAGAAGCCGTCGAAGCCGAAGCCGTAAGGGTTGCGAACGCGGCCATTGAGTCCCGCGAGCCCAGGCTACGCGAGACGCTGCGACGAAGCCTGAAAACTTACGAAGCGAAGCTTGAAAAGGAAGCTGCTTAAGTCTTGGGCTCCAACGCGATTTGATGGCCGCTTCGCCTCATCCCACGGCCCGCACCCCTCCGCCTATCTTACTGATGGCAATCTTGACCCCGACATACTGGCTTCATTGGGACGCTTTGGGCTAGGATGCCACGGGAGGGTTAGAGGATGAAAGATGTCTCGACCATGGCCCAGTATCTCATCTGGGCAATGGAAAATCGCCGGCCTATGGCGACGCAATCAATCTACAAGGCAGTAGAGAAAGTATGTGCACGTCATGGACGAAAGTTGCCGAATGAGTGGGAGGCGGAAATCCGCCGAACACTCCAGGCGCATTGCGCCTCAAGGCCGCAGCACAACGGGAGAGACGATTTTTTTGTTTATCATCGGCGGGGCGTCTGGTCTTGCAACGTGACCTCAACCGACCTTGAGGCACTCTAAACTCGATATCTGAGAAATTACCAAACGAAACCCCAATGCCACCCAAGATCGATCCCATCACCAGATCCGTCGTCCAGCATCGCCTCTCCTCGATCGTGAAGGAAATGGGCGAAGCCATGCTTCGCACCGCCTACTCGCAGATCCTCAATTCAAGCCGGGACTTTTCGCTGGCAATTTGTGACACGCGCGGCCGCCTGATCGCGCAGGCCGACCACATCCCGGTTCACGTCGGGGCGCTGCCCTGGGCGACGCTCGCGGTCGAGCAGCGGTTCGGCGACGTCCGGCCGGGCGATGTCATTCTGCTCAACGATCCCTATCATGGCGGCAGCCATCTGCCCGACCTCACGGCATTCGTGCCGATCTTCGACGGCGAGAAGCGGTTGCTCTGGACCATCGTTCGTGCCCACCAGAGCGACATCGGTGGCGCCACCCATGGCGGCTACAATCCCGCTGCCACCGAAATTTTCCAGGAGGGATTGCGCGTTCCGCCGATCAAGCTGTACGAGGCCGGACGGCTGCGCGACGACCTGCTCGATCTCCTGGCGCTGAATATCCGTAACCCGCGGGAGTTTCGCGGCGATCTCGCCGCGATGATCGGGGCCGCCCATCTCGGCGAGCGGCGGCTGTCGCGGTTGTTCGCGGAATACGGCGCGGCGGTGGTCGAGGCGGCGATCGAGGCGATCCTCGACACGACCGAGCAGCGGACCCGCGCGGTGGTCTCGAGCTGGAAGGACGGCGTGTTTTACGGCGAGGCGTTTCTCGACGATGACGGCCACGGCCGCAGCGACATCAAGATCGCGGCGAAGGTCACCAAGAAGGGCAGCGACATCGAAGTCGACCTGTCGGATTCCGATCCGCAGTCGACCAGCTTCGTCAACTCCTCGCATGCCAACATGCAGGCCGCGGTGGCGATGGCCTTTGCCTATCTGATCGATGCCGATATTCCCAAGAATAGCGGTGCGCTGCGCGCGCTGAAGGTGATTGCGAGGCAGGGAACCGTGGTCTGGGCCGATCCCGGCCGGCCGGTGACGCTTTGCACCAGCCATCCGTCGAACGAGATCGTGGAGGCGATCGTCAAGGCGTTGTCGGCGTCCTGTCCCGAGCGCGCGATGGCGGGATGGAGCCGCAGGTTCCGGATCGCGATCCAGGGCGAAGACCCGCGGACCGGGCGCAACTTCATCTGGCACATGTTCCAGGCGCGCCCCGGCGGCGGCGCGTCGTCCGGCGGCGATGGCTGGTCGTCGATCGGCGAATGGCACACGGTCGGCGGCATCAAGTTCGGCAGCGTCGAGGTTGCCGAGGTGCGCTTTCCCCTGCATTTCCGCCACCACGAATTCCGCGCCGGGTCGGGCGGCGATGGCCAGTTTCGCGGCGGCCTCGGCGTCTCCCTCGATCTGGTGCTGGAGACGGAAAAGCCCGCGCGCGGCAACACCGCGGGCGACGGCGCGCGTCACGGTCCCTGCGGAATGCTCGGTGGCGAAGACGGAAAACCGCATCGCTATCGCCTTTTGTCCGAAGGCTGCGAGCCGCGCGTGTTGCGCACCAAGGAAGTCGGCATCGAGATCCGCCCCGGCGATTGCCTCGAAATACGCTCTTCCGGCGGTGGCGGCTGGGGGCTGCCCGCCCACCGATCGGCCGAAGCACGCCGGCGCGACCGCGAGCAGGGCCTGACTGGCGTCAGTTCGGAGCCGCGCAGCTGACGATGTTCACGATCGGAATAGACGTCGGCGGGACCTACACCGATCTGGTTGCGTCGGACAAAACCGGGCGAACCGTGTTCGCAAAATCGCCGTCCACGCCGGCCGACCAGTCGGTCGGCGTCATGGCTGGGCTGGAAGAGCTGGCACGACGGTTGAACGTGACGCGCGCGGAAATGCTCGCAGCGACCGATCGCCTTGTTCACGGAACGACGGTCGCGACCAACGCTTTGCTGGAGCGCAAGGGCGCCAAGGTCGCGCTTCTGACCACCGAGGGCCATCGCGACGTCATCGAAATGCGCGAAGGCCTTAAGCCCGACCGCTACGATCTGCGTTCGCCGCCACCGGAGCCGCTGGTGCCGCGCGAGCGCCGTTTCGGCGTTCGGGAGCGGCTCAAGGCCAATGGCGAGGTTCTGACGCCGCTGGATGCCGGATCGCTCGGCGACGCCATCGCCGCCGTCAGGACATCCGGCGCGACTTCAGTCGCGGTCTGCTTCCTGCACGCCTATCTCGATCCTGTTCATGAATTCGCGGTTGTCGAGCGGCTGGCACGGGAACTGCCCGGCATCAGCGTGTCGCGGTCGAGCGAGGTGCTGCCGCAGATCAAGGAATATGAGCGCGTCTCGACCACGATCGTGAATGCCTATGTCGAGCCGATCCTGCGACGCTACCTGACCAATCTCGAGCAGCGCCTCACCGAGGCCGGTTTTGGAGGCAACCTGTTTGTCGTGCTGTCGCATGGCGGCATGGCGCCGGTCGAGGAAGCCTCGCGCCTCGCCGCGGGCACGGTGTTGTCGGGACCGGCTGGCGGCATTTCGGGCAGCCGGCGCTGCGCCGATCTGCTTGGCATTGCCGATCTCGTGCCGTTCGACATGGGCGGGACCAGCACGGACATCTCCCTGATATCAAACGGGCAGGTTTCGCTTTCCGTCGACGGAATGCTGGCCGGCCAGCGCATTGCGCTGCGCAGCCTGGATATCGCGAGCATCGCGGCCGGGGGTGGCTCGATCGCCAGCGTCGACGCCAGCCGCACGCTGCGCGTCGGACCGGAAAGCGCCGGCGCGATTCCAGGGCCGGCCGGTTACGGCAATGGCGGCACGGCCGCCACCGTCACCGACGCCAACGTCGTGCTCGGCTATCTCGATGCCGCCGCCTTCATGGGAGGCCGGCGTCCGCTCGATCGCGCGGCGTCGGAAGCCGCCATCGACCGGATCGCGGCGTCGCTGCAACTGTCCCGGCTGCGGGCCGCCGCCGGCATCTACCAGATGATCAATCTGAAGATGGCTGACGGCATTCGGCTGATGACATTGCGCCGCGGCGTCGATCCGCGAAAATTCGCGCTGTTGAGTTTCGGCGGCGCCGCGGGTCTGCACGCCGCCGAGGTCGCGCGCGAATTGGAGATCAGGCGCATCATCGTGCCGACCGTGGCGTCAGTGCTGTCGGCATGGGGCATGCTGACCAGCGATCTGCGCTACGAAATCAGCCGGACCCATTACGGCGCTGGCGCGCGCATTTCGGCCGCCGAGGTGCGCGATCTCTTCGCCCAGCTGGAACAGCAGGCGGCGGGCCGGCTTCGCACGTGGTTCAATGGCCCGGTTTCGATCGAACGGTCCGCCGAGATGCGCTACGGCGAGCAGGTTTTTGAGATCGATGTGCCGTTGACCGCGCTCGATTGGGATGCAACCGACCTTGTCGAGCAGATCGAGGATCGGTTTCATCGCCGCCACGAGGAACTTTACACCTACGCCTCGCGCGGCCAGGAGGTCGTGTTCGTCAATGCGCGGGTCGCGGCGGTTGGCCGGGTATCGCAGCGTGGCCAT
>NZ_JBAVNZ010000280.1:0-1937 GCF_049691595.1 Bradyrhizobium sp.
TTGCGGAAGAAGTCATAATAGAATCCGTTCTCGATCACCGGGCCGATCGTGACCTGCGTGCCCGGCCACAGCGACTGCACAGCCTCGGCAAGCACATGCGCGGCATCGTGGCGGATCAGTTGCAGCGCACGGGGGTCGTCGCGGTTGATGAATTCGATCTTCGCATCGCCGGCGATCGGGTCGCTGAGATCGACGACCGCGCCATCCAGCGCCATCGCCACGGTGCGCTTGGCGAGCGAGGGCGAGATGCCCCTGGCGATGTCGAGGCCGGTGATCTCTCTGGGAAATTCGCGTTTCGCGCCGTCGGGAAAGGTGAGGGCGATTTTTTGCGCGGCCTCGACCGGCTTGAGGTTGGTGATGCTGTACTGGAATCCGGACTCGGATTTGCGCGGTTCGTCGGGCATTGATGTCTCCTGTAGCTCACTCCTGCGAACGAGCGCAGGTAAGCGGGAACGAGCGGTATAGCAGGGGATTCGGCCGCTGCAATCCGGCAAATATCGGAAAAATCGGCGCGCGGTCGCCGCTGATGTCTACAGCGAGGTCGGCAAATTTACCGCATCCCCTGGTTGCCGTCGCATGGACTTTGCACCAAAGGCTTGTTAGCCTTTTCGCAATCGTGACCTCACATCGCTTTGAGCCGCTGTTCCCATGACGCTGCGCGCCGTTCTGGTCGCAATCCTTGTCCTGATCTGCGGACCGGCGCAGGCCGCCCCCATTGTGCGCCCTGTGCCCGGCACGGCGCCGGCGGCGCCGATGACGTTCTATGTCGCCAAGGGTGCGCCGAATGCCTGCGGGCCCGGCTGCGATCGCTGGATCGCGGTCGAGGGCCAGATCGATTCCAATGCCGCGGCGCGCTTTCAGAAATTCCTGCGGCAGGTCAGGGATCGCAGTTTGCCGATATATTTTTCCTCGCCCGGCGGCAATCTGGATCAGGCGCTGGCGATGGGCGCGATGCTCCGCGAAAGACCCGTGGTCGCCAGGGTGGCCCGTACGGTGGTGAAGGAATGCGGCTTCGAGGCGCAGGACAGCGACGTCTGCCTCAAGCTGAAACAGTCCGGCCGCGAGCTGCATGGCGATCTCTGGACCCGCGGCGCGATGTGCAACTCGGCGTGCCCGTATCTGGTACTGGGCGCGGCTACCCGCGAGATCGCGCCCGATGCGGTGCTTGCGGTTCATTCGCCGAAGGTGGTGGTGCATTTCCGTGGGGGAACGCCGAGCCGCGAGCTGCGCGCGGCCGCGACCGAGCGGGGCCTTGCGCGCGCCGAGCGCATGCTCTCGACCTATATCGTCAGGATGGGTGCGGATACCGGACTGCTCTATCTCGCCAGCACCATCAAATTCGAGGACATGCATGTCCTCACCCGCGAGCAGATTGCCAGCTTTGGGATCGATACGCGGCCTTTCCCCGAAACCGCCTGGACGTTGGAACCCGCGGTCCGTCCATTTGTCCGCAAGATTGCGCTTGCGAAGAAGGATAGTGGTGCATCGTTTCGAATGTTGGAGTGGCGGTTGTTCTGCGAGAACAGGGATCGCGCGCGGCTGACATTCCTGCGGGAACTCGACCAAGGCACCGCTGGCGCGAGTTCGGTCATCATGATGGCGGGTTCGGAAAAATCCGTGGCCTTCGGCAAATTCCCGGCGCGCGTGGGAAAGTACGAGGTATGGAGCGACACGATTGCGCCGGGTCCAATGAAGGCAATGCTGGCAGCCCCTCGTCTGCAGATGGGGGAGGGCACGTTGACGCCGGAGGGCAAGACCAACCTTGCTTCATTTGACATCGATACAAATGGCCTGGAGCCGGCGTGGACGCAGCTCCTGGCGTCGTGCCCGGCCGCTCCAAACAGCGCGAAGCCGGTGATTGCGTGGCCTGGTCCGGGTTCGGCTCCGGCGCGGTGAATGCGACGGGCCAATCGTCTGCCGGGCACGCGTTTAGATGC
>NZ_JBAVNZ010000281.1:0-6295 GCF_049691595.1 Bradyrhizobium sp.
GCGCGGCGCCATGCGGATCGCGCCGTCGAGACGGATGGTCTCGCCGTTCAGCATCGGGTTCTCGACGATGTGGACTGCGAGGTTGCCGTATTCGGAGGCGTCGCCGAGCCGGGCTGGATGCGGCACCTGCGCGCCGAGGCTCTTGCGGGCCTCCTCGTTCAATCCCATCAGAAGCGGCGTCAGGAACAGGCCGGGCGCGATGGTGTTGACGCGGATCTTGAGGCTGGCGAGATCGCGTGCCGCCGGCAGCGTCAGGCCGACGATGCCGCCCTTCGAGGCCGAATAGGCGATCTGGCCGATCTGGCCTTCATAGGCGGCGACGGACGCGGTGTTGATGATGACGCCGCGCTCCTCGCCAACCGGCGCTTCGGTCGCCAGCCGTTCGGCGAACAGCCGCAGCACGTTGAAGGTGCCTATCAAATTGACGTTGATGATGCGGACGAACTTGTCCAGCGGATAGACGCCGTCCTTGCCGACGGTGCGCTGCGATCCGCCGATGCCGGCACAGTTCATCAGCACGCGGGCGATGCCATGGGCGGCCTCGGCCTTGGCCAGCGCCGCCTTGACCTGCGCCTCGTCGGTGACGTCGGCGTGAAGCGCGACACCCTTCACCTCGGCGGCGATCTTCTCGGCATTCTCCTTGCTCTGGTCGAGCACGCCGATCTTGGCGCCCCTGGCGGCCATGGCGCGCGCGGTGGCGGCGCCCAGGCCGGAGCCACCGCCGGTGATGATAACGGCAACGTCTTTCAACTGCATGTTCGAGTACCTTTCCTTGAACGTTTCTTCTGGATTGGCGAATAGCGAATAGCGAATGGGAGAAGAAACAGACACCCATTATCTACTTTATCTAATTTCTAATTCTTCCCCCTACTCGCTACTCGCTATTCGCCATTCGCCCCTTAGCCAGCATGCCGCCGCAGATCAGCGCTTCCATATGCTTGATGTATTGGCGGCAGACTTCGTCGGTGACGGGACCGACGCCGATCGCGCGCGACATCGCGTGGCGGCCGAAGAACAGATGGTCGCAGGCGCCGATCAGGCTGGTATAGAACAGCACCGGATCGATGTCGCGGAACTCGCCGGCCTTGATCCCTTCGGCCAGCAGCCTGCGGTGAAAATCCAGTAGCGGCGCCACGAAGAATTTCGACACCTCGTCGGCGGCCTCCGCGCTGCTTTCATGCAGCAGAAAGTGGATCAGCCGGTTCATATAGGGAAACTGGTGATAGGCGCGGATGATGCCGGCGATATGCAGCCGGAGTTTTGCCGTCGGCGAAATCGGCTGCGCCAAGAGATATTCGAGCTGCGACGTCTCGGTGGCGGCATCGCGGGCCAATAGCGCCAGCAGCAGCCCGTCCTTGTTGCCGAAATGATATTTCACCAGCGCGGCATTGACGCCGGACTTCTGCGCGATGTCAGAAAGCGACACCTCGATCGAGGCGCGCTCGATCATCAACTCGCTCGCCGCCACCAGCAGCCTGTCGGCGGTGGTATTTTTGCCGGCCGCAAGCCTGGTCGGTACGCTGGTATTCAACTGTGGTCCCATCCCTGCCTGCCGGGAAATCCGCCCGGCACATAACCCGATGCCGCGCCCGCACTCAAGAGTTAATTGATTGATTGACTAAATCCGTTTGCGTCCCTTAAATCTGGCAAAACACCAGTCCAGAACAACCAGGGAGAACCGTCATGGCCGAGGCCTATATCGTCGCTACCGCACGCACCGCGGGTGGCCGCAAGGGAGGGCGTCTCGCGGGCTGGCATCCGGCCGACCTCGCCGCCGCCGTGCTGGATGCGCTGGTCGCGCGCAGCGGCGCCGATCCCGCCCAGATCGAGGACGTGATCATGGGCTGCGTGATGCAGGCCGGCGAGCAGTCCAACAACATCGCCCGCAACGCCGTGATGGCCTCAAAACTTCCGGAGAGCGTGCCCGCCACCTCGATCGACCGCCAGTGCGGCTCCTCGCAACAGGCGCTGCATTTCGCGGCGCAGGCGGTGATGTCCGGCACCATGGATTGCGTGATCGCCGCCGGCGTGGAGTCGATGACGCGGGTGCCGATGGGCCTCGCCTCGTCGCTGCCGGCCAAAAACGGCTTTGGTCACTACAAGAGCCCGGGGATCGAGAAGCGATATCCGAATATCGTTTTCAGCCAGTTCACCGGCGCGGAGATGATGGCGGAGAAATACGGCCTCTCCAAAGACGAACTCGACCAGTATTCCTACGACAGCCACCAGCGCGCGATCGCCGCGACCCAGGCCGGCAAGTTCAAGGGCGAGATCATCCCGCTGCAGATCACCCGGGCCGATGGATCGACCGACACCCACACTATCGACGAAGGCATCCGCTTCGATGCCAGCCTCGAGGGGATCAAGGGCGTCAAGCTGATCGCGGAGAACGGCAAGCACACCGCCGCCAGCGCCAGCCAGATCTGCGACGGCGCCTCCGGCGTCATGGTCGTCAACGAAAGGGGCCTGAAGTCGCTCGGTATCAAGCCGATGGCGCGAATCCATCATCTCACCATGATGGGCGGCGATCCCGTGATCATGCTGGATGCGCCGTTGCATGCGACCGAACGCGCGCTGAAGAAGGCCGGCATGTCGATCGACGACATCGACCTGTTCGAAGTCAACGAGGCCTTTGCCGCGGTGCCGACCGCATGGCTGAAAACATCAGGTGCGGACCCCGAGCGGCTCAACGTCAATGGCGGCGCGATCGCGCTCGGCCATCCGCTTGGCGGCTCCGGCACCAAGCTGATGACTACGCTGGTCAACGCGCTGAAGCAGCGCAACAAGCGCTACGGCCTGCAGACCATGTGCGAAGGCGGCGGCATGGCGAATGTGACGATCGTGGAAAGACTGTAAGAGAGCGAGTGGCGAATAGCGAGTAGCGAATGGTGATTGGGTGAAGGGAGCTTTCCCTTTCTTCCCTATTCGCCATTCGCTACTCGCCATTTCGCGTTTTTTGAGGCCCCCCATGACTCACCCCTCCGTCCACGCCCGCACCCAGCCGGACAAGATCGCCTATCAGATGGCCGGCACCGGCAAGGCGATCACCTATCGCGAGCTGGACGAGCTCTCCAACCAGGGCGCGCATCTGTTTCGTTCGCTCGGGCTCAAGGCCGGCGATCACATCGCGTTGCTGATGGAGAATCGGCTGGCGTTCATGGAGATCTGCTGGGCGGCGCAGCGCTCAGGGCTCTATTACACCGCGATCAGCCGCTACCTGACGAAGGACGAGATCGCCTATATCGTCAGGGATTGCGGTGCCAGGGTCGTCATCACATCGCCGAAATGCGCCGAGCAGGTCAAAGGCCTGATCACCGGCGCATCGGGCGCGCCCTTGTTCTTCATGATGGACGAGCCGCTGCCGGGCTTTCGTTCATGGGACAAGGAAGCCGGCGCGCAGCCGACCACGCCAATCGCTGACGAAGAAGCCGGCTACGACATGCTGTATTCGTCGGGCACCACCGGCCGGCCCAAGGGCATCAAGCGCGAGTCCGAGCACAATCCGATCGAGCTGCCGAATCCGTTTTTGAAGATTCTCTGCGCCGACATGTGCGGCATGAATTCCGACAGCATCTATCTGTCGCCGGCGCCGCTCTATCACGCGGCTCCCTTGCGCTTCAACATGATGGCGATCACGCTGGGGGGCACCTCGATCATCATGGAATCCTTCGACGCCGAACAGTTCCTGAAGCTGGTCGAGCAGTACAAGGTGACGCAGTCGCAACTGGTGCCGACCATGTTCGTGCGCATGCTGAAATTGCCGGATGCCGTGCGGATGCGCTACGACGTTTCCTCGCTGAAGGGCGCGATCCACGCCGCCGCCCCCTGCCCGATCGAGGTGAAAGCAAAAATGATCGAATGGTGGGGACCGATCCTGATCGAATATTATGCGGGCTCGGAAGGCAACGGCGTCACGGTCTCGACCTCGCAGCAATGGCTCGATCATCGCGGCACGGTCGGCCGCGCGGTGGTCGGCAAGGTGAAAATCCTCGACGACAACGACCAGGAAGCGCCGACCGGGCAGATCGGCACGGTGTATTTCGCCGACGCGCCGGTGTTCACCTATCACAACGATCCCGAGAAGACCAGGCGCGCCTATAATGCGCGGGGCTGGTCGACGCTCGGCGACGTCGGCTATCTCGACGCGGAGGATTTTCTCTACCTCACCGACCGCAAGAGCTACATGATCATCTCCGGAGGCGTGAACATCTACCCGCAGGAGACCGAGGACGTGCTGATCACCCATCCCGGCGTCGCCGACGTCGCGGTGTTCGGCGTGCCGAACGAGGAGATGGGCGAAGAGGTCAAGGCGGTGGTGCAGCCGCATGACATGGCGAAGGCCGGGAAAGAACTCGAGGCCGAGCTGATCGTGTTCTGCCGCAAACATCTGTCGCCGATCAAATGCCCGAAGAGCATCGATTTCGAGGCCGAGCTGCCGCGCACGCCGACCGGCAAGCTGGTGAAGCGGCATTTGCGCGATCGTTACTGGCCGAAGGTGGCGGGGAAGGCGTAAGACACGATCGGCACCCGGTGTCCCGGACGCGGTGCAGCGTTCTTCACGGTGCACCGCAGAGCCGGGACCCACGACGATGCGGCATGCATGATGGACCCCGGATCAGCAGCGCACCGCAAGAGCGCTGCGCAGCATCCGGGGCACGGGAGCCCTGCTGGCCATGACCGGAGAGAACTTCGTCAATGAACACAAGCACCGACCTCCCCGACATCCCGCTTCCCCCCGGCATCCGCTCGCGCTATGTCGACAACATCAACGGCCTGCGCATGCATGTGCTGGAAGCGGGCTTCGAGACCCGCGGCCGGCCGTGCCTGTTGCTGCTGCACGGCTTTCCCGAACTCGCCTTCAGCTGGCGCAAGGTGATGCCGGCGCTCGCGGAAGCCGGCTATCACGTGATCGCGCCCGACCAGCGCGGCTATGGCCGCACCACCGGCTGGGACGCCAATTACGACGGCGACCTCAATTCGTTCCGGCTGTTGAACCTGGTGCGCGACGCGCTGGGCCTCGTGTCGGCGTTCGGCTACGCGAGCGTCGATGCCGTGGTCGGGCATGATTTCGGCTCTTCGGTCGCCGCCTGGTGCGCGCTGGTGCGGCCCGACGTGTTTCGATCCGTCGCGCTGATGAGCGCGCCGTTCGCGGGACCGCCGGCGCTGCCGTTTGACACCGCGGACGCGCCGGCAAAGCCCGCGCCGGAAGACCCCGTGCATCGCGAGCTCGCGGCGCTGCCGCGTCCGCGCAAGCATTACCAATGGTATTACTCGACGCGCGAGGCGAACCGCGACATGCACCATGCGCCGCAGGGCGTGCATGATTTCCTGCGCGCCTACTATCATCACAAGAGCGCGGACTGGAAGGCCAACGCGCCGTATCCGCTGAAATCATGGTCCGCAAGCGAATTGGCAAAGCTGCCGACCTATTATGTGATGGATCTGGCGAAGGACATGGCGGCGACTGTCGCGGAGGAAATGCCGGATACGGTAGCGATCGCGGCCAACCGATGGCTGCCCGAACGCGAGCTTGCCTTCTACAGCGCCGAGTACGAACGCACCGGCTTCCAGGGCGGGCTGCAATGGTATCGCTGCGGCACCTCGGGCGCATTTGTGGCGGAATTGCAGACCTGGTCGGGCCGGACCATCGACGTGCCCTCCTGTTTCATCTCCGGCCGGCAGGACTGGGGCACCTATCAGCGCCCCGGCGTGTTCGAGGCGATGCAGTCAAGGGCCTGCACCCAAATGATCGGCTGTCATCTGGTCGATGGCGCGGGCCACTGGGTGCAGCAGGAGCAGCCGGCCGAGGTCAGTCACTTGCTGTTGCAGTTCTTGAAGCAGCGTGCAGACTGCGACATCCGATAGGTTCATCACCGGTTCATGGTCGTTCTGACATCATGCGAAATGGTCGAGGGAACCATTTTTCAGAGGCCGCGTTGCCGAATGCCGGGCAATGCGACCGTGACAGTCACTGGAGGAGAAATATGGAAAAGAAGATCGCCGGACTTCTGGGGGCAATGGCAACGCTCGCAGCATGCCACGCCGCTGAGGCCGCGCCCCCTCCAGGTCCCGTCCCGACCGACGTGTTGAGGGCCAATTCCTTCGCCGACCTGCTCAAGCCGATCCCAAACGCCGCTGCGGTGCTCAGGGCCGTCGATGAGTCGCGGCCGGGTTCGTCAGCAGACGACAACGTCCAGCTCGCTCAATTCTACCGCCATCACCATCACCACCATCATCATCACAGCTTTTATCGCCGATATGACTATGATGAATATGGTCCCCGCGTCATCGTCGT
>NZ_JBAVNZ010000282.1:0-2135 GCF_049691595.1 Bradyrhizobium sp.
GGCCACGTCGTGGTGCGTTCGAATTTCACAACGACCGCGAAGGATCCCGGATAACCGCCTGGGCGGTTTCCGGGAACGCGGTTGTGGGGATTGATGCAAACCGGTGGCTAAAGTGAACGCTGTCAGAAGCGGTTCGCGATTGCCTCTCAACACGGCGTGTCTTCCTCGGGCGCCATTTGAGCGCGTTCCCGAGGATCCAGCTATCGACGGGCGTGGCGTGATGGAATGGCTGCGAGCGCTGGCCGCAACGTCAATGTTCGAGATCGCGGAACCCTGGGTCCTCGGCAGCTCGCTTTCAGCGAGGCCGAGGATGACACCTGTATTTATTGAGCAAACATAGAATTAATTCTCGGGACAATGAAATTCATCATCACGATATCTGTCGTTTACGACATTTTTTAACGATATAACACTTCATCAATTCAAATCACTTCTGAAATGACATACAGTATTCGCAGTTCGATCCAACGGAACGGGGCTTTCTAGTCCTACTGCGTCACGCTGCCTTGCGCCATTGCTGAGAGTTTACGGCTGTTTTGGCGCAGCATGGGCATCGATCGAGGGTTGCGGCAAGTTCAACGGCGAGTTCACGCCGCAGTGTCGCAAGTGAATCCGGGACGTGGCGCTCGGTTCTGATCGGCAGCGCCGCGCGGTCGGTAATTTTCGGGAAGGGTAGGCGCTTCGAAGACCCCGGCGCTGCGCGCCGCCGAGGGGGAAAAAGCGGCTCTCTCGGAAATGAGGAACCCATAGGCGGCGATGCAGAGGGTGGCGTGATGGTGGAAGCCGCGCCAACTTCGGCCTTCGAAATGACCGAGACCGATTTCCTGTTTCAATTCGAGATAATCCCGCTCGATGCGCCAGCGTTGTTTCGTGGTGCGCACGAGATGAGAGAATGTGACGTTTTTATCGAGCGTCGAAAGCCAGAATTTCGTCGGCGCCTTTTCATCATCCGGCCATTCGATCAGCAGCCATTCCTCGGCGATCGTTTTGGTCGCGGCATCCCGATCGTGGGCGGAGCGCACTCTGACGCGGGCAAAGCGCCCCCACAGCGGCTCGTTCGTGCCCTCTCGCCACGAGAGCTTGCGCCACTCGCCTTTCGGCAGGCCGAGTGCGAGTTCCTCAACGCTGACAGGCTTGTGCGCGTCGTCGTGCACGGACCGGACCGGGCGGCGGCCACGTCCCGAATACGCTGGCGGCGGCAAGCTCGATGTGCCCGGCGCCCACACCGTCGTCGTCGACTTCACGCCGGCGACGTAGCGCAGTCCGAGTGCTGTAATCCCGCTGCGAAATCTCGCCTCCACGCCGTATCCGGCATCGGCAAGAACGACGCCACGCGGCAATCCCGCCTCGCACGCCCATTTGATTTGATCGAGCGCGATTTGCGGCTTCGTCTTGAATGTCACGTCTGGCGGCACGCCCGCCTTTTCGCGCCGTGCGGCATCATTGGCCCAGGCGTCCGGCAAATACATGCGATAGGCCACCGGCAAACTCGCGTGATCATTGGCGATCGATAGAGAAACCGCGACTTGGCAATTGTCCTGCTTGCCAAGTTGCCCGCAATATTGCCGGGCGACGCCGACCGAATGCTTGCCCTTCTTGGGGAAACCGGTGTCGTCGATGATCCACGCGGTGATCGCGCCGTGACCCTCGATCCGCGACACGACATGGGCGCGAACCTTGCCCATCACAGCGTCGTCGGACCAATCGCACTGCCCCACGAAATGCAGCATCGACTGGTGCTGTGCTGCGGTCCGGTCGGGCGCCGTCATGGCCGCCATCGGCTCGACGCTCTTGCGATCGGCCGGCATCAACAAGCCCGTGCAATAGCTCGCCATCGGGCCGTGCCGGCGCGCATCGCCGATCACGCTCGCAAGATCGGCGAGATACGCAGCAAAACGATCGGCACGAGCACCGCTGTCGTCCTGGTTCATGTTCGCTCCTGGTCTCGATTGGAATCTCGACCATGAGCTGAATCGCACCCTGGACAGCTGCGGCGCAGTGACTCACTGTGACTCAGTAGGACTAGGCAGTCATCGCCTCGATGGCCTTGCGCGGCGTCGGTTGCTCGCGGGCGATCAGGCCCACGGGGCCCAAATGCGAGAGCTGTCGCCGTTCAGCAAGCCGCAGCCCGAAGT
>NZ_JBAVNZ010000283.1:0-4885 GCF_049691595.1 Bradyrhizobium sp.
GCCGCCGTGACCGCGTTGGCGATTGCCGCGATGCGGCCGGCCTCCATGGTGGACTTCTGCCTGTTGCGTAACCGTGCCGGTGCGCCGGTCCGTCGCAGGGATGGCCATGCGGATCAGCCGCTCGATGTCGCGCAGATAGCCCATTTCCTCGGCGCCCGCGATCAGCGAGATGGCGACGCCGTCGGCGCCGGCGCGCGCGGTGCGGCCGATGCGGTGGACATAGGTCTCGGGGATGTTGGGCAGGTCGAAATTCACCACATGGCTGATGCCGTCGACATCGATGCCGCGGGCGGCGATATCGGTTGCCACCAGGGTGCGGATCTCGCCGGCACGAAACGCCGCCAGCACCCGCTCGCGCTGGCTCTGCGACTTGTTGCCATGGATCGCATTGGCGTCGATGCCGGCTCTGGCAAGGCCCTTCACCACCTTGTCCGCGCCATGCTTGGTGCGGGTGAAGACCAGCGCGCGGTCGACCGGCTCCTGCTTCAGGAGCTGCGCCAGCACCGCCGGCTTGGCGGTGAAATCGACCTGGATGATGCGCTGGGTGATGCGCTCCACCGTCGAGGCCGCCGGCGTCACCGCCACGTGGGCGGGATCGCGAAGCATCGCTTCGGCGAGTTCGGCGATGTCCTTGGGCATGGTGGCCGAGAAGAACAGCGTCTGCCGCTTGATCGGCAGTTTGCCGACGATCTTCCTGATGTCGTTGATGAAGCCCATATCGAGCATGCGGTCGGCCTCGTCGAGCACGAGGAATTCGACCTGGTTGAGCTTGAGGCCATTGCTTTGCACGAGGTCGAGCAGGCGGCCCGGCGTTGCCACCATGACTTCGACGCCCTGCATGACCGAGCGGACCTGGCGTCCCATCGGCACGCCCCCGATCACCAGCGCCGAGGTGAGGCGGATGTGGCGGCCATAGGCGTTGAAGCTGTCGAGGATCTGGCTCGACAATTCGCGGGTCGGACTGAGCACCAGTACCCGGCAGGCCTTGGGCTGCGGCCGGACGCGGTGTTCCAGAATGCGGTGCAGGATCGGCAGCGCAAACGCCGCGGTCTTGCCGGTGCCGGTCTGGGCGATGCCGACGACGTCACGTCCGGCAAGGGCCAGCGGAATGGTCTGAGCCTGGATCGGCGTAGGTATGAGGTAATTTTCTTCCTTGAGGGCACGCGAAATGGGATCGGCGAGGCCGAAATCCTGAAAGGAGGTCAAAAGATGGTTCTTTCCATTATAAAAGGCAGGCGCCCGACGGTTTTCGCCAGGAGCGCGCGAGGGTGTCAGAGACACCCGCGTGTTTGGGGCGTCGGCTTTGGTTAGCTGAAAGGGGCAAGCCAGAAACCGTTGGACGGGCTCAGAACACGCGGCTCGCAAGGACCTGATGATTCTCTAGGTCACTTCACACATATGGAACAGGAACACGGCGCTTTCAAGGTGAATCCCGCAATCAGATCTTCGCTTGGTCAAACAACCGCGCTGTAAGGCCCGGAATGCACGTGGTGCAAGAAAGTTTCTTGCCGTAAATTTAGCCAAGCGCCGCCGTTTGCTTACGAAATAGTCAGCCTGCCGATAAAGCACACATTTTTTTGGACCAAATAATGGGCAGGTTCCATCGCAATTCTTGGCGCATGTGGCGAATAACCAAATAAATCCAATACCTTAAATCGTCTTCGCGCCGTGGCATGGTTCTTGCGATTCCGTTAACGCAGGCGGCCGTGGGGCCGTTTCGCAGCGTTTAACGCCTGCGTCAGGGAGATGACATTTCATGCTTACTCAACTTACTCTCAATATAGCGACGCTGAGCCGCCGTCGCTGGCTGGCGGCGACCGCCGGGCTGGTTTTGGGCCTGGCCGGGTTCTCCACCGCCAAGGCGGCTGACGACACCATCAAGGTCGGCGTTCTCCATTCGCTTTCCGGCACCATGGCGATCAGCGAAACCACGCTGAAGGACACCATCCTCTTCCTGATCGACGAGCAGAACAAGAAGGGCGGCGTGCTCGGCAAGAAGCTCGAGGCCGTCGTCGTCGACCCCGCCTCGAACTGGCCGCTGTTTGCGGAAAAGGCCCGCGAACTCATCACCAAGGACAAGGTCGCCGTGGTGTTCGGCTGCTGGACCTCGGTGTCGCGCAAATCCGTACTGCCGGTGTTCAAGGAGCTGAACAACATCCTGTTCTACCCGGTGCAATACGAGGGTGAGGAGAGCGAGCGCAACGTGTTCTACACGGGGGCGGCGCCGAACCAGCAGGCCATCCCCGCGGTCGATTACCTGATGAAGGACGAGAAGGTGAAGCGCTGGGTGCTGGCCGGCACCGACTACGTCTATCCCCGCACCACCAACAAGATCCTGGAAGCCTACTTGAAGTCGAAAGGCGTCAAGCAGGAAGACATCATGATCAACTACACGCCGTTCGGTCATTCTGACTGGCAGACGATCGTGGCCGACATCAAGAAGTTCGGCTCGGCCGGCCAGAAGACGGCGGTGGTCTCCACCATCAACGGCGACGCCAACGTTCCCTTCTACAAGGAGCTCGGCAACCAGGGCGTCAAGGCGACCGACATTCCGGTCGTGGCGTTCTCGGTCGGCGAAGAAGAACTCGCCGGCATCGACACCAAGCCGCTGCTCGGCCATCTCGCCGCGTGGAATTATTTCCAGTCGATCAAGACGCCGGAGAACGACAAGTTCATCAAGGCATGGCAGACCTACACCAAGTACCCGAAGCGCGTAACCAACGATCCGATGGAAGCCCACGTGATCGGCTTCGACATGTGGGTCAAGGCGGTCGAGAAGGTGAAGTCGACCGACGCCGACAAGGTGATCGATGCGCTGCCCGGCATCGAGGCCAAGAACCTGACCGGCGGCACCTCCAAGATGCTGCCGAACCACCATATCACCAAGCCGGTGTTCATCGGCGAAATCAAGGGCAACGGCCAGTTCGACGTGGTGTGGAAGACCCCGGGCCTGGTCGCCGGCGATGCATGGTCGAAGGAGCTCGAAGGCTCCAGGGACCTGATCGGCGACTGGGTCGGCAAGAAGTGCGGCAACTACAACACCAAGACCGACAAGTGCGGCGGTCAGGGCTCCTGATCTCCACCTCATTCGAAAGACCGGAGAAGGCGGCGATGTCGCCGCCTTCTCCCCATGCTCCTGCCGGGGTTGTCCAGTGCTCGCCAACGCTTTGCACCGTCTTCGCGCGCTTTTTCTTTCCGTCCTTTTGATCGCAGCCTTTGCCTTGCCAGCGTTTGCCGGCGCGTTCGAGGATGCCGTCGCCAAATTCGCCAATGACGAATTTTCCGACACCGGGGACGCGATAGCTGCGATCGCGACCTCGGGCAATCCGCTGGCCTTTCCCATCATCAGCGCGCTGGGAGAAGACCGGCTGTCGGCTGATCCCGACAGCAAGACAGTTTTCATCACCCAGGCCGACGGCAGGATCATCGATGCCGCGACCGGTGCGGCCGTGGACAAGCTGCCGGACAATGCCGCGTCCGTTCGTCTCAACAACCGCTTGCGCCGCACCGTCGAAGCCGCGCTCGGCGGCCTGACCTTGCTGTCACCGGATCCCGCCAGGCGGATCTCCGCCGCGCAATCGGTGTTCAAGACCCATGACGAGACGATGCTGCCGGTGATCGAGGGCGCGCTCGTCAAGGAAACCAACAAGGCTGCCAGGCAGGCCTTTGCCGAAGCCCGCGCCGCCATCCTGCTGTTCAAATCCGATGCCAGCGATGTCGACAAGCTCGAAGCCATCAGCACCATCAAGGCGCGCGGCGATCAGGAGGCGATGGCGCTCCTCACCCGCGTCGGCACCGACCTGCCGCCGGTGGTCGCAAAGTCGGTCGCCGGCGCGATCGCCTCGATCCAGGGCAATCTGGCGCTGTGGTCGACGGTGCAGAATGCCTGGTACGGAATGTCGCTCGGTTCGGTGCTGCTGCTCGCGGCGATCGGGCTGGCCATCACCTTCGGCGTGATGGGCGTCATCAACATGGCCCATGGCGAGATGGTGATGCTCGGGGCCTACACCACCTTCGTGGTGCAGGAGGTGATCCGCACCCGCTATCCCCAGTTGTTCGACTATTCGCTGCTGATCGCCGTGCCGCTGGCCTTTCTGGTCTCAGGGGCGGTCGGCGTGCTGATCGAGCGCGGTATCATCCGTTTCCTCTATGGCCGGCCGCTGGAAACGCTGCTGGCGACCTGGGGCTTGTCGCTGGTGCTGCAGCAGGCGGTACGCACCGGCTTCGGTCCGACCAACCGCGAGGTCGGCAATCCTTCCTGGATGAGCGGCGCGTTCGATCTCGGGCAGATCACCATCACCTATAACCGGCTGTGGATCCTCTGCTTCACCTTGGCGGTGTTCGCGATCCTGCTCGCCATGCTGCGCTACACCAGCCTCGGGCTCGAGATGCGGGCGGTGACGCAAAACCGCCGCATGGCGGCCTCGATGGGGATCGCGACTTCGCGCGTCGATGCGCTCACCTTCGGCCTCGGCTCCGGCATCGCCGGGATCGCCGGGGTGGCGCTGTCGCAGATCGACAATGTCAGCCCCAACCTCGGCCAGAGCTACATCATCGACTCCTTCATGGTGGTGGTGTTCGGCGGCGTCGGCAATCTCTGGGGCACGCTGGTCGGCGCCTTCACGCTCGGCATCGCCAACAAGTTCCTCGAGCCGGTCGCCGGCGCCGTGCTCGGCAAGATCGCCATTCTGGTGTTGATTATTCTGTTCATCCAGAAGCGCCCGCGCGGTCTGTTCGCGCTCAAGGGGCGGGCGGTGGAAGCATGACGCCGCTTGTCGGAATGGGACGTTTTCGCGTGCTGCTCTTTGACTCCCTCTCCCGCTCGCGGGGGAGGGCTGGGGTGGGGGCTCTCGCCGCAACGGGAATATCGAAGGGGTGGAGAGCT
>NZ_JBAVNZ010000284.1:0-2790 GCF_049691595.1 Bradyrhizobium sp.
GCCAGGCGCCATCCGCCGGAGCGGCGGCAACAAGCTCACCATGGCGTTCGAAAAAGCCGGCGAGAAGAAGACGGTCGATAGTTTCGTGGAACGGGTGTAAAAGCCCGTCATGAACCACAAGCGCAAACGACCGAAATCCGCGCGTGCGGGGTGCCTCCTGTGCAAACCACACAAGGCCAACGGCTGCTGCCCGCGCCACAAGAACATGCGATTCGGCGATCGGCGGCGTTTCGAGATCGGCCGCGATCAAATGCGCTGCGAAGGTTTGATCGTCGCAAATTAGCTCGGCGGCAATTGCGGAACGCCTTCAACGTTCCTATCTGCTGCTGGCGTCCTCTCCCGACCAGGTCGGCCATCACACTATCAACCCCCTCATGTCCCCCATCATATCCGTCTCCAAGCTCTCGAAGACCTATGGCTCCGGCTTCAAGGCGCTGAACAATATCAATCTCGAGATCCATCGCGGCGAGATCTTTGCGCTGCTCGGGCCGAACGGCGCCGGCAAGACCACGCTGATCAGCATCATCTGCGGCATCGCCAATTTGAGCGAAGGCCGGGTCATCGTCGACGGTCACGACATCAACACCAATTACCGTGCCGCCCGCGCGATGATCGGGCTGGTGCCGCAGGAACTGCACACCGACGCATTCGAATCGGTGTGGGCCACCGTCAGCTTCAGCCGCGGCCTGTTCGGAAGGGCGAAAAATCCTGATCATATCGAGAAGGTGCTGAAGGACCTGTCGCTGTGGGACAAGAAGGATTCCAAGATCGTCACGCTGTCCGGCGGCATGAAGCGCCGGGTGATGATCGCCAAAGCGCTGTCGCACGAGCCGCAAATCCTGTTCCTGGACGAGCCGACCGCCGGCGTCGACGTCGAGCTGCGCAAGGGCATGTGGGAAGTGGTGCGCGCGCTGCAGGCGTCCGGCGTCACCATCATCCTGACCACGCACTACATCGAAGAGGCCGAACAGATGGCCGACCGCATCGGCGTCATCAACAAGGGCGAGATCATCCTGGTCGAGGACAAGGCCAGTCTGATGCAGAAGCTCGGCAAGAAGCGCCTGACGCTGCAATTGCAGGGCAAGGTGGAGACGATACCGCCCGCGCTCGCGGCCTATCACCTCGAACTGTCCGATGGCGGTCGCGCGCTGACTTACAATTACGACACCCGGGGCGAACGCACCGGGATCACCAGCCTGCTCAGCGACCTCCGCAACGCCGGCATCCGCATCTCCGATCTCGACACCACCCAGTCTTCGCTGGAAGACATCTTCGTCAGCCTGGTGCAAGCGCGATGAATTTCCGGGCGGTCCGCGCCATCTATCTGTTCGAGATGGCGCGCACCTGGCGCACGGTGCTGCAAAGCATCGTCTCGCCGGTGGTATCGACCTCGCTGTATTTCGTGGTGTTCGGTGCTGCGATCGGCTCGCGCATCACCGAGGTCGAGGGCGTCAGCTACGGCACCTTCATCGTGCCCGGACTGGTGATGCTGTCGGTGCTGACGCAAAGCATCGCCAACGCCTCGTTCGGCATCTATTTCCCGAAATTCGTCGGCACCATCTATGAGATATTGTCGGCGCCGATCTCCTATGTCGAGATCGTGCTCGGCTATGTCGGCGCCGCAGCGACCAAATCGGTCATCCTCGGCCTGATCATCCTCGCCACCGCCGCCCTGTTCGTGCCGCTGCACATTCATCACCCCTGGTGGATGCTGACCTTCCTGGTGCTGACGGCCGTGACCTTCAGCCTGTTCGGCTTCATCATCGGCATCTGGGCCGACGGTTTTGAGAAGCTGCAGATGATCCCGATGCTGGTGGTGACGCCGCTGACTTTCCTCGGCGGCAGCTTCTATTCGGTGAACATGCTGCCGTCCGCCTGGCGCACCATCACGCTGCTCAATCCCGTGGTCTATCTGATCTCTGGCTTTCGCTGGAGTTTTTACGAGATCGCCGACGTCAGCGTCGGCTTGAGCCTCGGCATGACACTGGGGTTTCTTGTCATCTGCATGGTCGCGGTGTGGTGGATCTTCAAGACCGGGTACCGGCTGAAGAATTGACGCGCGAAAGCGCGTCATTCCGGGGCGCGGCCTTGGCGCGAACTTTGATGTGCAATTGCACATCGTAGTTCGCGCTTCGCGCGCCCCGGAATGACGTATGACGACGGACAATGACTACCGATAGCAGCGGAAGTGGCCGTGGCGGTTGTAGTAGCCGCGGCAGCGATAGCCGCGATCCGAAATCCCGAACACGCCCTTGACCGCGCCCATGGCGCCGCCAACGCCGGCGCCGACGGCGCCCCCGACCACGCCGCCAACCGGCCCGGCGATCCGGTTGCCTTCGTAGGACCCTTGCTGGGCTCCGCGCACGATGCCCTGGGCATGGCCGATTCCCGGCATCGCCACGAGCAGCGCGGCGGCCGCGAAAACCAGCTTGACGGTTGGACCGGCCGACAAATCCGCTGTCCTGATCCTGGTCTTGTTCATCGGGATTCCCCTGAAACACCGGCGGCGGTCGCGCCCGCCGCAGCAGGATTTCTGTAACGCCAATGCGACGGAAAAATTGCACAGCCGCGGCGTATTCCGGGCGAACGCCGCCAGGCCATTCGCGAAAATGTCAGTGTTCCGCCGCCATCGACCCCTCCCCGCCTTGTTTACGCCGCGGGCCGCATTAACGATGCTCCCGCGGGCTGCTGGAACCAAAGCGAGTTTCCGGGCATAGTGGAAGCCGGGGGACGGAGAATTGCGGCGCCGTATTCGAGGCGCATGGGTAAAGAGGCCTGGAGGCCAAGGGT
>NZ_JBAVNZ010000285.1:0-8218 GCF_049691595.1 Bradyrhizobium sp.
CCGACCCCGAGGCTGCCGGCCGCCCCCGCCACGTTCTCGATCACAATGGGTTGGCCGAGAATGGCGCGCATGTTCTCCGCCAGGAGCCGCGCCAGCGTGTCGGTGGCGCCTCCGGCCGGGAACGGCACGATCATGGTGATCGGGCGCGTGGGGTAATCCTGCGCCTGGATCAAGCCGACCGGCGCCGAACCGAGTAGAACACCCGCCATGACGGCCCGCCATCGACGCATTTGGTCCTCCGATCGCCTCGAACCGGGCGCGAAAACCACGCTTGCCGCGCAGGCCGCCCCGCTGGATAAGGCCTTCAACGCTCTTCACAATCCCGTCACGCTGCCTGTAGTATGTCAGCCTATGCTGCTTCGCAGCCAATATGGGGGTCAGGAGCGTCAGGTTGAACGCACATGTCTCGCAAGGCGGTTGGCCGGTGCTGGTGCTGAACGCGGACTTCCGGCCGCTCAGTTACTATCCGCTGTCGCTCTGGTCGTGGCAGGACGCGATCAAGGCGGTGTTCCTCGACCGTGTCAATATCGTCGAACATTACGACCGCGCGGTGCGCAGCCCCAGCTTCGAAATTCAGCTTCCCAGCGTGGTGTCGCTGAAATCCTTTGTCAAACCGTCCACGCACCCCGCCTTCACCCGGTTCAACGTGTTCCTGCGCGACCGCTTCGTCTGCCAGTATTGCTCGGCCGCCGACGATCTCACCTTCGATCACATCGTCCCGCGCAGCAAGGGCGGCCAGACCACCTGGGAGAACGTGGTCGCGGCGTGTTCGCCCTGTAACCTGCGCAAGGGCAATCTGACGCCGCAGCAGGCGCGGATGTTTCCAAGGCAGACGCCGTTCGCGCCGACCGTGCATCAGCTGCATCGCAACGGGCGATTGTTCCCGCCGAACTATCTGCACGATAGCTGGCTGGATTATTTATACTGGGATACCGAGCTCGATCCGTAAGAGGCGGGCGCGGCTTCTCGTGAGACTGATATCAATCATCGCCTTCGACCTCGGACGACGAAACCATCAGCTTGCAGGTGCCTGCGCCCGTTTCGAGTTCCGCCCGTTCCTCGGACGTTGGCGCCAGTCCGCTCCGGATGGTTTCATAAGCCCACCAGCGCCCGTCTCTTGGCATGCGCGCCCGCCGCAACGGCTCGGCTTCCGTGAAGATAAACCGCCGTCTGAAGGCCAGGGGACTCTCCGCGAGCAGGAAACCCTTCATGCGCTCGTGACCCATGAACCAGGGCCGCTCCAGGAAACGCTCCGGCTGGTTCGTCCATGTCGGCGGGGTTCCAAGATTCCAGCGGATCGCCAAGTGCTCTCCGACGGCTCCCAAAAGCGCGTTCATCTTGAGATCGTCCGTCAGCCCCGGATCACCAGCGATACGACGCATGCGCGATACTTTCGCGGTATCCCCGTAGAAGTCGTCAAGGAAGCCTGCCAGGCAAAACCTGAGCTTCTCGCCGTTACGGACGAGTTGCAGGACCTGTGCCAGCGTGCCAGGTCGGATCAGGTTCATTTTCCGCTCTTCGATATGCATCCAGCATCGTCTCAATCTTGGCTTTGATGCGCCGGCTCATCGTTGGAACGATGATTCCGGGCAGGTTAGGATAGTACTCCTTCAGCAGGTCGGCGAGCTGCTGCCCGGTGGAGAGTTTTGTCACCTTCATGAGGCCGACCGCGTCGTTAAGGTCGCTCTCGATCCTGTCCGTGTCTTCGACCACGCGGTTGGCATCCGGAAAGTTTCGAGATCGTCAGCGTGGGCTTGCGCGACGATTCCGGAAAAGTCCGCCGCACGCTGCTGACGCGCGGCATGGCTGAGGGAAAACCGTGGGTTCCGGATCATGCCGTCGCGCGCGACGGCGGACTGAGCGCCCGTCAGCCGCGGGCTCCCGTGACCGCTTCGCCTTGCGGGAATCGAAAACAGCGCCACATAGTCGAACATCATAACCGCCTGCTGCGCATCGATTTCGACTTCCCCGCCGGCGAAAGCTCGGATTTACTTGAGATACCACCGCCGCAGGCCAGGAGACCCTCCATGCCCTCTTTGACCGAATGGAAAGTGCCGCCGGCCAACCAACCCCGCCCGGGCGACTATGGTTTCGATCTCGATCACGCGCTGGCGTCGGTGGTCGGGCTGCATTCGATCATTCCCCCCGACGCCTTCAGCGCGGAGACGCTGGGCACCGAGCGCGCCGGTAACGGCGTGCTGATCGATGACGGGCTGGTGCTGACCATCGGCTATCTCATCACCGAGGCGGAAACCGTCTGGCTGCATCGCGGCGACGGCCGCGTGGTGGAGGGCCATGCATTGGGCTTCGATTTCGAATCCGGCTTCGGCCTGGTGCAGGCGCTCGGCCGGCTCGACCTCGATCCCTTGCCGATCGGTTCTTCGGCCGCGGCGCTTGTCGGCGACAACGTGGTGCTCGGCGGCGCCGGCGGCCGCACGCGGTCAGTGGCGAGCCAGATCGTCGCCCGGCAGGAATTTGCCGGTTACTGGGAATATCTGCTGGATGAAGCCATCTTCACCCATCCCGCGCACCCCAATTGGGGCGGCACCGGGCTGATCTCCGGCCGCGGCGAATTGATCGGCATCGGCTCGTTGCAGCTCGAACGCGAGCGCGCCGGCCAGGCCGAGCATGTCAACATGATCGTGCCGATCGACCTGCTCGGGCCGGTGCTCGAGGACCTGCGAAAATTCGGCCGCGTCAACAAGCCGTCGCGGCCGTGGCTCGGCATGTACTCGACCGAGATCGACAACCGCGTCGTCGTGGTCGGCATCGCCGGCAGGGGACCCGCGGCGCGCGCCGAACTCAAGACCGGCGACGTGATCCTCGCCCTGAAGGGCGAAAAGGTTACCAGCCAGGCCGGCTTCTACCGAAAACTGTGGTCGCTCGGACCGGCCGGCGTCGACGTGCCGCTCACCGTCTATCACGAGGGCGTCACCTTCGACGTGGTGCTGACCTCGACCGATCGCGCCAAACTGTTGAAGGCGCCAAGGCTGCATTGAGAAGGCTGCATTAACGCGCGCTGAATTGACCGTGCTGCAACAGATCAGAGGCGAGGCGCCGGCGATGAACGAGGCCGTGGTGGAGGAGATCGTGGCCGTGCTGCCGCCGCTGTTGCAGTCGCTGGAAGCGCTCGGACTCATCGCACGCTATCTCAACCCGCCGGATTTCGACCGCGTGATGGAGTTCGCCGGCGTGCCGGATGAGGCGTTGGCCGCCGTTCGCCCGCGACTGGCGCAGTGGCCCGACCCATTCGTCGGCATCAAGACCGCGCTGGAAGCCGCGAGCGACGCCGCGCTCGCCGCCTATCAAGGCCTGCGCGCAGTCCAGAGCGGCAATGGCGATTTCGTCGCGGTGTTCCGCGCGCTGCGCCACGCCCCGCGCGCGCAGGAGGCGCTTTATCCGCTGGTCGCGAAACTGCCTCCGGTCAGCCACTTCTTCATAGACCCTTCGCTTCGCGAGGACGCCGAGCTGCTGGCACAGCTGGCGGCGCCGGCCCGTGACGACACCGGGATCATTCACGACCACAACGAGCCGGGCAGCCGCGGCGGCTTCTCGCTCTATGTGCCCGAATATTACACGCCCGAGCGGAGCTGGCCGCTGGTGATGGCCCTGCATGGCGGCAGCGGCAACGGCCGCGGTTTCCTGTGGAGCTGGCTGCGCGACGCGCGCAGCCGCGGCGCGATCCTGGTGGCGCCGACCGCGACCGGCGACGGTTCGACCAAAACTACCTGGGCCTTGATGGGCAACGACACCGACACGCCGAACCTCGCCCGCATCCTCGATTCGGTGCGGTCGCGCTGGAACATCGATTCCGGACGGATGCTGCTGACCGGAATGAGCGACGGCGGCACGTTTTGCTATGTGACGGGATTGGAGCGCGCCTCCCCGTTCACCCACCTCGCCCCGGTCGCCGCGACCTTCCATCCTTTGATGGCGGAAATGGCCGATGCGGAGCGGCTGCGCGGCCTTCCCATCCATATCGTGCACGGCCGGCTCGACTGGATGTTTCCGGTGCAGGTGGCGCGACAGACGCAACGGGCATTGTCGGCGGCCGGCGCCGACGTCACCTACCGCGAGCTCGACGATCTCAGCCATTGCTACCCGCGCGAGATCAACGCCGAGATCCTGAGCTGGCTGCGCGGGGACTGATCAGGCCTTGGCGCACAAATGGCTCGGTCAGAGCAACGCTCTCCGAGGCGGCTTGTCCGGGATCGCCGCGCCCGTCGCAAACAGCCATTACCCGTGCCGGAACTCCCAGCAGCGATCGTCGATCCAGCCCGGCTCGGCGTGCCGCATGACTTCGACCAGACGCGAACGACCAACCATCCGCTCCGGCAGGAGGATATCGTCGTGAGTTCCACGATTCATGGTCTGCAGGATGATGCGAGCTTCGGAAAATGGCTGCCCGTCGACCGGCCGGCATCAGAGGTATTTGCGGCCAAACCGGGCGATCACATCTGTCAACAGGTTACTGGCCAATCTGTGTAAGAATGGCCGATATGGCTGTGATTTTCTACCTGCCCGACATAATATCGTCGGAGTTCCCCCTACAAGGGAACGGCTTGGCGACAAACGGGGCCGTTGGTTAAGGGCGGTTTCACGAAACCGCGACAGGATTCCCATGCCTCCCAAGATGGCCTCCGCATCACAGGCGCCGCCGCCGCGCGCTTCCAGCGCGCTGCCGCTGTCGAAAGCGGTCGCGCGGCTCGAAGTCATGCTGAAACTGACCACCGCGATCCTCGCGCTCGCGGCCGGCGTCTACACCTATCTCGGCGTTCGCGAATTGCTCAACGGCAGCCCGGCCACGGTGTTCTTCGCCGCGGTGATCTATTCCGTCGCGGTGTCGGTCGGCATCTACGCATTCTGGGTGTTCATGATGCAGTTCATGCCGCATGTGACGGATCGCAAAGGCCGCGGCCTGATGTTCGGCTGCATGCTCTTGGGATCGCTGATGATCGTGGCGATGTCATCATGGCTCAACGCCTCGGCGCTGGCGGGAGCCGCCGCCATCCAGCAGCATCTCGCCATCACCGTGGAGCACTACACCCGCGATCTCGATACCGCCAACAGCAACGCCATCGCCGCGCAGGGCTTGTTGCCGGATATCCAGCTCGCTTCCTCGCGCTTTGCCAAGCTGGCCGAAGCCGAGCGCACCGGCTCGCTGACGGGCACCGCGGGATCCGGTACCGTGGTGCAGCTTCTGACCCAGCTGTCCGGGCAACTCGACAGTCTCGGCCAGGAAGTCCAGGCCTCCGGCAAGCGCGTTTCGGCGCTGTACGAGCAGGGCGGCAAAAGCCTCGCCAAAATGCGCGAACTGATTTCCGAGCGCGGCCCGATCGCGGCGCGCAGCGACGCCTTCGCGGCCGAATCGCTGGCGCTGATGGGCGTGATCGCCAATCTGCAGCAGACCTCGGTCGCCGCCGCCGTGAAGCGCGCCGCGGCCTCGCTGTCGTCGGGCTTCATCGCGCCGGCCGCCGGAGGCCGCAACTCCGATCTTGCCGACCGCCAGATTGCCGTCGTCGGCAAGGTCGAAAGCTCGATCGCGGTGCAGGCGGCCTCGCTGGCGGCGGCGGCGGACAAGATTCTGGCGACGCCGCGGGTCGAACCCGCGCGGTTTCAGACCCTGTCGTCGGCCGAGGCCGTGCTGCGCTATGCCGGCGATTTCATCCCAAGCTGGGCCGGCGCGATCTCGATCGACCTGATGCCGGCGGTGCTGGTCCTGATCCTGTGCGTGGTGCACGCCGCCATCCGGCGTGAGGGGCTTCCGGCGGTCAATGCGTCCGACATGACCGCAAGCCAGATGGTCGCGGCGCTGCGGATGGCGCGGGAAGTCGAGGATGCACGCCGGTCAGTCCCGAGCAAGACCAGGACCGCCGCCGAACGTGCTGCCGGGCCGACCGTGGCGAGCGACGAAAACGTCACCACGCTGTCGTCGGCGCGGCATACCAAGTAGCAGGTCGCCATGCTGGCCCCGCGGCAATTTTTCCACGCCTGGCTGTCGGACAATCCGGACGATGCCGTGCTGCGCTGGCTTTTTCGCGGCATCGTCACGGTCACTGTTGCCGTGCTCGCTGCCGACCTCGCCGGCATGAACGGCTGGATCAGCGATGCCGATCCCGCGGCAGCACCGGGCGAGATCAAACGGGACGCGCCTTCGCTCGAGCTTCCAGGCGTCGTGCCGTCGATCCTCGCACCATTCTTGCCCGCGGGCGACCGACGCCTCACCCCGCTGCCGCAACCGGATGGGGTGCTCGCAAAGCCCATGACGTTCGAGCTGACCGGCGGCGGCAAGCTGGTGGCGACCGGCACCATTACGCCGGGGATTGCACAAGCCTTCGCCGCCGAAGTCGACAAACGCGGCGATTACATCAAGACCGTGGTGCTGAATTCTCCGGGCGGCTCGGTTGCCGATGCGCTGGCGATGGGGCGGCTGATCCGCGAGAAGGGATTTGCGACCGAAGTCGACACCGGAAGATACTGCGCCTCATCGTGTCCGCTGATGTTCGCCGGCGGCGTCGAGCGGCGTGCCGGCGACAAGGCCGTGATCGGCGTTCATCAGGTGGCCGCGATCGCCGCCGCGGCCGGCGCCCCTCCGCGCGACGAGATGAGCGTGGCGCAAAACATCTCCGCGCGCTGCCAGCGCTATCTCGCCAACATGGGCATCAGCCCGGAGGTCTGGTTGCATGCGATGGAGACGCCGCACGACAAGCTGTTCGCATTCAGGCCGGATGAACTGAAATCGCTCAACCTGGTGACGGCGGCGGTGTCGATTGCACCTGGTGTCACCGCGCCTGCGCCATCCGAGCCAAGGAAGACGCGATCATAACGCCGCTTCGGCTCCAAAAGGGCCCGAGACCAATCCTTCTTTTGACGCTTTTTCTCCACGCGAACGGCCCACTTCGCTCCAAGCCTTGCGATACGGTAAGCCCTGGGCCGGAAACCGGCCGCCATCGACCACGTCGTCAGCCATCATCGGAGAGAATGCCATGCGGACTTTGTTCGGAATGATCCTGGGCGCGCTGCTGCTGCTCGCGGGCGTTTACGCCTATGATTCCATGGAGACTTCGGCGGTCGCCAACGGACAGGGGGCGCAGGTCAAGCGCACCATCGTCAATTGGGATGTCGCGGCGAGCAGCTGGCAGGCGCTGAAAGTGCGCGCCCATGACGACTGGTTAAGGATCTCGTCGAAGTAGCCGCGCGTTCGCGTCGGATCAAGGGCGCCCTTGTCTCTGGCGAGGGCGCTTTTTCGATGGGCGAAAGCTAGTTCATCCTGGCTTTGCGCGCGTCGGCAATGACCTGCTCGAACTGCGCCATGGTCAGAACGCCGGGCACCCGGTATTTGCCGACGATGAAGGACGGCGTGCCCCGGAAGCCGAACGCCTCGGCCTGATCCTTGTTGCGCGCGAGGATCGCGTCGATCGCGCTGGCGTTGGCCGCGAGGTCGCGCTTGAGGCGATCCATATCGATACCCGCGCCGGACAGCAGTTCGCGGATGCGCGGCTCGGTCAGTTTCGAATTGACGCCGATCATCGCTTCATGCGCCTGCAGGAATTTGTCCTGGTACTTGCTCGCCAGCGCCATCCGCGCCGCAATCTTCGACACCTCGCCCAGGATCGGCCAATCCTTCAGCACCAGCCGGACCTTGCCGTCATCCTGCACCACCTGGCGGATCTCGGGCGCGATCTTGCGGCAATAGGGGCAATTGTAATCGAACCATTCGGCAATGGTGAGGTTGCCGTCAGCATTGCCGGCCACCGGGATATCGGGGTCGCGCAATACCAGCGCTTCCGTCAGCACCTTCTCCTCGTCGACCGCCGCGCGCGCCGGGTGCGGCACCATGCCGGCGCCCAGCATGGCCGCGCCGGCGCCGAGCAAGCCCAGCATTTCGCGCCGGGTGCGTCCCGATGTGATCGAATGGTTCATTTCCGGTACCGAATGGTCTCCCTGGCGCCTCGCCTGTCTACGCTCAAGATAGGGACAAGTTGCGCGCCAGCATATAGAGCGCCACCGCAATAATGACCGCGGCGAACACAATATTGAGCGCGCCGCGCCGCGCCGACAGGTGGCGTGCCGAGCGCGTGCCGGCCAATCCGCCGATCATGCCGCCGGCAATGAATAAACCCGCCAGAGCCCACGAGACCAGGCCGGACCAGGCATAGCTGGCCGCGGTAGTCAGGCCGAAAGCGGTCACCGCCACCAGCGAGGAACTGACCGCGTT
>NZ_JBAVNZ010000286.1:0-1776 GCF_049691595.1 Bradyrhizobium sp.
GGCTTTCCCTGCGCCCTCCTCTCTTCGGGAGGGTAACCGGATTTACAAAACTCGGACGCTTGACGCCGCGAGATCGCGGAGGTGTGGACAAGCATTGTCACGGCAACCAGCTCCACGAATGTCCAGAGAGCTACCGCTGCCTTTGCGCCAGATAGAACCCCGTCAGCACCGTGACCAGCCCCGCCGCCTGCAGCACGGTCGGCGGCTCACCGATCAGGAGCCATCCGGCCAGCACGGTCAGCGCCGGCACGATCGCCGGCACGACCGCGGCGCGGGCGACGCCGACAAGTCCTACCGAGCGCGCGAACAGGTAGAGCGCCGCGGGGCCGGCGAGGATGCCCTGCCCCAGCGCCTGCAGCGCATTCTCGGCCAGGCCGATCGCCGCCAGGCGGCCGAACCCGCCGGAGGCCGCATAGATCGGCAGCAGCACAAGCGACAGCACGCTGATGACGGTGGCCGCGGAGAAGGCGGAGACACGCCAATAGCGCAGCAGCGCGCCAAAACCCGCGAACATGAATCCGGTCAGCACGAAGATCAGGTCGCCCTGCACGCCGCTCTGCCCGATATGGCCGATCGACTCGGCCCCGATCACCGCAAGGCCGCCGACGATGACGACCGCCCCCAAAGCCCGCGACAACGAAATCCGCTCCTTCAGCAGAACGGCGGCGAGGAACAGGCCGCCAAGGGTGGCGCAGGAAGGCTGGATGACGCTGCCATGCCCGAGCGGCACCAACAGGAAGCCGGTATAGCTGATGAGCGACATCACGGGTCCGCCCAGCACCATCAGCGCCAGTCCGCGGCCCCATCCGATGCCGCAGAGATTGCCGAGCCCGGCGCGAACGACGACCGGCAGGAACGCAAGGCCCGACCACAGGAAGCGGTGCATCAGCAGGTCCGCCGGCGTGAAGCCTGCCTTCAGCCCGTGCCGCGTCGCCACGAAGCCGAGCGCCCAGAACAACGCCGCGCCAAGGCCGCACGCGACCCCGAGCAGGGCCGCTTTCGCATCGGATTTTCGGGACAATATATCGGCGCCGCTGGTCGGCTCGTTCATCGCGAACGCTTAACACCCGCCCGCACGGCAGCTCAACCCACGGGCATGCAGGGCTGGCGAGCGCACCGGCCGCGCCAGGATCGCCATCACCTGATGGCAAGCACGCAGGATGGGTAGGATGGGTGGAGCGAAGCGATACCCATCATTTGCGGTTTTGCGAAGATGATGGGTTTCGCAAAGTGCTCAACCCATCCTACAGGCTACCTGCCTTCCTCCGCGGCGGTAAAAAATTTCGTTCCATCGAAAAAGCGGTTCGGACGGTTGAACACGGAGATGAACGTCGCGCCGCGGGGCGCATGCGCGACATGGACGTTGCCGCCCGGCCGCCACACGAAGTCGCCCGCGCCACAGCTTCCTTCCGCGTCTTCCAGCGATCCTTCGAGCATGAAGGTCTGCTCGAGCGCGGTATGCTCGTGCAACGGCACGACCGCGCCGGGCGCCATTTTGAACAGAATGGTCGAGCGCCCATCGTCGTCCCTGTACAGGATCTTCATCTCGATGCCGTCGAAGTCCGTCCGCTGCCAGGGCATCGACGAGGCGGCGACGATGGTCGAGCGAAGTTCGGGCGGGTTGACGGGCACAGGCTTGTTCATGGCGGCTCCTGCGGAACAGGAACCAAACTCGATCGGCCCTGGCGGCTTAGCGTAGCGCAATCCGCCGGCAATGCCAGCGCCGCACATCGCGCGGAGCCCGTCATCGGGCGGCGCTTCGCGCCGGCGCGTTGG
>NZ_JBAVNZ010000287.1:0-11226 GCF_049691595.1 Bradyrhizobium sp.
GCTTCGCTTCGCTCGCAATGACGGCATTGCTCGATCGCTTGTCTCTCCGACTCTCATAGGAACCCCCATGTCGGCAAATAACGCGCTCCACATCGCCGTGCTCGGCGGCGACGGCATCGGGCCGGAAGTGATGGCGCCCGCGCTCGAAGTGCTGCGCAAGATCGAGGCGACCACGGATCTGAAATTCCGCTTCACCGAGGCGCCGGCTGGCGCCAACCATTATCGCGAGACCGGCAGGTCGATGCCGGAGAGCACGGTAAAACTCTGCGACGAGGCGGATGCGATCCTGCTCGGCGCCTGCGGCCTGCCGTCGGTGCGCTATCCTGACAACACCGAGATCATGCCGCAGGTCGAGCTGCGCTTTCATTTCGACCTCTATGCCGGCGTGCGCCCGGCGCGGCTGATACCGGGCGTGCCGAGCCCGATCGTCGGCGCGGACAAGCGCGGCATCGACCTCGTCGTGATTCGGGAATCCACCGAGGGTCTGTTCGCCTCGATGGGAAAGGGCGTCGTCACCGACACCGAGGCGCGCGAGACGCTGGTGATCACCCGAAAAACCTCGGAGCGGCTGTTCGAGTTCTCGTTCAAGCTCGCCGAACGCCGCAAGGCGCGCGGGCGCGCCAATGGCGGCTTGACCTGCGTCGACAAGGCCAACGTGTTCAAGGCTTTTGCGTTCTTCCGCGAGATGTTCGACGAAGCGGCGAAGCGCCACCCCGGCGTCAAGGCCGACCGGCTCTATGTCGATGCCTGCGCGGCGCTGCTGGTCAAGCGGCCCTGGGATTTCGACGTGATGGTGATGGAAAACATGTTCGGCGACATCCTCTCCGACATGACCGCCGGGCTGATCGGCGGCATGGGCATGGCGCCGTCCGCCGACATCGGCGATCATCACGCGGTGTTCCAGCCGTGCCACGGCACCGCGCCCGATATCATGGGGCAGGGCAAGGCCAACCCGACCGCGATGATCTTGTCTGCCGCGATGATGCTGGACTGGCTCGCCGACAGGCATGGCCTCGAGAGCGCAACTGAAGCCGGCGAGCGCATCGAGCGCGCGGTCGACAAGGCGTATGCGGGAGGAATCAAGCCGATGGAATTCGGCGGCAGCGACGGCACCGCGGATATCGCAAAGGCGGTGATCGCGGCGTTGTAAACGGAGCGGCAATGCGAAGATGGGTCAAGGTGTGACGCCCTTCGCAGCCCTGTTGAACGCCGCGACCTTGGTTAAGTCTTTTTTGTGGGTATCGCCAAAATCGGTCAGCGTCTTGGAATCGACCCCCGCGGGCCTTACGGCAAGAATGGCGTTGGCGACGTTGCCAGGACCAAGTCCGCCAGCCAGGATCACCGGGGTTCGAACGCTTTCGACGATACTTCGGCTCACGTTCCAATCATGAGTAACACCAAGCGCGCCAATCTGCACATCGCCTTCGCGATGGCTGTCGAGCAATAGAAAATCGACCAATCCATCATAGCTTCTGGCGATCGCGACGCTTTCCGGCCCCGTCACCGGCACGCTGCGCATGAACAGGATGTTCGGAAGCGCTTTTCGCAAGTTGGCTACGTGCGCAGGCCAAAGCAGTTCGGTGGCTGCACCAAGGTGAATGATCGCCGGTCCGAGTTCCCGGGCCATCTGTTCGATCAGCGCGAGATCATCAGACAGGAAGAGCGCCAAAGACTTCGAAGACGCCCTTATTGCCGTCAAGATCGCGGCGGCTTCGCGCGCCGAGCGTTCTCTGGGAAAGGCACCGTTTCCTACCAGCACTCCGACGTGGTCGATGCCCAAGCCGGATATCGCGTCCGCTTCCGATGGTGTCGACACCTCATAGATTTGCGTCAGCATGGTGGGCTCGTTGGTTCGGCCTTTAACGTCCCTTGAACCGCGGCTTGCGCTTTTCCATGAAGGCGGTGCGGCCTTCGCGAAAATCCTCAGAATCCATGCAGGCGGTGCCGATCGCCTTGATCGCATCCATGTCGCGATGGCTCTCGTCTTTCAGCACCTGCGCGATGGTGATTTTCGCGGCCTGGATCGCGAGCGGGGCGTTGCCGGAGATGGTGCGGGCGATCTCCATGGTGGCGTCCCACAGTTCAGCGTCGGGCAGCACGCGGTCGACGAGACCGATGCGCACCGCCTCAGTGGAATCGAGCCGCATGCCCGTGTACATGATGAGCCGCGCCCAGGATGGTCCGACCAGCGACACCAGATTCCTGAGGCCGTCATAGCCATAGGCGATGCCGAGCTTGGCGGCGGGAATGCCGAACTGGCTGTTGTCGGAGGCGAAGCGGATATCGGCGAGCATCGCGACCTGCATGCCGCCGCCGAGGCAAAAACCGCGGATGCAGGCAATCGTCGGTTTGGGGTAGGTCGCCAGCAAGGCGCGTTGCGCCTCGCTGCGCCTTGAATATTCTTCGGAAGCCTCCGCGTTATGGCGGGTCTTTTCGAACTGGCTGATATCGGCACCCGAGACAAACGCCTTGTCGCCGGCGCCGACCAGGATCACGACGCGGACGTCGGAATTGTCGCGCAGTTCGACCAGCGCGTGGCCGAGCCCCTCCCACATCTCCAGCGACATGGCGTTGCGCTTTTCGGGATTGTTGAAGGTGATGATGCCGACGCCGTCGGTAACGCGCCGCAGGATCTTGCCGTCGGCGTAAGGTCTTTCGGCGCTGTTGGAGACATCCAGCATTGGAGGCGCCTTCGGTGAAATCCGGTGACAGAGCTTGACCCGCCCGGATTGAAGCATTCGTTCGGTGCCTCGGCAACGGCGGTGCGCTCCCTCTCCCGCTTGCGGGGAGGGCCGGGGTGGGGGTGCCTGACAGGAACGCCGGCGCCCAGTGGAGGCAATTCCCCCACCCGCCGCGCTCTGTCGAGCGCCGTAGCCGAAGCTCAGCTTCGTAAGATCAGGTGCTGCCGATTTCGCTGGCAGTACTCTGGTGTTGTCGCTGCCCGACCAGCATGTGGCCTGGCGGGGCGGCCGGCCGCCGGCCGATCCGCTTCTGCCGATCGACCATTTCCGCGGCACTGCCAGCCACGGCGTTTTTAGCGAAGCGGGGTCCGGTTCACGCAAAGCGGACGGGTCAAACAAATATTCGGGAGCTTCGGTTCTGATTGAAGCAGAACCGCGCAGGCTCCCTAAAGGTACCAACAGATCAGGCTTCGTTCGCGGCAATCGATTCCATCAAGGACACCAGCTGACGCTGGATGGTCTGGTCCTTGATCTTGCTGTAGGCCCGCAGCAGCCTCAGGCTGAATGCGCTGTCGAGGAACAGCAGGCTTTCGACTTCGCGCGCCTTGCCGTCGCCGTCGTAGAAGAACGTGACCGGCACATCGAGCGCGGTGGCGATCTGCTGAAGCCGGGCCGCGCCAACGCGGTTGACGCCCTTCTCGTATTTCTGGACCTGCTGGAAGCTGACGCCGAGCTTGTCACCAAGCTCCGCCTGCGAGACCTTTTGCTCCACACGCCGCAGGCGAATTCGCTTGCCAAGTTCGATGTCGGGTTTGCCGGCACTGCGCTGCTTCATCTTCTTTGCTGGTGATCTGTTCATTCTGGTTTTACCGTCCTTCAATCGGGAAGCCTTGAGACAGGTCAGAGCTACTTCCGTATGTACCGCGTCAGGTTCGTCTTGGTGGCGAGCTTATCCTAGAACCAAATCATCTTGCGATATTCCGAGATGACAGCCAAAACGCATGTGCGCATTGGAAGCACCCTGTTACCGGCGTTGCTCGACTACCTAAAGTCGTCAGCGCCCGGGACATCACGTCGATATCCCGCATTCTACATTTGGCAAAATATTGGCCGAATCACAACCACTGCGCGTCCGCCCATCACAAATTTTGTGCGCACACTTAACCTCCGCGCGCATGAATACACGTATTTCTACGGACTCTGCGGTCATGCGGCGGGCCTTGCGACGCGGCTGCGACTTCGGTTCGAGACACCCCTTGGTTGCAGGCGGGCAGGCGGCTTTGACCGGCACCGGCGAAAATCACCGCGAATTCGCCGCGAAACCGGACGCCTGATGCGATTTCAGCGTTGATAGCGCGCTGGACAATTGCGCAAAATTTCTGGATCATCGGCGCGGGCTTGGGTGATCGACTAGGGGCCGGCAAGCGGCGCCGTGGCGCGGGGAGGCCAATGAAACGACAAATCGAAACGCCTCGGATCTCCCTCGTAAGCTCTGGAGCGGAAGAAATGCCGGTTGCCAACGCAAAACAACGTTTGCTGTCGCTGCTTGCAACGCTGGAGGAGTGCCGGGCCATTCTGCTCGATCAGGCCAGCCTGGAGCCGGCGAGGCTGCTGTCGCTGGCCATTCTGGAGCTGCGGATGGAGCTGTATCAGGTCACCGATACCGAGCTGAAGGCCGTGTGCGACCTGATGGTGTCGGAAGATCAGCCGTCGCAGCAACCTGGCTCGGGTCCGGGCAGGCCGCTGCCTCCCTATCTGAAGCTGGTCAAGTAGCCGGATATCCTTGCCCGAACGACCGCGGCCGCAATGCGGTTGCCAATTCGGATTGCCGGGCGCACGCGCGATGCCGGCGACACAGGGTGCGCGCCGCTTTGATGTCAGCCGAACGCCGCTCGGGACCGTCGGCATCACGGCGGAACTTTCGCATTGCTCAGCTCGCTTCCTCGAGCGCGCAGGTCACCGTGGTGACGACGCCGCGGGGCAGAAAGTCGACGGTCGCGTCGCCGTCGAGCTGGTCGCGCGCGCTGCGCTCGATCAGGCGCGATCCGAAGCCGCGCTGCACCGGCACGGTGACGGGCGGGCCGCCGGACTCGGTCCAGACCATTCTCAGTTTGCGCCGGGCGTTGTCCTCGATCACCTCCCAATCCAGCGCGACCGTGCCGGTGTCGTTCGACAGCGCGCCGTATTTTGCGGCATTGGTCGCGATCTCGTGCACGATCATCGACAGGACGACGGCAAGCCGCGGCGACAGCGGCACCTTCGGTCCCGACGCCCGCACCCGGTCCGGACTGTTGAGCCGATAGGGCTGCAACACGCGGGTGATCACGTCCTGCAATTCGGACCCCTGCCACCTCTCGCTGCTCAGCAGATTATGGGCCTCCGTCAGCGCGCCGAGCCGGCCTTCGAACTTTTCGCGTTCGGCGCTGCTTGCGCTGCGAAAGGTCTGGATGGCGAGCGACTGAAGAATCGCGAGCGTGTTCTTGACGCGGTGGTTCAGTTCTTCGATCAGGAGATCATGCAGCGCCTCGCCGCGGGCAATCGTCGTCGCCATCCGCACCGCGAAGGCGAGGCCGACCAGCAGCAGAATGCCGCCAATCGCGCTGGTGATCGCAAGATTGCGCCACAACGGGGCGACCAGCGAGCTCTCTGAGATGCCGGCGGCGACGGTCCAGCCCGTGAGCGAGGAGCGCGTGAAGCTCGTGATCAGCGGTACGCCATTGAGCGACACCGTCGGCAGGGTCGCTTCGGCGTTGCGCAACAGCGCGGCATGAAGTGATGGCGATGCCTGCTTGCCGATCGTCTGCTCCGGATTTGGAATCCGCGCGAAGTTGATGCCCTGTCCATCGAAGATCGAGATCGTCCAGTCCTGGCTTGGACGCTGGTTCTCGATGATGGCCTGGAAGATCTCGAGTGGCGGGCTGAAGGAGATGTCGTACAGGACCTCGCCATCGCGAATGACCGGTACTTCGACCGTGACGATCAACTGCTGCTTCACCGCGCCGAAGAACAGGTTGGAGTAATGCGGGCGCTTGGTCGCAAAAACCTTTTCCAGGATGTCGCGATTGCTGCGCGGCGGCAGCCCCTCGGGATCCGCCGTCACCGAGGAAAACAACCGGCGACCGTCGCGGTTCGCCACCACCACGACGCCGTCCTTGCCGTACTGGTCGAGAAAACCCGCGGCCATGCGACGGAAACCGTTGAAGTCGCCCTCGCGCAGCGAGTCGGTCAGCGCCAGCACCTGGAGCCCGCCGGTCATCCGCTGCATTTCGGCGTCGAGCACGAGGCGGATGCTGCGCACGGTTTCCAGCACGTGCTGCGTCGCGTCCTTGCGGTCCTGTTCGTAATTGCTGAAAACAATGCCGACCGCGAAAACGAACAGCGGCAGCATGGTTCCCGCGACCAGCAGGGCGAGACGCACTGGCAGTGAAAGTTTTGGCACGCAAGCCCCGGATCAGCGCATTCGGCGCGAAAGCGCCATATCGACTGAGCATAGGAGAAGCGGACGAAATCCGCCAAGGATTTCGGTCGGGACGCAGGTTCCATGGTGCCGTCATGTTTCACCGCGGAACCGGAACAGTCTGGCTCAGAGATTGCTGTCGGTGATCGCGGCGTAGACCATGCTGCGCAGCTCGCGCCGCAGCGGATAGGCGCTCGACGGCAGCACCTGGGTCATGAAGATCGTGACCAGCTCCTCCGCGGGATCGATGAAGAACGATGTCGTCGCCGCACCCCCCCAGGCATATTCGCCGGCGCTGCCGGCGATCAGGGTCTGCGCCGGGTTCATCGTCACCGAGAAACCGAGCCCGAAGCCGATGCCGTTATAGGCGGCTTCCGAAAACAGCGAGCGCGACAGCGCCGGCAGATCGACGCCGCCGGGCAGATGGTTCGAAATCATCAGCTTCAGCGTCTTGGGGCCGAGCAGCCGGACGCCGCCGAGTTCGCCGCCATTGAGCAGCGCGCGGCAGAAGGTGAGATAGTCGGCCGCGGTCGAGCACAATCCGCCGCCGCCGGAAATCAACGACGGTGGCGACAGGAACGGGCTCGTCGCCGGGTCATCCTGCAGCGTCAGGCCGCCCTTGCGCTCGGCGGCGTGAAAGGTCATGCCGCCCTGCGGATCGGCCGAATAGCACGCCGCGAAGCGATGGGCCTTGTCCGCGGGCACGAAGAAGTCGGTGTCGTCCATGCCGAGCGGATTGAAGATGCGTTCCTTCAGGAACTGTTCGAACGGTTTGCCGCTGATCAGGCCTGTGAGATAGCCGATCACGTCGGTTGCGACCGAATAGTTCCAGGCTTCACCCGGAGAAAATTCCAGCGGAATTTTGCCGAGGTCCTCGATCATCGTTTGCAGCGTGCCGGCCTTGATGACCTCGCCGATCTTGTTCTCGCGATAGGCGGCGTCGACATTGGAGCGCTGCTGGAAACCGTAGGTGAGGCCGGAGGTGTGCCGCAGCAGATCCACGATCAGCATCGGCCGTGTCGGCGGTTTGGTCAAGAACGAAGGCGCGGTGCCGGCCTGGAACACGCCGAGGTTCTTCCATTCCGGGATATATTTGTGGACCGGCTCGTCGAGTGCGACGCGGCCTTCCTCGACCAGCATCATGAAGGCGACGCTCGTGATCGGCTTGGTCATGGAATAGATGCGGAAGATGGTGTCGTCCCGGACCGGCGCCTTGCGCTCGAGGTCGGCAAAGCCCTGGACGGTCGAGTGCACGATCTTGCCGCGGCGGTAGACCAGAAGCTGGGTGCCGGGAAAGCGGCCGGCATCGACATAGCGCAGCTTCAGATGGGCTTCGAGACGGTCGAGCGCGGTCTTGGACATTCCCGCGGATTCGGGCGAGGCAGGGGCGGGGGCTAACATCGGGTTTGATCTCCGGCTGAAGAGGCAGCGGCCTTGATAGCCGAAAACGGGCCCCGGTTCCAACCGTCGCGCGCTTACCCCGGACGAAGCGGTGGTGTAGGCTTGCGCCCGCGATCACCGACCCCGCAGGACGGAAAAATGCCCCAGTTCAGCGATACCGAACTCACCGCCGCCGTCATCCGCAGTTTTGACGATACGCCGGAGCCGCGGGCCAAATTCCTGCTGCAGGAACTGGTGAAGTCGCTGCACGACTTTGTCCGCAAGACCGACCTCAGCTTCGAGGAATGGGAATATGCGATCGATTTTCTGACCCGCACCGGCCAGAAATGCACCACGACCCGGCAGGAATTCATTCTGCTCTCCGACGTGCTCGGCGTTTCCATGCTGGTCGACGCGGTGAATCATCGCGACCGCGACGGTGCGACCGAGACCACCGTGCTCGGCCCGTTCTATGTCGGCGAGCACAAGGTGACGCCGCACGGCGCGGATATATCCGCCACCCTTCCAGGCGAGCGTATGTTCGTGCAAAGCCGGGTCACCGATCTCAAGGGCAAGCCGCTGGCGGGCATTCCGGTTGATGTCTGGCATGCCGATGATGACGGCTTCTACGATTCGCAGAAGCCGACCTACGCGGCGCAGGGTCCGTCATCGCGGGCGCGCTTCATCACCGACGCCGACGGCCGGTTTTACTTTCGCACCATCCTGCCCTGCAGCTATCCGATCCCGACCGATGGTCCGGTCGGCGAGATGATCATCCAGACGCGCCGCCACGCGATGCGGCCGGCGCATGTGCATTTCCTGGTCGCGGCGCCCGGATACCAGCCGTTGATCACCCACGTCTTCGTGGAAGGCGACAAATATCTCGATTCCGACGTGGTATTCGGCGTCAAGGACGAGCTGGTCGCGAAGATCGACAAACGCGGCGATCCGGTGATGCCCGATGGCAAGCCGGCATCCGGGCCCTGGCATCTGATGACCTATGAGTTCCGGATGAAACCGGGCGAGGGCGCCGCGCCAAAGCCGATGATGGCGAAGGCGACCGAAGCCGCCTGAGGCCGTTTTCAAATCCCTGCTCAATTCTTGTGCGACGCACAAAAATTGAGCGAATCGCAAATTTTCGGTGCGGTCCCTGGCTTGGCACTGAACCGTGCACCTCCCGTAACCTACTATAGATAATTGATTTTTTGCATTGCGGTAGCTTGGCACGAAGCTTGAATAGCCTGTGCTGACGCCATTGAAGCCGTCCTTCGAAACCAATCATCCGAATTGTGACACGGCCAGACTGGGGCTTCCCCAGCGCGCGCCTCTAGGCGCCTCGCGCGGTGACACCAGGCGGACGGCCAATTCAGACGCAAAGGACAACCGCACCCATGACGAAGACTGCCAATACAACCCCATGCAGCCTCAGCCGCCGTCAGGTTCTCAAAGCGACCGCGGGCACCGCCGCGCTGCTTGCCGCCGCCAGACTGAATTTTCCCGCCGGCGCCTTTGCCCAAGGCGCAGGTCCCGAGGTGACTGCCGCCAAACTCGGCTTCATCGCGCTGAGCGATGCCGGGCCGCTGTTCGTCGCCAAGGACAAGGGTCTGTTCGCCAAATACGGCATGCCGGATGTCGACGTGCAGAAGCAGGCATCGTGGGGCACCACGCGCGACAATCTGGTGCTGGGCTCGGAAGGCAACGGCATCGACGGCGCGCATATCCTGACCCCGATGCCGTATCTGATCTCGTCGGGCAAGGTGACGCAGAACAATCAGCCGACGCCGATGTACATCCTGGCGCGGCTCAACCTCGACAGCCAGTGCATTTCCGTTTCCAACGAATATGCCGATCTCAAGCTCGGCGTCGACACCGCGCCGTTCAAGGCGGCGCTTGAGAAGAAAAAGGCTGCCGGCAAGTCGGTCAAGGCTGCCATGACGTTCCCCGGCGGCACCCACGATTTGTGGCTCCGCTACTGGCTTGCCGCCGGCGGCATCGATCCGGACAAGGATATCGAGACCATCGTGGTGCCGCCGCCGCAAATGGTCGCCAACATGAAGGTCGGCACCATGGACTGCCTCTGCGTCGGCGAGCCGTGGAACCTGCAATTGATCAATCAGAAGATCGGCTACACCGCGGTCACCACCGGCGAAATCTGGAGCAAGCATCCCGAAAAATCGCTGGGCATGCGCGCCGCCTGGGTCGACAAGAATCCAAAGGCTGCCATGGCGATCCTGATGGCGGTGATGGAGGCGCAGCAATGGGCCGACAAGGCCGAGAACAAGGCCGAACTCGCGGCCATCATGGGCAAGCGGCAATGGATGAACTGCCCGGTCGAGGACGTCTATGACCGTTCGGCGGGCAAGTTCGACTACGGCATCCCCGGCAAGGTGGTCGAGAACAGCCCGCACGTCATGAAATACTGGCGCGATCATGCCTCTTACCCGTTCCAGAGCCATGACCTCTGGTTCATCACCGAGGATACCCGCTGGGGCAAATACGAGGCGGGCTACGATGCCAGGGCGCTGATTGCCAAGGTCAACCGCGAGGATCTCTGGCGCGACGCCGCCAAGGCGCTCGGCGTCGCCGCTGCCGATATTCCGGCGTCGACGTCGCGCGGCAAGGAGACCTTCTTCGACGGCAAAATGTTCGATCCGGAAAATCCGGCGGCGTATCTGAAGTCCCTGTCCATCAAGCGTGTTGACGTCTGATCCGAGCGAAGCCGCGCGGCTCGTCCCTTGAACACGGAGAAACACTTTCGATGTCCATGCCCGCGATCAAAACCGACGCCACTGCCGCGTTGCTGCCAGCCACCGCGGCGCCGGTTGTCACCATGACGCCCAAGCGGGCGCCGCGTTCCGAGAAATTCGTCAAGATGGCGACGGAGACCGCGGCGCGCGTGGTGCCGCCGCTGATCGTGCTCGCCTTGCTGATGCTGTTCTGGGAACTGGTCTGCCGGCGCGCCGGCTCGGCCCTGCCGCCGCCTTCGCGCGTCTTCAAGGACACCAGGGAATTGATCTTCGATCCGTTCTTCGATCGCGGCGGCATCGACAAGGGCCTGTTCTGGCATCTGTCCGCGAGCCTGCAGCGCGTCGCGTTCGGCTTTTCGCTGGCCGCGGTCGCCGGCGTAGCCCTCGGCACGCTGGTCGGACAGTCGGTCTGGGCGATGCGCGGGCTTGATCCGATCTTCCAGGTGCTGCGCACGATTCCGCCGCTGGCCTGGCTGCCGCTGTCGCTGGCGGCGTTCCGCGACGGCCAGCCGTCGGCGATCTTCGTGATCTTCATCACCTCGGTATGGCCGATCATCATCAATACCGCGGTCGGCATCCGCAACATCCCGCAGGATTATCGTAACGTCGCCGCGGTGGTGCAGCTCAATCCGCTGGAGTTCTTCGGCAAGATCATGATCCCGGCGGCGGCGCCCTACATCTTCACCGGCCTGCGCATCGGCATCGGCCTGTCGTGGCTTGCGATCGTCGCGGCCGAAATGCTGATCGGCGGTGTCGGCATCGGCTTCTTCATTTGGGACGCCTGGAATTCCTCGCACATCAGCGAGATCGTGCTGGCGCTGTTCTATGTCGGCATCATCGGCTTCGTGCTCGACCGCGTGATCGCGGGACTGGCGAAGTTCGTGACCCGCGGCACCGCGCTGAACTGAAGGAACCTGTCATGACCTATCTGAAGCTCGATCACATCGACAAGGTTTTCACC
>NZ_JBAVNZ010000288.1:0-34520 GCF_049691595.1 Bradyrhizobium sp.
TCATTGCGCTGAGCGACCGGGTCAAGATCGCGCGCAACCATTCGGCTTCGCTGTTCGTCTCGATCCATGCCGACGCCCTGCCGCGGCAGGAGGGCGACGCCCAGGGCGCGACGATCTACACCCTGTCGGACAGGGCCTCCGACGCCGAGGCGGAACGGCTGGCCGAGGCGGAAAACAAGGCCGACGCGATCGGCGGCGTGAATTTATCCGACGAGCCGACCGAGGTCGCCGACATCCTGATCGATCTGGCGCAGCGCGAGACCCGCACCTTCTCCAACCGGTTTGCGCGCCTGCTGATGGGCGAAATGAAAAGCACGGTGCGGATGCACAAGCACCCGCTGAAATCCGCGGGCTTCCGGGTGCTGAAAGCCCCCGACGTGCCCTCGGTGCTGGTCGAGCTCGGCTATGTCTCGAACAAGGGCGACCTCGAACATCTGGTTTCGGAGAACTGGCGGAACAAGACGGTCGCCTCCATCGCCCAGGCGGTCGACGCTTTTTTCACCAAACGCCTGGCAACTGCCGGTTCCACCAAATGAAAAGAGGTTGGTCCGATGCGCCAAGCCCTAGTTTGGCCACAGCGGCAACGGTATAGAATCGCGCGGCCGGATATTTTGGAAGAGGGCTGCATGGCCGGCGGGCTGTAGTATTATTTGCCTGCGCGATGGCCGCTTTCTGGGCCCGGCCGTCCGCACGAGAACAGCCGCCGAAAACCCCGGCGCGAGGGTTGGAACGGAACTTCGATAATGCGCTTGCTGGTGCGGTTCTTGGGTTTCTTGTTCGCCGCCGGAACCGTGCTGTTCCTGGTGGGCGTCGCCGGCGTTGCCGGCGCGATCTGGCATTTTTCCAGGGACTTGCCGGACTATTCGCAGCTTCAGGATTACGAGCCGCCGGTCATGACGCGGGTGCACGCCTCCGATGGCGCGCTGCTCGGCGAATATTCCAAGGAGCGGCGGCTGTATCTGCCGATCCAGGCGGTTCCAAAACTCGTCATCAACGCGTTCCTTGCCGCCGAGGACAAGAATTTCTACGAGCATGGCGGCATCGACTTCTCGGGCATGGCGCGCGCAGCGGTGGTTTATGCGCAGAACTACGGTTCCAACCGCAGGCCGCAGGGCGCCTCGACGATCACCCAGCAGGTCGCCAAGAACTTCCTTCTGACCAACGAAGTCTCGTTCACGCGCAAGATCAAGGAATCCTTGCTGGCGATGCGCATCGAGCGCGCCTATTCCAAGGACCGCATTCTCGAACTCTATCTCAATGAGATCTATCTCGGCCTCGGCGCCTACGGCATCGCCGCCGCCTCGCTGGTCTATTTCGACAAGTCGGTGAACGAACTCACGATCGCCGAAGCATCCTATCTCGCCGCGCTGCCGAAAGCGCCGGCCTTGCTGCACCCGGTGCGCAACCGCGACCGTGCCATCGAACGGCGCAATTACGTGATCGACCGTCTCGTCGAAAACGGCTGGATCAAACAGGCCGATGCCGACAAGTCGCGCAAGGACGCGCTGGTCGTCACCAGCCGCAGCAACGCCGCGCACATCTTCGCCGGCGAGTATTTCGCCGAGGAAGTCCGCCGCGACATCTTCGAGCGCTACGGCGAAAAGAAACTCTATGAAGGCGGCCTGTCGGTCAGGACCACGCTCGATCCGAAGATGCAGGTGATGGCGCGCAAGACCATGGCCGCCGGCCTCGTCAATTATGACGAGACGCAGGGCTGGCGCGGAGCGGCCAGCAAGCTCGATATATCCGGCGACTGGGGCGTCAAGCTTGCCGACGTCAAATCGCTGTCCGACATCTCGCCCTGGCGGATGGCGGTGGTGCTGGAAACCTCGGACCAGTCCGCGCGGATCGGCTTTCAGCCGGGCCGCGAACTCGGCGGTGCCGTTGCGAAGGAACGCCAGACCGGCATCATCACGCTGGACGGGGTCAAATGGGCCAAGGCCGCGTCGGGGCCGGCGCGCGGCAAGACGCCGACGGCGGTCACGCAGGTGCTGGCCGCCGGCGACGTCATTTATGCGGACCCGCTGATTGCAAAGGACGGCAACATTGTCGAGGGCCAGTTCCGGCTGCGGCAATTGCCGGAAGTGTCGGGCGCCATGGTGGTGATGGATCCCTGGACCGGCCGCGTGCTGGCGATGGTCGGCGGCTTCTCGTTCGACCAGAGCCAGTTCAACCGCGCGACGCAGGCCTATCGCCAGCCGGGTTCGTCGTTCAAGCCGATCGTCTATTCCTCGGCGCTCGACAACGGCTACACGCCGTCGACGGTCGTGATCGACGCGCCGATCGAAATCGATCAGGGGCAGGGCTCGGGCGTGTGGCGTCCGGAAAACTATTCGACCGGCAAATATTACGGACCGACGACGCTGCGCAACGCGCTGCAGCGCTCGCTCAACACGGTGACGGTGCGGCTGGCGCAGGACATCGGCATGCCGCTGATCGGCGAATATGCCAAGCGCTTCGGCGTCTATGACGAATTGCCGAACTATCTTTCGTATGCGCTCGGCGCCGGCGAGACCACTGTCATGCGGATGGTCACGGCCTATTCGATGTTCGCCAATGGCGGCCGACGCGTGAAGGCGACGCTGATCGATCGCATCCAGGACCGCTACGGCCGCACCATCTTCAAGCACGATGCCCGCGAATGCCGCGGCTGCGACGCGCCCGGCGGCTGGAAGAACCAGCCCGAACCGCAGCTCGTCGACCGCCGCGAGCAGGTGCTCGATCCGATGACGGCTTACCAGATCACCTCGATGATGGAGGGTGTGGTGCAGGCCGGTACCGCCACGGTCGTGAAGGAGGTCGGCAAGCCGATCGCCGGCAAGACGGGCACCACCAACGACGAAAAGGACGTCTGGTTCATCGGATTCTCGCCGGACCTCGCGGTCGGCGTCTATATGGGCTACGACAAGCCGCGCAACCTCGGCAGAAACGCCACCGGCGGTCATGTCGCCGCGCCGATCGCGCGCGATTTCCTGAAACTAGCGCTGGCCGACAAGCCCGCGACGCCGTTCAAGGTCCCGGCCGGCATCAAGCTGATCCGCGTCGATGCCAAGAGCGGCATGCGCGTCGGTCCGGGCGAGGGCGGCCGCACCATTCTGGAAGCCTTCAAGCCGGGCACCGCGCCGCCGGATAGCTACTCCGTCATCGGTGTCGCCGATGCGGATGGCCGCATCCCGCAGGGATTTCCGCCCGACGCCGGCAATTTCATGCGGCCGGGAACCGGCGGGCTTTACTAGCCGATTGCGCTTTGCGGCGCGCGCCGCTACATCCCTCGCAGCATCGCAAGCAGCGGTTTACACCGCGGATCAGAGAAACCATGCGCGCCGAAGTCGAACGCCTTGTTGAAGAGATCAAGCAGTCGGTCGGGCTGCTGAGGAGGCATCTTTGACGTCGATGCATCCACGGCGCGCCTGGCCGAGCTGAACAAGCTCGCCGAAGACCCCAATCTCTGGAGCAATCCCCAGAAGGCCCAGAAACTGATGCAGGAGCGCACCTCGCTGGAGGATGGGCTCGGTGGCATCGGCAAGGTCGAGCGCGAGCTTGAGGACAATATCGGCATGATCGAACTCGGCGAGGCCGAGAACGACGAGGGCGTGGTGGCGGAGGCCGAGGCCGCGCTGAAGGCGCTGAAGAAGGAAGTCGCCCGGCGCGAGCTGGAAGCGCTGCTCTCAGGCGAAGCCGACCGGTTCAATTCCTATCTCGAGGTCCATGCCGGCGCGGGCGGCACCGAAAGCCAGGATTGGGCCGAGATGCTGTTGCGGATGTACACGCGCTGGGCCGAGAAACACGGCTTCAAGGTCGAATATCTGGAGGAGACGCAGGGCGAGGAGGCCGGCATCAAGTCCGCCACCATCCAGATCAGCGGCCACAACGCCTATGGCTGGCTGAAGACCGAAGCCGGCGTCCACCGGCTGGTGCGGATCTCGCCGTTCGATTCCAATGCCCGCCGCCACACCTCGTTCTCGTCGGTCGCGATCTTTCCCGTGGTCGACGACAGCATCAAGATCGACATCAAGGAGTCGGACGTGCGCACCGACACCATGCGCTCCGGCGGCGCCGGCGGCCAGCACGTCAACAAGACCGAATCCGCGGTGCGGCTGACGCATATCCCGACCGGCGTCGCGGTGGTCTGTCAGGCCGGCCGCTCCCAGCACAAGAACAAGGCGCAGGCCTGGGACATGCTGCGCGCCCGGCTCTACGAGATCGAGTTGAAGAAGCGCGAGGAAAAGGCGGCCGCCGACCAGGCCGCCAAGACCGATATCGGCTGGGGCCACCAGATCCGCTCCTACGTGCTGCAGCCCTACCAGATGGTGAAGGATCTGCGCACCGGCGTGCAGACCTCCGATACTTCCGGCGTGCTCGACGGCGACCTCGACGAATTCATGGCGGCGACCCTGGCGCAACGCGCGTTCGGGACCTCGCCGGGCGCGGTCGAGGATGTGGATTAGCCGATGGCAAAAGTCGCTTTCATCGGCCTTGGACGGATGGGGCACGGCATGGCCGGCCGCTATCTCGACGCCGGATTTGAGGTCGCGCTGTGGAATCGCAGCAAGGCGAAGGCGGAGGATCTGATCGGGCGCGGCGCGCGATGGGCGGCCTCGCCGGCGGACGCCGCGGTCGACGCCGACGCCGTCGTCACCATGGTCGCCGACGACGCGGCGTCGCGCGCGGTCTGGCTTGGCAAGGATGGCGCCGCCGCGACCATGAAGGCCGGCGCGCTCGCGATCGAATGCTCCACGGTGTCGTACCGGCACGCGCTCGAGCTCGCGCGCGAGCTGCGCGGACGCGGTCTCGTCTATATCGACAGTCCGGTCACGGGCCTGCCCGATGCGGCCGCGGCCGGAAAGCTGACCCTGCTGGTCGGCGCCGAGCCGGGCGATCTGGAACAGGCGCGGCCTTACCTCACCCCCCTCAGCACCACCATCCGTCATTTCGGCGCGGCCGGCTCCGGCACGGTCTACAAGCTGATCAACAATCTGATGGGCGCGATCCAGATCGCCGGGATTGCCGAGGGGCTTGCGATCGCCGAGCAGGCCGGGCTCGACATGAAGCTGGTGCTGGAGGCGGTCGAGTCCGGGGTCGCCGCGAGCCCGCAGGTGATCCGTCATTCCAGGCGGATGGCGGCGCGGAATTTTTCCGGCGCGACATTCACGGCCGCGCTACGGCAGAAGGATGCGGCCTATGCGGTCGCGCTCGCCGAGAGCCTGTTGGCCGACGCGCCGATCATGGGCCACGCGGCGGTGCAGGCCTATGATCGTGCCAAAGCCTACGCGCCCGACGACGACGAGGGCAAAATGATCGAGATCGTGTCGCGGCCGAAATAGTGTGCCGCGAAGTCCCGCCGGAAATCGGGTGGAACGAGCTCAGGCGCCGCGGTAGGCATCCCGCCTTACCGCAGAGATGCCGCCATGACCGCCAAACACGATCGGATTGACGCGCGCGACTGGTCGCTGCTCGGCCTGCTTTCGATCCTGTGGGGCGGCTCGTTTTTCTTCAACGGCGTGGTGCTGAGGGAACTGCCGCCGCTGACCTTGGTGTTCCTGCGGGTCGCGCTCGCATCCGTCATCCTGCTGCCGCTGCTGTGGGTCTACCGGATACGTTTCCCGAAGGGCGTGGCGGCCTGGGCGCCGTATCTCGCGATCGGGTTTCTCAACAACGTGTTGCCGTTCTCGCTGATCGTGATCGGACAGACCACTATCGCGAGCGGGCTGGCCTCGATCCTCAATGCCACCACGCCGCTGTTCACCGTCGTGGTGATGGCGGCGGCGGGCGAGGAAAAACTGTCGGCGCGGCGGATCGCGGGGGTCTTCGCCGGGCTGATCGGCGTCGTCATTCTCCACGGCCAAGGGGTTGGCTTCGAGACCGGCCAGGGCATCGGAATCCTGCTTTGTCTGGCCGCCGCCTTCAGCTACGGATTGTCGGCGCTGCTGGCGCGACGCCGCTTGTCAAACTCGCCGCCGCTTGCGACCGCGACGTTTCAGATGCTGGCCTCGGCCGCCATGATGACGGTCGTCGCTGGAATCGTCGATCGTCCATGGCAATTGCCGGTGCCGGGCGCGGCGACCTGGCTCGCCGTGATCGGTCTCGCAGCCTTTTCGACCGCGCTCGCCTACATCGTGTTCTTCCAGATCCTGCGGCGCTCGGGCGCGACCAATGTGATGCTGGTGACGCTGCTGATTCCGGTGACGGCGATCCTTCTCGGCTATCTGGTGCTGGGCGAACGCATTTCGCCGCGCGAGATCGTCGGCGCGCTGGTCATCGGCAGCGCGCTGCTGGTGATCGACGGGCGCGTGCTGAAGTTCATTCAGCGATAGTTTTCCATTGCGAAAGCCAGCCCGAGAATCTTCCGCTGTCGCGCGCGCCGCCATGCCATGCGGCATGGACCGCGCCGTTGCTCGCGACCAGCAACACGACATCGAGCCCTCTGGAGCGGCGCAGCGTGTCGATGGCCTGTTGCGGCGTTTGCGCGATCGGGCCAGCGACATTGAAGGACGTATTCACCGATATCTCGACGCCGATGCGGCGGCCGAGCGCCTTCAGGTAGGCGTAGGTGAGGGGGTCGTCGTCGGACCGCACGATCTGGATGCGGCCGGTGCCGTCGGCGTGAATCACGGCCGGAATTTTCTCATGTGCGCGGGGCGTCGATTGCGCCGTCAGCACCATGTAGTTGTAGGCGTTGTAATCGGCGTCGGACGCGCCTGGCAGAAGATCAAAGTATTCCCTCGCCGCTTCCAGCGTCGCCATCGGCGCCAGCGGCCGGATCGCCTCGCGGTATTTGACGCGCTCGTTCAGCCGCTCGCGCGCCTCGGGGTCGCAAGGGTTGGCGAGGATCGAGCGGTGGCCGAGCGCGCGCGGGCCGGTCTCGGCCGCGCCCTGGTACAGCGCGATCACGCCGTTCTGCGCCACCATGAACGCCATCAGATCGGCGACCGCGTCGCGGCCGTCCGGCGTCGAGATATCGCCGACTGGCTGCGAGGCAATATCATCGGCCTCGAGCGCGGCGGCAATATCGTGATGTGACGGCGGCGAGCCGCAGTAAAAGGCGTGCGTCATCGGCGCGCCGCGCGGCGCACCGGCCAGATGTGCGAAGCCCCAGGCGGCGCCAATAGTGACGCCGGGATCGCCGGGCACCGGCGGCACCCACAGATGCAGCCGCGCGTCGCGTTGCTGGGCCTTCGCAAACCAGGCTTCATCGAAATGTTCGAGCAGCCGCATGTTGCCGGTCGCGTTCAGCGCGACGCCGCCGGTCAAGACCAGCCGGTTGGCGCCGGTTGCGCGCAACAGATGATCCACCACATGGATCATCGCGTCTTCGAACACCAGCTGGGTCGCGGCCGCCTTGTCGAGACGATCTCTGGTGTCAGGCCGGTGCTGGATGTCCTCGACCCGCAACACCGCGTCGGGATTCCAGAGCTGGTCGGGCTTCAGCGGCTCGCCGATGATGCCGGCCAGCGCCGCCTTGTAGGGGTTATCGAACGGGTCGCAATACCAGTTGGCGAGGCTCCGATTGAGCCGGACCTCGCCGCCGTCGCCGAAATGCAGCACGTTTTTCAGCCGTTCATAATAGGGATTGCTGGCGCGGTTCATGTCGCCCCAGGCGGCGGCGCCCATGTAGCGACCTTCGCTGGACAGCCAGGTCCAGCCGCCCTGCGTCGATGAAATCACGCTGTAGAAAGCGCCAAGCGAGTCGAACATGCTGTCATTGCAATAGAGCCGGCGCATCGTCCCGTTCTCGGCGACATAGAGCGAGATCGAGCCCTGATCGCCGGTGCCGTCGAGCACGGCGATCGCAACCGGTTTGCCGTCATCGCCAAACGGCGAGGCCGCGAAGGAAAACCAGGCATGATTGTCGTGGTGCGGCATGCAGATCAGCGGCACGCGCTCGGCAAGACCGAGCTGCCGGGCAAGGATTTTCGGCGTCCGCGTCATCTGGTCGAGACGGCGGCGATCGAATCCGGCGGCCTCGGTGGTGCGCAACAGTTTCAGGCTTTGTGGCAATTCTTCCAGCACCGAGCGGGCAAGCGTTCCGGCCAGCGTCGGATAGTCCCAACTCGTCAGCCAGGCGTCGATATCGCCGATATCGCGCCCGAGCCCGCGCAGCGTCGACACCATCGCATCGATCGAGGCGCGGGGATATTCGGTGGTGTGCTTGTTGCCGGAGAAGCGCTCTTCCTCGTTGTTGACGATCAGGCGCGGACCGTTCGCCCGCGTCACCTCGACCAGCGCGACGCCCGAATTATGCGTCCCGGGAGGCCCCAGACCCGCGAGATGGACGGTCTCGCCGCGCGCGAGTTTTTCGCGGACCGCCGCGATCCGCGCACCGGCGAAATCCGAGCCGAGCTGATGAAAACCCGCAGGCCCCATCGTCCGCGCCGCCAGCCATCGCGCGGCGCGGAATCCGGCGGCGGCGAGTTTTGGATATCGCGGACCAATTCGTCTGTTCAGTTCCAACCCGCGCGGCCTTGCTGTCAGTGAAAGAGCTGCCCCGCATCAATCACAAATGGCGTCGGGCAACAATGCCGTTTCGGTTCGCGGAATAAGCCGATGCTTGCATGCGCCCGCGCGACTTGCGAAACTCGATCAAAACAAGTCGCCAAGGGGGAGAGAACGATGCCGGTTCGCGCTATTCGATTGATTGCCCTGACAGCTTTTGCGATCGCCAGTTCGGCCACGACCGCGGCCCATGCGCAGAAGAAATACGATCCGGGCGCGAGCGACACCGAGATCAAGATCGGCAACATCATGCCCTATAGCGGTCCGGCCTCCGCCTATGGGGTGATCGGCAAGGCGCAGGCGGCCTATTTCAACAAGATCAACGCCGAAGGCGGCATCAACGGCCGCAAGATCAACTTCATCAGCTATGACGACGCCTTCAGTCCGCCAAAGGCGGTCGAGCAGGCGCGCAAGCTCGTGGAAAGCGACGAGGTGCTGCTGATCTTCCAGCCGCTCGGGACCCAGTCCAACTCGGCGACCCAGAAATACATGAACGCCAGGAAAGTGCCGCAGCTCTTTGTCGCGACCGGCGCAACCAAATGGGGCGATCCGCAGAACTTTCCGTGGACCATGGGCTGGCAACCCAACTACCAGAGCGAAGGCCGCATCTACGCCGCCTACATCCTGAAGCACTATCCGAACGGCAAGATCGCTGCGCTTTGGCAGAATGACGACGCCGGCAAGGACCAGATGAAAGGCCTGCGCGACGGTCTGGGCCACAAGGCCAACATGATCATAGCCGACAAGTCCTACGAGGTGAGCGATCCCACCATCGACTCCCAGATCGTCGCGCTGAAAGACTCCGGCGCCGATATCTTCGTGACATGGGCGGCGCCAAAGGGTGCGGCGCAGGCGATCCGGAAAGTCGGCGAGCTCGGCTGGAAGCCGGCCTATTTCCTCGGCAACGTATCGACATCGGTCGCAACGGTTCTCAAGCCGGCCGGCCTGGAAAATGCCAAGGGCATCATTTCGACCGCCTATCTGAAGGACCCGACCGATCCATTGTGGAGGGACGACCCCGGCATCAGGACCTGGTCAGCCTTCATGGACAGGTATTTTCCCGATGGCGACAAGACCAACAACAACAACGTCTATGGCTACGCCACGGCGCAGACCATGGTTCAGGTGCTGAAGCAGTGCGGCGATGACCTCACCCGCGAGAACGTGATGAAGCAGGCCGCGAACCTGAAGGATTTTTCCAGCGAGGTGCTGCTGCCCGGCATCAGGATCAACACCGGGCCGAACGACTTCTTCCCGATCGAGCAGATGCAATTGATGAAGTTCAACGGCGAGACGTGGGAGCTGTTCGGGGAGGTGATCACCGGCGAGGTCGGGCATTAGCCCTTCGATCGACAAATGCCCGGGCGGACGATTTGCGATGTCCGCCATGCGTTGAAAGCTACCGACGACGGTTTCAGGGCCACATGTCGTGATGTGCACAGAAGGAAGCCCATTGCGCCGGGGTAATCAGGCGTGCCGGACTCAATCCGTCGCGATGTATTCGCGCAGCGCCGCGGACTCGTGCTTCAGTTCGTCAAGGCGCCAGTTCACCACGTCGCCGATCGACGCGATGCCGGCGAGCCGGCCTCCTCGACGACCGGCACGTGCCGGAACTTTGCCGCCGCCATGCGCGCCATGATCTCGATCACGGTCTCGTTCATGCCGCAGGTGACGACCTACCGCACCCGCGACGCCCGGACCGAGCGCCGCGGCAATAACACGGCAGGCACGTTTGTTCACGCCGTTATCAGGCGGGGGAGGCGAGCGGCTTGCCCTTCTCCACCACGTAGGTGATCAGAATTCTTGTTTTCGCGGTGCCCGCCTTGCCGCCGGCATGCGGCGTATTTGGCGGCACCTGGAAGGCGTCACCGGCCTTCAAGATGCGGGTTTCCATGCCTTGTATCGGAAGCTCGAAGCCGCCTTCCAGCACATAGGCCGACTCGATACCGGGGTGCGTGTGGCGGCCAACCGCGACACCCGCCTCTATTTCGGCTTCCACGAGCACAGTCTCATAACCCGCCGCCGGGCCGTCGGTCCTGGAGAGAATCTTCCGGTTGACGCCGCCCGACGGCGGCGGCGCTCCTTGTGCTGACGCTTCGGTCGCGATGAATCCCGTGATCGCGCAGAGAGCGCATGACGCAAATCCCGTAAAGCCACGTCTTGTGAGCATGACGACCTCCCTGTTCCGGATCGTTTGTCCAGACTTTCTGATCTTCGGCAACGTACATGGTAAGCTCGCGAAGATTGGCTGACAAGGCGACGGTGCTGGACGCTCTACGTTCCGTAGCTCTGCACCAGGCCGCCCGCGACCAGGTGCCAGCCGTCGACCAGCACGAACATGAGAGGCTGGCCGATGTCTCACATGGATCAGAGGACTAAACCGCTCGCGCGGTAGAACGCTGCGGCAGCGCATGATCGAAGACATGACGATCCGCAAATTAGCAGCCGAAGACTCAGCATGACTCGCCGTCGCGCCGTCCTCGATAGCCGTCGTGTCGTTCGATCTCCACCGCGCGAGGCCGCTTCGGCCTATCGCGATCGGACGATCAGGGTCATCGCCTCTTCGATCGCGTCCCAAAACCAGCGTTCAATTCACGTCGGCAACAGAACGCCAAGGCCGAAATCCCCATTGCGTTTGACGCGCGGCCGAGGGAGCCGGGAGCACGCCGTGCCCTCCGATGGTCTTGTAGATCGTTTTGGTCTAGCATGAGGCTGGGGCGGCATTCGAACTTCATCCCGTGGGGGACGGCGATCGTGCGGTCCGACCGCGAAGCTCCAGCGCGTACAACGGGCGGAGCCGCCTTCCGGGGCGGCGTCGGGTCCCCGTGGCCATGGGCAGTGCTGGCGTGGGTCGCGCTGCTGGTAGCGATCGTCGTATCGTTCAGGCCGGCGGTCCCGGTCATCTGGGGCGACACACCGTCCTTCGTGGAATCCGCGCTTCGCACGCTCGAGGCTGGAAGGCCGACCGTGGCGGGTGGGCGCGATCCGGGCTATCCCGCGTTCCTGGCCGTGACGTTCGCGTTCGGGGGCGACCTCGGAACGGTGGTGCGCCTGCAGCAGGCGGCGTGGGCCGTCCTGATGCTGGCGCTTGCAGCAACTGCCCAGGCGGCGACGCGCAACGCCGGTGGGCTCGTGCCGATCATCCTCGTGGCGACGTATCCGGGCCTGCTGCTGTTCAGGAACGTCCTCACCGCGGAGCTTCTCTTTGCGGTCTTCCTCAATCTGGCACTGGCTGGATTGCTCGTTGCCACCTGCGTCGGCAAAACGGCGCAGTGCTGCGCGGTCGCTGCCTCCGTCCTGTGCGCGGCGCTCGCGGCGTGCTTTAGATCGCAGGGCGTCCTGGTCCCAATCGCCGCCGTCCTGTTGGGCGCCCACCTCGCCCGGCCATACACGTCAGCGCGCCTTGCCGTGATGGCCGTGTCCGTCGCGGCGGCGCTGGCGCTCCTCGCCGCCGGTTCCCGGTTCGGGGCTTCCTACTCCGACCAAGCCTCGGCCGTGTTCGTCCCCAAGACACTGTTCTGCAATCACCTGAACATCGTGCTTGCAAGCGATGCAGCGCGACACGAGATCGTGTCGGCGGCCGGCAACCGCGCCGACGCCACGATGGCGCGGCTTGCCGCCGACTTCGCCGCGGAGCCGGGTCGCTGGCCCGTGCTCGGGTTCTTCGGCGACGCGTGCCTCTTCGACACCGCACTGGATCGAGACATCGCCGACGATACCGGGAATGCCGTCGGCGCGGCCGCGGCCTATCGGCGCATCTTCCTGGCCGCCGTGCGCGACCGGCCGCTCGACTACGCGGGCAAGTTCGTCCGTCAGATGGCCTATGGCGCCTCGGTCGCATGGCCGGCTTACGGACTCGAGCCTGCCATAACGGTGTCGACCGACGATGTACCGCATGTGGCCGACATCATGACGCGGCACGGCCGGGCGGTTCAGCCGATCGATCTGCAAGGCGAACCAGTTCGGATCGGCCTGTTGTCCGATCTCCCAGGCATCTCCGCCTACCTGTACAGGGCATTGTCCATCGCCTTCGTTATCGCCGTCATATTCTGGACGGTGACCGCTGTGCGGCGTCGGCGCCCCGCCTTCGTGGCGCGCGCAGGCATCGTGCTCGTGATGTGGACGGCTTCGATCGCAACCGCCGCCGGCGCCCACACCCTCGACGTCTGGCGATATCTGATTACCGAAGTGCCGATGGTAGGCCTCATGCTGTCCCTTTTCGCCGTCGAACTGATCACGCGGCCCCCTCTGCGACGATCAGATGCGCGATGCCTTCCGGCCCCAGAAGCGGCTCATCGGTATCGTAGCGATCCGCTGCCCTCGATGTCCAAGTTGGGGTCATTCGCTACCGGATAGGACCAGCAGCAATTCCGGCCGTGGCCGCTGTACCCTCAAAGCGGAAGTAGATTCAGCGCAAGTGTATTTGCGACGATAGGCCCTTGCCGCGCGGCGTGATCTGCATCTGGCTACGTGCTTGTGAGTCCGAGCCCTGGTCTAGCCCGAACTCAGCCTTACGCCTGCGCGCAAAAACTTCTGCGGATCGACCGCGTCGCCGTCGATCCGCGTTTCATAGTGCAGATGCGGCCCGGTCGAGCGGCCGGTGGAACCGACCGCGCCGATCACCTGTCCGATCCTGATGAGGTCGCCGACCCGGACGTTGATCTCCGACAGATGGCCGTAGCGGGTCGACAGCCCATTGCCGTGGTCGATTTCGACCATGCGGCCATAGCCGCCGGCCCATCCCGATGACGCCACTTTGCCGCTCGCGGTCGCGCGCACGGGGTCGCCGCTCGCGGCGCGGAAATCCAGGCCGGTATGCATCGCCGGACGGCCGAGGAAGGGATCGCTGCGGACGCCGAAGCCGGAGGTGAATTCGACTTCGCCGATGACGGGCTTGCGATACGGCACCAGCGCGAGTGTCTGGTTGAGGCGCGCCATCTGCGCGCGGGCCGCGTTGATCCGGTAGAGCTGGCGCTCGAACGCGCCGGCATCGGCGGGGAGTTTCACGGCGATGAAGGGGCCGCCGATGCCCGAGCGGGGCGTTGCGGCCTCCAGCTGTGCCATGTCGAGACCGAGGTCGGTGATAACGCCGCGCATCCGTCGGACCCGTGATTCCATGCTGTCTTCGACCGAGTTCAGCGCGGCCAGCTGCCGCCGCTCGACCTGATCGAGCGAACCCTGCAGGCGAACCAGGACGTTGTCGACGCCTTGAACCTTTGCGAACTGGTTGGGCTGCGGCTTCAAAATCAGGGGCGCGCGCGACTCCAGCCGCGCCTCACGGTCCGGGGGCGCCACGAAGATCACGGTGTCGCTGATCGGGGACGGTTTTGGTGCCCCGGAGGCGGGCGCATCCGCCGCCCCGCCGCGCGCCGACGGCTTGATCGATCCGGTGGTGGACGCATCCGGAATCGCGCCTAGCGCGCTGGCGCGCGATTCCAGCGCGGTCTGGCGGCGCATGATCTGGTCGAGTTTCTGATCGAATTGTTCCTGATCGAGCAATTGACGGCTGGTGGTGCGATCGACCCTGGCGCGCAGTTCGGCGATGCGGTCCTCATAGGCGTATTGCATTTCCGCCTGACGGGCGATCAGTCGCGTCAGAACGTCATCCCGAAACGCGAAATAGGTGGCGGTCGCCGCTGACCACATGCCGAGCATGGTGACCGTGCCGACCACGATCCAGAAAGCGACCGGGCCGAATCGGACCTGCTTGCCGGCGTGGACGATGGTATAGCCGTCACGAGCCGCTGCCGATGCCGCATGCGGCGCGGAACGGCGAGGAGCTGCCCGGCCATGGTCCTGAGGATGGTGGTGCTGCGGCTGACACTCGGAATGATGACCGGAACGGTACGACATCGGCACTCCCGCGCCGGTCGGATGGAATTCCGTACGGCCAATTTGCGCGGCTGATTTGATCCTCTCATGGTTAATTTTCAGCAAATGGAACTATTTTACAGCCCCCGCGCGGCGGCAAGAACCTCGTCGGCATGGCCGTCGACCCGCACATTGCGCCAGACCCTTGCAATCCGGCCATCGGCGCCGATCAGAACCGTGGTGCGAAGAATGCCCTGGAATGTTCTGCCATACATGGATTTTTCACCCCAGGCGCCATAGGCCTGCAGCATTTCATGTTTCTCATCCGAGATCAGGGGAACGGAAAGCCGGTGTTTGTTTCGGAATGATTCCTGCGCCTTCACGCTGTCGGCGGAGACCCCCAGCACCGCCGCGCCGCTTTGCTCGAACGCGCCCTTCAGGCGGGTGAAGTCGATCGCCTCCTTGGTGCAGCCAGGGGTGTCGGCGCGCGGATAGAAAAACAGCACCAGCTTGCTGCCGGCGAAGTCGGCGAGCGAGACGCTGTCGCCCCCGTCGCGCGGCAAGCGGAAAGCGGGCGCCTTTGCACCTTCGACCAGGGCAGATTTGGGCCCGGCCGCCGGCGCGGATTTTAACGGTTTTGACGGCGCCTTATGCGATGTTGTTGCCGGAGCGCTGTTGGCCGGCTTGCCCGACTTCTTGACGGCTTTGTTGGCGGTCTTCCTGGCAACGGCCTTGCCGGCTTTGGCGGCCGGCTTATTGGCCGCCGCTTTCGCGCCGCCGCGGGCCGCTTTGGCCGCGGTCGTCCTGGTTGCGGTCTTGGGGGATTTCTTGCGTTTTTTCGTGGACATACGCCTTCCTTTCGTCGCTTTCCGGGGCTCAACCAATAGACTATTGCGGGTCTCGTCCTGCAGAATCGGATTCGCGCCGACCGCTGGGCAAGTCTGATGGCGCCGGAGTATGGTCACCCGGAATTCGACATACCACCCGTCCGCTCGCTGAATGGGCCCATGAACAAACCCATGAATAGACCCTTGGGCCCGACAACGAGTAACAGTATTGATCGAGGATTGGCAGCGATGCCGGCACAGAAGCGCTCGATAGAGATCGACGGGCGCGCCTGTGACGGCGATCGTCCTCAGCGCCAGCACCGGAAGGCAATGGCAGGGAAAACATCGCCCCAAGGGTCTAGTCCGCGCGTCGAGGCCCAAATCTCGCATTGGGACGATGAAGACGGCTGGGACCAGGACCGTGACGAGGCCGCGGGCCACCATGCACGGCGGCTGTTGTCCCGCTCCAATTCCGGCTTTCACCGGTTCGGCGACCGGGTCGCCGTGGCGCTGCGCTGGGTGAGCGGCGAACGCTGGGTCAAGCGCCTTGCCCTGGTGCTTGCCGCGCTGGCGGCGATCTTCACCGTCTGCTTTGGCGGGCTTTGGTGGCGGCTTGGGGCCGGCCCCATCAATCTCGACATGGCCACGCCCTGGCTGGCGGCGGCGATTGAGGACAATATCGGCCACGGCAATACAGTCGAGGTCGGCGGCACGCAGATCGAACGCACCGGCAGGATCCGGATCGCCGTGCGTATTCGCGACATCGTGGTCCGGGATCGTGACCGCGCCATTGTCGCAAGCGCGCCGAAAGCCGAAGTGAGGCTCTCCGGCACCGCCCTGTTGATGGGCCGGCTTCGCGCCGAGAGCCTCAATCTGGTCGATGCGGAACTGTCGGTGCGCATCACGCCGGACGGCACCGTGACGGTGTCCACGGGCGATACGGCAAAGCCGCTCGCGACCGGTGTCGCCTCGAAACGGGATGCGGGTCTTGCGCCGACATTCCCGCGCGGGCCGCCGCCGGCGCCCGCAACCTCTTCGCCCGCGCCGCAATCCGGTCAAAGCGGATTGCTGGCCGGGCTCGACTGGCTCGACAGTCTGAGCCTGACCGGCCTTGACGGTCAGAACCTCAACGAGATCGGCCTGAAGAACGGCAATCTGGTCGTCGACGACCAGCAGCGCGGCAACAAATGGACCTTCGACAATATCAGCCTCAGCCTGCGCCGGCCGCGCGGCGGCGGAGTGGCGCTGAGCCTTGGCGAAGAGGGCAGCCATCCATGGTCGCTTCGCGTCTCGGTTGGCCCGCAGACCAACGGCGTGCGGTCGGTGGATATTCGCGCCGACAAGGTACCGACCGCCAATATCCTGCTGGCGCTGCGGCTGAAGGACCTCACCTACAGCGCGGACCTGCCGCTGTCGGGCGAACTGAAGGGCGAATTGGGCCGCGACGGCCTGCCGACCTACTTCCGCGGCAAGATCACCGCGGGCGCAGGCCATATGATCGACAGCGATACGCCCGACTATCCGATGCCGATCGATTTGGCGGAAATGAATGTCGAATGGGATTCCGCACGGCGCGTGCTGGTCGCGCCCTTCAAGGTCATTTCCGGCGCCAACCGGATCACGCTGCTCGCCCATCTCGAGCCGCCCAACGATAGCGTCACCGATTGGCAGGCAGGCTTTAGCGGCGGCACCATCGTGCTTGCCGGCATCGACAGCGAACCGCCGCTGATCTTCAATCGCATCGCGATCGGCCTGCGTTTCGACACCGACAAGAAGCGCATGCTCCTCACCCAGGCCGATATCAGCAACGGCGAGATCGGCATCGCCGGAACCGGCAATGTCGATTATTCGGGGGAGCCGCGGCTGCAGCTCGGTTTTGCCGGAACGCCGATGTCGGCCTCGGCGCTGAAGCGGATGTGGCCGGTCCTGATCGTGCCCGAAGTGCGCGAATGGGTGATCGAGCGGATCGAGCGCGGCACGGTCCAGCGCATCGAGGTCGGGGTCAACTCGCCGGTGCGAAATCTTTCGCGCAAAGGCCCGCCGATCCCGGATGACGGCCTGGCCGTCAACATCGTCGCGTCAGGCGTGGCGGTGCGTCCGGTCGATGAAATGCCTGTGGTGCACGACGCCGATCTCAAGGCCCGGGTCACCGGCCGCACCGCGACCGTCACGATCGGCCAGGGGATCGCCGACACGCCGGCCGGACGCAAAATCAACATTTCGGACTTCAGCTTCGAGGTGCCGGATATGGCACCGAAGCCATCGCCGGCGCGGGTGAAGTTCAGGGTCGATTGCCCGGTTCCGGCGGCGGCCGAAATTCTCGCCTCCGATCGCCTCAGCGATGTTACCGGCACCTTCATCGACCCGAATGCCAGCAAGGGAACGGTTGCCGCCGCGATCATGCTCGGCGTCCCGGTCAAGGGCTCGCTGACCAAGGCCGACACCACCTATGCCGTCACCGCCGATCTTGGCGGAGTTAGCATCGACAGACTGGTGATGAATCAGAAACTCGAAGCCAATGCGCTGAAGGTCGTCGCCAACAATGCGGGCTACCAGGTCAGGGGTGACGTGAAGATCAACGGGCAACAGGCTTCGCTCGATTATCGCAAGCCGAGCGAGGGCGACGCCGACCTCAAGCTGCAGGCGACGCTCGATGATTCGAGCCGCGCCCGGCTTGGCCTTGATCTCGGGCCGGCCGTCAGCGGCGCGATCCCGATCAAGCTGACCGGCAAGATCAGCGGCGGCAATGACCACGACAGCCGCGTCGGCATCGAGGCCGATCTCACCTCGCTCAAGCTCGACAACATTCTGCCGGGCTGGGTCAAGGTGCCCGGCAAATCGGGACGGGCGGCCTTCAACGTGGTGCAGAAGCCGCAATCGACAAGATTCGAGGATATCGTCGTCGACGGCGGCGGCGTCTCGATCAAGGGATCGCTCGAAGTCGACCAGAACGGCGACCTCATGAGCGCGAACTTCCCGACCTATGCCCCATCCGACGGCGACAAGACCTCGTTGAAGGCCGAACGCGGCCCGGACGGCGTCGTCAAGGTGACGATGCGCGGCGAGGTGTTCGACGGCCGCGGTTTCCTCAAATCGGCGATCTCGGGCAAGGAGGCCGACGCCCGGAGCAAGACCAGGAACATCGATTTCGATTTCGATCTCAAGCTCGGTGCGGTTGCCGGATTCAACGGCGAAGCCGTACGCAGCGTCGATGCCAAGTTTTCGCGGCGCAACGGAATCATCAAGAGTTTCGCGCTGAACGGCAAGGTCGGGCGCGATACGCCGGTCACCGCCGATCTGCGCGGCGGCCGAGGGCAGGGCCGCGAGGTGATCTACCTGCAAACCAACGATGCCGGGGCGTTCTTCCGTTTCACCGACACCTACTCGAAGATGCTCGGCGGTCAGCTCGCGCTGGCGATGGAACCGCCCACGGTTGAACCCAGCGCCAAGGAGGGCCTGATCACCGTCCGCGATTTCTCTGTCAAAGGGGAAGCGCAGCTTGAGCGTGCCGCGGCCGGCGGACCCGTTGGGGTCCAGAACGGCATATCCTTCTCGGCGCTACGCGCGGAGTTCACCCGGCAGAGCGGACAGCTGATGATCCGGGACGGCGTCGTCAAGGGCCCGACCATTGGCGCGACCATCGAGGGCAGCATCGATTATGTTGGCAATGCGGTTCGCATGAGCGGCACATTCGTCCCCCTTTACGGGCTGAACAACATGTTCGGCCAGCTTCCCGTCATCGGCCTGTTCCTCGGCGGCGGCAGCAATGAAGGCCTGATCGGCGTGACCTATGAAGTCGTCGGCACCCCCGGCCAGCCGGTGTTGCGCGTCAATCCGATTTCGGCCATGGCGCCCGGCGTGCTGCGCAAGATTTTCGAGTTCAACACCGGCAAGCAAAACACCCCGGTGGAACTTCCGCCGAACAATTAGTTTGGGGTTGGTTTGCTAGCGCCGCAGCGCGGGCACCACCAGGAACGGAATCAATCCCAGCACCACATTGACCAGTGCGAACGCGATCAGCGGATCATAGCTGTGGGTCCAGTCATGGATCAGGCCGCCGCTCCAGGAGCCGATCGCCGATCCGAGCCCGCTGCCGATCGAGATCGTGCCATAGATCGTCCCGACCCGCTCGCCCCGGAAGATTCTCAGCGCGGTCGCTGTGATCAGCGGGCCGCGCGAGCCGATCATGCTGCCGAAGCAGATGACGAAGCCCGTCAGCAGCCAGAAGTTCGGATAATATTGCAACAGCCAGAGCTGAATGATGCCTGCGATCGAGACCGCATAGCTGAACAGCACCGACGGCCTGCGGCCGATGATGCCGTCGAGCGTGGAGATGCCGAGCATGCCGAACAGCAGCACGACGCCGGAAAAACCCCAGGCAGTGGCGGCCTGCAATGGCGGAAAGCCGGCGTCGATCAGGTAGGCGACGATTTGCGCGGTGATCGCATACATCGCGACCGCGGTGAAGAAGAAGGTGGAAAACAGCGCCCAGAAGGCGTGGTGGCGCATCGCACTCGAGAGCGTCCAGCCGTCATCGGCGAAACCGGTGTCGGCCTTCTTGGCGACGAGCGGCGAGCCGGCGGCGAACCGCCGCCATGGCAGCACCAGCAGCGGCAATATCAGGAACAGCGCGACGGCGCCGAACGCCTGGTAGGCGTCGCGCCAGCCGATCTTCTCGATCAGCAGCTGCGAGGCCGGCAGCAGCACCAGCACGCCCGCGCCGGTCGCGGAGTACATGATCGCCATCGCGGTCGGCAGCCGCGGGCCGAACCAGCGGCCGAGCAGGATCGAATTCGGCACGTTGCCGATCAGGGCGATGCCGAGCCCGACGCTGAGCCCGACGCTCGCCTGGAACTGCCAGAGATATTGCGCGCGGGCTGCGATCAGAAACGCCCCGCCGAGCAGCGCCAGTCCAAGCGAATAGACAATGCGGGGGCCGGCGCGGTCGAACAGCCGGCCGATCAGCGGCGCCATCAGGCCTCCCGCAAGCCAGGTCAGCGAGTAGACCGAGACCACCTGGGCACGGTCCCAGCCGAAATCCTCGGCGATCGGTTTGAGGAAAACCGTAAAACTCTCACCCAGGCCGCGGCCGAGCACCGACAGCGCAAAGCACAGCGCAAGCACATTGAGGGCTGTGCGCGCCGGCATCAGTGGCTTCGCTAATACATCCTGCCCCGGCGCACGCTGATCCATGACCGGCAGGGAGCGCGTATCCGCATCCCGTGGCAAGGGTTTAAAGCCAAACAGGCCGGCCAAAGCTCTAAGCGGCGAGTTCACGTATGCGGTCGGCCCAGGCGCACCACTGGCGGACGCGGGCGTCGGGCTCGGCGTGGTCAAGAAAATCGGCGTCGACGGCGAGCGAAAGTGCACCGGCCTGATGGAGGGCCTCGGCATCGTCGAACGTGACGCCGCCGATGGCGACCAGCGGGCAGGGCGCCGACTTCGCCCAGATCGTGATGATCTCGATGTTCTGTGGGTCCCAGGAAGTGCCTTGGGCAGGCGTTTCATGGACCGGCCCGTAGGCGAGATAGTCGGGGTCCGCCTCCAGCGCCGACATCAACTGCGACTGATTAGAGGCGCTCAGACCCAGTCTTATCCCGGCATTGCGGATCGCCGTGATGTCGGCTTCGCTGAACTCGTCGGGGTCCAGATGCAGAAAATCGGCGCCATGGCGGATCGCTGCTTCCCAATGGCCGTTGACGACAAACTGTGAGCCATCACGGCGGCACAGCATGAGGCCGCGGGCGACCTGGCGGTCGATCTCGGCAGGCGTGGCGCGCTGGAGGCGGAGTTGAACCATCCGTACTCCGAGCGGCAACAGGCGCTCGAGCCAGTCCAGGTCGGGAACAATGGGGTAGAACGGATCGACGACTGGGTCCATGTCAACCTCTGTTGCGGAAGTCGGAAATCGTCACGCGGCGAATGCGCCTATGCAGGCCTGAGCAGGACGTGCCGCTTCCTGCCGAGCGACAGCTTGATGACGCCTTCCGGCGTCAGGTTCGAAGGTGTCAGCACCATTTTCTCGTCGGTGACGGCGACATCGTTGACGCGAAGTCCGCCGCCCTTGATCTGGCGGCGCGCCTCGCCATTGGACGCCGCCAGTCCGGCCTTGACGAACAGCGCCAGCACGCCGGGCCCGGCTGCGAGTTCGCCGCGTGAAATTTCCACCGTCGGCAGGGATTCGGCGATCGCACCTTCCTCAAAAGTCTGCCGCGCGGTTTCCGATGCGGCATTGGCCGCATCGCGGCCGTGCAGCAGCGCGGTCGCCTCTGTCGCCAGCACCTTCTTGGCTTCGTTGATCTCGGCGCCTTGCAACGCGGCAAGCCGCGCGATCTCGCCGATCGGCAGGATCGTGAACAGCTTTAGGAATTTGACCACGTCGGCGTCTTCGACGTTGCGCCAGTATTGCCAGAAATCGTAGGGGCTGAACTCGTCGGCATTGAGCCAGACCGCGCCTCTGGCGGTCTTGCCCATCTTGTCGCCCGATGCGGTCGTCAAAAGCGGCGTCGTCAGCGCAAATAATTGCGGCGTGCCCATGCGGCGGCCGAGGTCGACGCCGTTGACGATGTTGCCCCATTGATCCGAGCCGCCCATCTGCAGCCGGCATCCGGCGCGCCGCGACAGTTCGACGAAATCATAGGCCTGGCAGATCATGTAGTTGAACTCGATGAAGCTCATCTCCTGCTCGCGTTCGAGACGCAGGCGCACCGAGTCCATCGTCAGCATGCGGTTGACGGAGAAATGCCGGCCGATGTCGCGCAGCATTTCGATCCAGTTCAGCCTGGTCAGCCATTCGGCATTGTCGAGCATCACCGCGTCGCTGGCGCCATCGCCATAGCGCAGCACTTTTGCGAACACGCCGCGGATAGAGGCCTTGTTGGCCTCGATTTCCTCGACGCTGCGCAGCGCCCGCGATTCATCCTTGCCGGAGGGATCGCCGACCATGGTGGTGCCGCCGCCCATCAGGGTGATCGGCTTGTTGCCGCTTTGCTGCAGCCAGTACAGCATCATCATGGTGAGGTAATTGCCGATATGCAGCGAGCGCGCGGTGCAGTCATAGCCGACATAGGCGGTCGCCTGGCCTTTCGCGGCAAGCGCGTCGAGGCCCTCGAAATCGGAGCATTGGTGGATGAAGCCGCGTTCCTGCAAGATGTTCAGAAAATCAGATTTAAATGCGGTCATTTGTCTGCTGCTCTGATCATTCTTGTTTTACGTTATTTGCATCAAGTTACCGAACCAGGGCGGAATGGGGTGCCGCGGGCGGACGCGCTGTGGCATTATAAGATGTGCTTGTTTGACACAAGCCGGGCGTCCCGGGCCGGGGCGCCGATAGGGCACCATCGCCATGATGTTGACGGCACTCGGTCTGATGAGCGGCACCTCGCTCGACGGGGTCGATGTCGCATTGATCGAAACCGACGGCAGGCAGGTCAAGGCCTTCGGCCCGTCCGGATACCGGCCTTATAGCGAAACCGAGCGCAGCCTGCTGCGCCGGGCGCTGGCCGAGGCCATCCACCTGGCACAGCGCGACGCCCGGCCGGGCAGCCTTGCCGAGGCCGAGCGCGCCGTCACCCTCGCGCATGCGGAGGCGGTCGCCGCCTTTACCGCGCAAAACCGCATCAGCTACGAAGATATCGATATCGTCGGCTTTCACGGCCAGACCGTGCTGCACCGGCCGGAGCGAAAACTGACCGTGCAGATCGGCGATGGCGCGGCGCTGGCCAGGGCCATCCACATCCCCGTGATGCACGATTTCCGGGCGGCCGATGTTGCCGCCGGCGGGCAGGGGGCGCCGTTCGTGCCGGTTTATCACCGTGCGCTGGCGCAATCGCTTGCGCGCGAAGGGCCGATGGCCGTGCTCAATATCGGCGGCGTCGCCAACATCACCTATATCGACGGGCCGGACACGCTGATCGCCTGCGATACCGGGCCCGGCAACGCGCTGATCGACGACTACATGTTCCGCGTGATGCACCAGCGCTTCGATTGCGAGGGCCGCATGGCCGCCCAGGGCGCCGCCGACGAGGCCTGGATCGCCCGCGCGCTCGAGCTGCCGTTCTTTGCCCTGCCGCCGCCGAAATCGCTCGACCGCAACGATTTCGCCGCGCTGAAGCTCGGCCAGGTGTCGCCCGCCGACGGCGCCGCGACGCTGACGGCGTTCACGACAGCGGCGATCGCCCGGATCGTGGCGCTGCTGCCGAAGCCGCCGAAGAGCTGGATCGTGGCCGGCGGCGGTGCCCGCAACCTGACCCTGATGCGGATGCTGCGCGAGCAACTTGCGCCCGCAACCGTCGAGGCGGCGGATTCGCTCGGCTGGTCCGGGGATGCGATCGAGGCGCAGGCGTTCGGCTTCCTGGCGGCCCGCGGCCTTAAAGGTTTGCCGCTGAGCTATCCCGCGACCACGGGGGTCCCGATCCCGATGACAGGCGGGGTGATCGCGCGCCCGTGATTTCAATGCGATCGCATTGATCTTGACATTTTAATGCAGATGCATTCAATTAGATGCAGATGCATTGATTTCGAGGTTTGCGATGCCAAAACCGCTGAAACTGATCAGCCACAAACTCTGCCCCTATGTGCAGCGCGCGGTGATCGCGCTGACCGAGAAGGGAGTACCCTTCGAGCGGATCGATGTCGATCTTGCCAACAAGCCGGACTGGTTCTTAGGCATATCGCCGCTCGGCAAGACGCCGGTGCTGCAGGTCGGCGACGTCCCGATTTTCGAATCCGCCGTGATCCTCGAATATCTCGAGGAAACCCAACAGAGGCCGCTGCATCCCGCCGATCCGCTGGTTCGCGCCGAGCATCGGGCGTGGATCGAGTTCGGCTCGGCCGTTCTCAATGATATCGCGGGGTTTTACGCAGCCCCGGACGACGCCGCGTTCAAGGCCAGGACCGCCCAGCTCGCGCAGCGCTTCGCGCGGCTGGAGGCGCGGGTCGTTGCCGCGCCGTGGTTTGATGGCGCCGATTTCTCGCTGGTCGATGCCGTGTTCGGCCCGGTGTTCCGCTATTTCGACGTGTTCGATGACATCGCGGATTTCGGCATTCTGGCGGGTAAGCCGAAGCTGGCGCGCTGGCGCCAAATCCTGGCGGCGCGGCCCTCGGTACGTATGGCCGTCGGCGCCGACCACCCGGCGCCGCTGCGCGATTTCATCGCGCGGCGGAAATCCTGGCTGTCGGGGCTGCAGGCACGCGCAGCGGCATGACGGCGGCGTAGGATGGGTAGAGCGGAAAGCGAAACCCATCAATTGTAGTTCATCATGGTGATGGGTTTCGCGAAGGGCTCAACCCATCCTACGGGACGTCAGCGCACGTTGGCGAGCCGCATGTCGAGATAGCCGGTCACCGTTTCCATCAACGGCTGCAATTTGCCGTCAAAGAAATGGTTGGCGCCGGGGATGATCTGCTGGTCGATCACGATGCCCTTCTGGGTCTTCAGTTTCTCGACCAGCGTGTTGACGTCCTTCGGCGGCACCACCGCATCCTTCTCGCCATGCACGATCAGCCCCGACGACGGGCAGGGCGCGAGGAACGAGAAGTCGTAGAGATTGGCAGGCGGCGCGATCGAGACAAAACCCTCGACTTCGGGCCGGCGCATCAGAAGCTGCATGCCGATCCAGGCGCCGAACGCGAAGCCGGCGACCCAGCAGGCACGCGCCTCGGGATTGATGGTCTGCGCCCAGTCGAGCGCGGAGGCCGCGTCCGACAGTTCGCCGGTGCCATGATCGAACGATCCCTGGCTGCGGCCGACGCCGCGGAAATTGAACCGCAGCACCGAAAATCCGCGATGGGCAAACGCGTAATAGCACTGGTAGACGATCTGGTGATTCATCGTGCCATGAAACTGCGGATGCGGATGCAGGATCATCGCGATCGGTGCGTTCTTCTGCTTGGCCGGATGATAGCGGCCTTCGAGACGGCCCGCGGGGCCGGTGAAAATAACTTCAGGCATCAGCGATCCCCTGATCGATTCCTAGAGTGACCCTTGGCAATCAACCGATTTGGGCTGACTTCATCGGCGTGTCCGCAGACAAAGTGGCTCATGGAAAGGGTGATCAGCGTCGTTGGGCGATGCGCGAACGGCGCTCGGTGGATTTTGAGGCCGCGTTCTAGCATGAGGCGAGGGGCAAAAAGCAAGCATCTTGAACATCCGGTAGTCAGTTCAACGCGTTAGTTGCCGATTGTAAGAGACCGCGCGATCACCAATTGCGATAACAAGGCTGGCGCACCGCTCGCTCGCGGCTGGTACGAGACCGGAACATCAAAGGTATTATAGAACCATATGCCCGACCGAGTCTATCTTGACTGGAATGCGACCACGCCGCTTCGCCCCGAGGCCAGGGCGGCGATGGCCACAGCGTGGGATCTCTGCGGCAACCCGTCCTCGGTTCATGCCGAGGGCCGGCAGGCGCGCCGGCTGGTCGAGGAGGCACGGGCCGCGGTGGCTGCAGCCGTGGGAGCGCGGCCGCAGGACGTCGTGTTTTCCTCAGGCGGCACGGAGGCCAATGCGCTGGCGTTGACACCGGGGTTGAAGCTGGCGGCCGGGCAGCCGGTGCAGCGGCTGCTGGTTTCGGCGATCGAACACCCTTCGGTTCTCGCAGGCGGCCGGTTTCCGGCCGAGGCGATCGGCATCATCAAGGTCACGCCATCCGGCCTGGTGGACCTCGACCATCTGCGCGCGATGCTGGATGGCGGTCCGCCGGCCCTGGTATCGGTGATGCTCGCCAACAACGAAACCGGCGCCGTGCAGCCGGTGGCAGAGGTAGCTAGGCTCGTCCATGGAGCGGGCGGTCTGCTGCATGTCGATGCGATCCAGGCACTTGGGAAAATCCCCCTTGATATCAGGGTAATACAGGCGGATCTGGTGACGCTTTCCGCGCACAAGATCGGCGGCGCCAAGGGGGTCGGCGCGCTCGTTCTGACGGAGCAGGTAAGGGGATTCGAGCCGCTGTTGCGCGGCGGCGGACAGGAGCTCGGACGCCGGGCGGGCACGGAGAATGTGGCGGGCATTTCGGCCTTTGGAGCCGCGGCCAAGGCCGCGATGGCGGCCATGCGAGGGGGTGCCGGTCGTCTGCAGGGCCTGCGGGACCGCCTGGAAGACGGTTTACGGCAGACGTTCGGAATGATCGTGTTTTCCCAGGGGGTGTCGCGCCTGCCGAATACCACGCTGTTCACGGTTCCTGGTCTCAGGGCGGAAACGGCGGTGATCGGCTTCGACCTTGCCGGTATCGCGGTATCCTCCGGTTCTGCCTGCTCATCGGGAAAGGTTCAGCCCTCCCACGTGCTCGCCGCCATGGGTTTAGACGGGGACCTGGCGCAGGGCGCGGTGCGGCTCAGCCTGGGCTGGTCTACCTCAGAGGCGGACATCGATTTTGCCCTCGAGGCTTGGCGAAAGCTTGCCAATAGCTTACTTAAGGAGAAGCGACGAAACACGGCTTGAACGGTTCTAAGCAGGTGATTTCGTCGGAAAAACATCGTAATAGACTTTCCGAACTGATCCACCGCGGTCCTTGAAACCGCGAGCGGAGGATGGAATGCCAGCCGTACAAGAGACGGTCGACCGCGTCAGGCGGATCGACGTCGATCAATATCGATATGGATTCGAGACGCTGATCGAGTCCGACAAGGCCCCGAAGGGGCTGTCGGAAGACACCGTCCGTTTCATTTCCGCGAAAAAGAATGAACCGGCCTGGATGCTGGAGTGGCGGCTGGAGGCCTATCGCCGCTGGCTGACCATGACCGAGCCGAAATGGGCGCGGGTTCACTATCCCAAGATCGACTACCAGGATCTCTATTACTACTCGGCGCCGAAGCCGAAGAAGACGGTGGCGTCGCTTGACGAGATCGACCCGGAAATCCTGAAAACCTATGAGAAGCTCGGCATTCCCTTGCGCGAAGTCGAGGTGCTGGAAGGCGTGGTGCGCCCGGAAGGCCAGCGCAAGATCGCCGTCGACGCCGTGTTCGATTCCGTTTCCGTCGCCACCACGTTCCAGAAGGAGCTGAAGCAGGCCGGCGTGATTTTCATGCCGATCTCGGAGGCGATCCGCGAACACCCTGAGCTGGTGAAGAAATATCTGGGCACCGTGGTGCCGACCTCGGACAATTATTTTGCGACGCTCAATTCGGCGGTGTTTTCCGACGGCTCGTTCGTCTATGTGCCGCCGGGCGTGCGCTGCCCGATGGAGCTGTCCACGTACTTTCGCATCAACGAACGCAACACCGGCCAGTTCGAGCGCACGCTGATCATCGCCGACAAGGGCGCCTATGTCAGCTACCTCGAAGGCTGCACCGCGCCGCAGCGCGACGAAAACCAGTTGCACGCCGCCGTCGTTGAGCTGGTCACACTGGATGATGCCGAGATCAAATATTCGACGGTGCAGAACTGGTACCCCGGCAATTCCGAAGGCGTGGGCGGCATCTACAATTTCGTCACCAAGCGCGGCGACTGCCGCGGCAACAATTCGAAAATCTCCTGGACCCAGGTCGAGACCGGCTCAGCCATCACCTGGAAATATCCGAGCTGCATCCTGCGCGGCGACAATTCTCGCGGCGAGTTTTACTCGATCGCGATCTCGAACGGCCACCAGCAGGTCGATTCCGGCACCAAGATGATCCATCTCGGCAACAACACCACGAGCCGGATCATCTCCAAGGGCATCGCCGCCGGCGTTTCGCAAAACACCTATCGCGGCCTTGTCACCGCGCACCGGAAAGCGCGAGGGGCGCGCAATTTCACCGCCTGCGACTCGCTTCTGATCGGCGACAGATGCGGCGCACACACCGTGCCCTATATCGAGGCGAAGAATTCCTCCGCGCTGTTCGAGCATGAGGCGACGACGTCGAAGATTTCGGAAGACGTGCTGTTCTACTGCGTGCAGCGCGGGCTGAGCCAGGAAGAGGCCGTCGGCCTGGTTGTCAACGGCTTTGTCAAGGACGTGCTGCAGCAACTGCCGATGGAATTCGCGGTGGAAGCGCAGAAGCTGATCTCGATCTCGCTGGAGGGGAGCGTGGGTTGATGGTCGAGCCTGATGCCGTCATTGCGAGCCAACGGGTCGCGCGAAATGCGCGCCCGATGACAGGCTCCGCGAAGCAATCCATTGTACGTAAACAACACTGGATTGCTTCGTCGCAAGTGCTCCTCGCAATGACGAATTTCCAGATTAGTCTCTTAAGGACAATGTGAATGCCATTACTCGAAGTCAGGAATCTGCAGGTTCGTGTCGAGGAGCGTGAAATTCTCCACGGGCTGTCGCTGACCGTGAACAAGGGTGAGGTGCACGCGATCATGGGGCCGAACGGCTCCGGCAAATCGACGCTCTCCCATGTCATCGCCGGCAAGCCGGGCTATGAGGTGACCGGCGGCGAAATCCTGTTCAAGGGCGAGGATATCCTCAAGATGTCGCCCGACGAGCGCGCCGCCAAGGGCGTGTTCCTCGCGTTCCAGTATCCGGTGGAGATTCCAGGCGTCGCCACCATGACCTTCCTGCGCACCGCGCTGAACGCGCAGCGCAAGGCGCGCGGCGAGAGCGAATATTCCACGCCGGACTTTTTGAAGAAGGTGCGCGCGGTGGCGGCGTCGCTGAACATCCCGCAGGAGATGCTTCGCCGCGGCGTCAATGTCGGGTTTTCCGGCGGCGAGAAGAAGCGCAACGAGATTTTGCAGATGGCGCTGTTCGAGCCGAGCCTGTGCATCCTCGATGAGATGGATTCCGGCCTCGACATCGACGCGCTGCGGGTCGCCGCCGACGGCGTCAATGCGCTGCGCTCGCCCGAACGCGCGATGGTCGTCATCACCCACTACCAGCGGCTGCTCAACTACATCGTGCCGGATTTCGTGCATGTGATGTCGAAGGGCCGCGTCGTCAAAAGCGGCGGCAAGGAACTGGCGCTGGAGCTCGAGCAGTCCGGCTACGCCCAGTTCGAGGATGTGGCGGCCTGATGAACGTCGTAATCACAAAAGCCGAAGCCGGCCAGACGTTGAGCGAGGCGTTCGCGCGGACACGCAACCGGCTGCCAGGTACTGGAAAAGTGCCCGACGCGCGCCAGCGCGCGTTCGACAGTTTTTTGCGCCGCGGCTTGCCGCACCGGCGGCTCGAGGACTGGAAATATACCGATCTGCGCGCGCTGATGCGCGAGGTCTTGCCGCAGGCCGCCGCGCCGGATCGGGCGGCGCTCGATGCGGCCGTCAGGGCGATGGCGTCCCATGGGATTAAAGGCGCCCGCCGGCTGGTGCTGGTGGACGGCTTTTTCGTGCCGGCGCTTTCCGGTCTCGATGATCTGGAAAAGGGGCTTGAGATTCGCACGCTGCGCGAGGTGCTGGAAAGTGGCACCTGGACCAGCCGCGACCGGCTGATCGACGTCGACGATACCAAGCCGATGGCGGTTCAGGACAAATCGGATCCGATGATCGCACTGAACGCGGCGATGATGACCGATGGCGTCATGATCGAGGTCGCCCCTGGCACCCGATTGGCGCGGCCGCTGCAGATCGTTCATATCGCGAGCCAGGGTCAGCCGGCGGCGATGTTCACGCGTTCGGCGGTGCGCGTCGGCAAGGCTGCGACGGCTACCCTGATCGAGAGCTACATCGCTGCGAACGGCGCCGGCAACTATCAGGTCCATGACGCGACCATGATGCTGGTCGATGCCGATGCGCGGCTCGATCATGTCCGGCTGGTCGAAGACAGCCGCGATGCGTTCAATATTTCCAGCGCCGCGGTTGGGCTGGGGGAAAAAGCCCATTTCAACACCTTCGGACTGACCACGGGTGCTGGCGTCAGCCGCTATCAGATGTTCATCGAGTGCGCCGGCAAGGGTTCGCAGGTCGAAACCAGCGGCGTCAATCTGGTCAACAGCCGCCAGCACGCCGATACCACGCTGTTTCTCGATCATGCGGCGCCGAACTGCACCAGCCGGGAAATCTTCCGGGCTGTCGTCGACGACCGCGCCCATTCGGTATTTCAGGGCCGTATCATCGTTCGTCCCAAGGCGCAGAAGACCGACGCCAAGATGATGACGCGGGCGCTGCTGCTGTCGGATGAGGCCGAAGCCGACAACAAGCCGGAGCTGGAAATCTTCGCCGACGACGTCACTTGCGGCCACGGCGCGACCACGGGATCGCTCGACGAGAGCCTGCTGTTTTACCTGCGCGCGCGCGGCCTTTCCGAGCAGGAAGCCCAGGCGCTGCTGATCCAGGCTTTTGTCGGCGAGGCTATCGAACGGATCGCCGAGGACGGCTTGCGCGCGCATGCGGCCGCGGCGGCGGAGCGCTGGCTGGAGGCGCGGGCATGACCATGCATCCGGCGGTCTCAAACGGCGCCTATGACGTAGGCCGCGTGCGGCAGGACTTCCCGGCGCTGGCGCTCAAGGTCTACGGCAAGCCGCTGGTCTATCTCGACAACGCTGCTTCGGCGCAGAAGCCGAACGCGGTGCTCGACCGCATGACGCAAGCCTACAAAACCGAATATGCCAATGTGCATCGCGGGCTGCATTACCTCGCCAATGCTGCCACGGACGCCTATGAGGGCGGCCGCGCCAAGGTCGCGAAGTTTCTCAACGCGGGGCGCATTGAAGAGATCGTCTTCACCCGCAACGCCACCGAGGCCATCAATCTGGTGGCCTCGTCCTGGGGCGAGCCGAATATCGGCGAAGGCGACGAGATCGTGCTCTCGATCATGGAGCATCATTCCAACATCGTGCCCTGGCATTTCCTTCGCGAGCGTCATGGCGTGGTCATCAAATGGGCGCCGGTTGACGACGAAGGCAATTTCCTGATCGAGGAGTTCGCGAAGCTGCTGACGCCGCGCACCAGGCTGGTCGCGATCACGCAGATGTCGAACGCGCTCGGCACCATCGTGCCGGTCAAGGACGTGGTAGGACTCGCGCACGCGCGCGGCATTCCGGTGCTGGTCGATGGCAGCCAGGCCGCCGTTCACCTCGCTATCGACGTCAGGGATATCGACTGCGATTTCTACGTCTTTACCGGCCACAAGCTGTACGGTCCGACCGGCATCGGGGTGCTCTATGCCAAGCACGCGCACCTCGTGGCGATGCGGCCGTATAATGGCGGCGGCGAGATGATCCGCGAAGTGGCGAAGGACTGGGTCACCTATGGCGATCCGCCGCACAAATTCGAGGCTGGCACGCCGGCGATCGTGGAATCGATCGGGCTGGGCGCGGCCATCGACTACGTCAATTCGATCGGCAAGGAGCGGATCGCCGCCCACGAGCATGGCCTTCTGACCTATGCCGAGGCGCGGCTGCGCGAGATCAATTCGCTGCGGCTGATCGGCACCGCGCGCGACAAGGGGCCGGTGATTTCGTTCGAGATGAAGGGCGCCCATCCCCACGATGTCGCGACCGTGATCGACCGGCAGGGCATCGCGGTGCGCGCCGGCACCCATTGCGCGATGCCGCTTTTGGAGCGGTTCAATGTCACGGCCACCTGCCGCGCGTCGTTCGGGATGTATAATACCCGTGAGGAAGTCGACCAACTGGCACAGGCGCTGATCAGGGCGCGGGAATTGTTTTCATGACCGACACAGCCGAAATCAAGACCGCCAACATGGAAACCATCTCGGCGTTGCCGCCGGAGGAGACCGAGCGGCTTGGCGGCGAGATCGTCGCCGCGCTGAAGACGGTGTTCGATCCGGAAATTCCGGCCGACATCTACGAGCTCGGCCTGATCTACCAGGTCGACCTCAAGGACGATCGCGGCGTCGACGTCATGATGACGCTGACCACGCCGAATTGTCCGGCCGCGGGGGAACTGCCGCAGATGGTGGAGAACGCCATCGCCAGCGTTCCCGGCGTCGGGGTTGTTAACGTCAATCTGGTATGGGATCCGGCGTGGACGCCGGACCGGATGTCCGACGAGGCGCGGCTCGTCCTCAACATGTGGTGAGGCGCCTGGAAGGATCGTGCTCGAACAAAACCAAGTACTATCGGCTCAAGGGAAATAGCCGGCATTGATTTGCCGCTGGGATTGACCACATGACTGAGATGACACCCGCTTCACCGACGCCCGCATCCAGGCCGAAGCCGCGCCCGCGCCCGCAGGTGATGAAACTCACCGAGGCCGCCGCGCAGCGGATCACCGAGCTGACCAAGCGCGCCGATTCCGAGATCGTCGGGCTTCGCGTCGGCATCAAGAATGGCGGCTGCGCCGGCCAGTCCTACACCGTGGAATATGCCCATGAGATCCGCCCGACCGACGAAGTCGTCGAAGACAGGGGCGTGAAGATCCTGGTCGATCCCAAGGCGGTGCTGTTCCTGCTCGGCACCGAGATGGACTACAAGGCTGACAAGATGCAGGCGCAGTTCATCTTCAATAACCCGAACCAGATCTCAGCCTGCGGCTGCGGCGAGTCGGTGCAGTTGACGGCCGCGAAGGTCTAGTCTGGTGTCCCGGACGCGGTGCAGCGTTCTTCACGCTGCTCCGCAGAGCCGGGACCCAAAGGGTGAGCTATGGGCCCCGGCTCTGCAGCGCACCGTTTCACGCTTCGCTGCGTCCGGGGCACGAGTTGTTTCCATGGACCGCGATTTCCTGATCGACCTGTTCGCGGACTTTGGTCCGGTTACCATCCGCCGGATGTTCTCCGGCTTTGGCATTTCCGCCGATGGCACCAACTTCGCTCTGGCGCTGCGCGCCGGACTTTTCCTTCGTGCCGACGAACAGACCATCCCGCAGTTCGAAGCTGAAGGTTCAAAGCCATTCCAGTATCAGACGCGGGCGAAGACCGTCACGGTGAACTCATACTGGCAATTGCCGGCGCGGCTGTTTGACGATTCGGAGGAGTTGGCAGACTGGGCGAGGGCAGCGCTGGCGGCCGCGCAGCGCGCGGCGATACGCAAGCGCCCGAAGCCGCGCAAGGCGGCGAAGACGGTAGCCAGGAAGGCCACGAGCACAAAGCCGGTGGCCAAGAAGACCGCTCCGCGAAAGCGAGTTCGTTAAGGGGGAAGCACTCCACTTTCGTCATTCCGGGCCTGCGCCAAAGAGGCGCATCCCCGATGTGCAATTGCACATCGGGGAATGACGGAGAGATTGTTGCGACCGTCAGGCGACCTGAGTGTGAGTCCCGGCGGCGTATTCCGGATCGACTTCGCAGATCACGCGGTTGCGGCCGTTGCGCTTGGCGGCATAGAGGCAGGCATCGGCGCGTTCGATCAGGGAATCGGTATCGTCGTCCGGCTTCAGCACGGAGACGCCGACCGATATGGTGACGCGGCCGAGAATCTCACCGGTCGATTTCTTCTTCAGTTCCTTCGCCATGATCGCACGGCGGATGTGGTCGGCCACCGTCAGCGCCTGGCGCAGCGCGGTGTTGGGCAGTACCACCGCGAACTCCTCCCCGCCATAGCGGGCGGTGATGTCCTGGCCCTTGATGGTCTGTTTCAGGGAGAGGGCGACCAGCCGCAGCACTTGATCGCCAGTGAGGTGGCCATAGGAGTCGTTGAACGACTTGAAGTGGTCGATATCGAACATCAAAAGCGACAGCGGCTCGCCGCTCGCGAGCGCCGCCTGGGCTGCCATTTCGATCGAACGGTCGAAATATTTGCGATTGCCGAGGCCGGTGAGCGGATCGGTCAGGCTCTCGGCGCGGATCGCTTCGAGACTGTACTGCAGGTTGCTGATTTCGGTCTTCGACAGCGCCAGCCGGTTTTCGAGCGCCTTGTTGGTGTCGCGCATCTCGCGGGTGGATTTCACCAGCTGTTCCACGATCGATCTGACCTGGTCGCGGCTTTGCGCCATGGCAAGCTCCTGGCTCGCCCCGCTCAGGCTGGCGTCATAGCTCGACGACACGCCCAGCGCCTCGGTGATGAGCGCCATGACGTCGTCGATTTCGCCGATCACGCGCGCGCCGACCTGGTCGATGCGGTCGGAGGTCTTGATTTGGGAAAGATAGGTCTCGTAGATCTGCTCGAGATCGGCTTCGCTCAGCTTGCCGTTGTGTGCCAGCGTTTCGTTGATGATCTTGTTGAGGGGGGCATTGTACCCGGTCGCATAGACGTACCAGATTTCATAGTTGCGGGGGACCGCGGTCTGCCGCAACGATCTGATCTGCCCGAGCGCGACTTCGGCAAAGGCCATCGTGCGTTCGTGTTCATCCAGCAGCTTGACCACCAATCACGTCCCCAATAGCGAGCAGTGCCGCTCACCCCCAGCAGCAATGATTAAATCATCGTCGCCAAGCTAGTTGAGGAGAATGAACGCCGGGTAAACGGCCGGTTACCGACGATTCGGCCGCTCACACGCGGGCGCGAACGGGCCGCAGCAGAAACGCCGGAAGATGCGAGTGATCGGCGGGCTCCGCATCGGCTTCGCGCGGCGGACGTCGTTGTTCGGCGCGCCCGATCGACGGCACGCGGGAGACCGGAGCGGGGCCTGGC
>NZ_JBAVNZ010000289.1:0-2137 GCF_049691595.1 Bradyrhizobium sp.
CGTTGACCATCACGGTATTGCGCTGCCTGCCGACATAGCCGCGCTTTTGGAAGAACTCCGCCGCGTTGTCACTGGCATCGACGGTGAGGCTTTTCGCGCCGCGAGCGCCCGAGAGCTTTTCCAGCGCCTCGCACAGCATCGTGGCTATGCCCTGCCCGGCGACGCCGGGGTGGACGTAAAGCAGGTCGATGTGGTCCGCGCCCTTCAGCGAGGCAAAACCGACGGGAGAATTTTGCAGCGTCGCGACCAGCGTCAATTGTCCGCCGAGACGCTTGCCGAATTGTTCTTCGTCCTCGGCGGCGCCAGCCCAGGCCCGCTGCTGCGCTTCGCTGTAATCGTCGCCGGTCAATTCCTCGATCGCGGCAACAAAGATCGCCGCCAGCAAAGGCGTATCCGCCGCGAGATACGGCCGCAGCGCGGGTTTGGGCAACGCCTGTCCCATTGAGACTACCAGATGCCGTATAGTTTCAGGGCCAACGCGACGGCGCCGGCGAGGAGCAGAATTTTCAGCGCGATATAATACAGCCAGTGTTTTGGGAAAGGCGTATCCGGCTTGGTCATCGCGCGATCTCCCAGGTGGTGCCTTCCTTGGAATCCTTGATGACGACGCCCATCGCGGCGAGTTGATCGCGGATACGGTCGGACTCCTTGAAGTCTTTTCGCGCGCGCGCGGCGGTGCGCTCGGAAATCAGACCGTCGATCCGTTTCGCGTCGATGCCGCTCGCCTGCTGCTTCCGTTCTTTCCACTCCGCCGCGCTCTCGGAAAGGAATCCTAGAAACCGCAAGGCGGATGCGAATTCGCTGCGATCGCGGTCGTTGCCGGTAGCCGCTTTGTTCCGCAAGCCGTGCAATGCGGCGATCATCTGCGGCGTATTCAGGTCGTCCGAAAGTGGCTCGATGACGACAACAGAAGGCTGCTCGCCCTTGACGTCAGCGGCGATGCTATACCAGTCGTCGAGCGTCTTCGCGGTTTCCTCCAATCCCTTCAGCGTCCAATCCATCGGAGATCGATAATGCGCCTTCAACATATTGAGGCGCAGCACTTCGCCCGGCCAATCGGCCAGCAGGTCACGAATCGTGACGAAGTTACCAAGGGACTTTGACATCTTCGCTTCTTCGATTTGCACGAATTCATTGTGCATCCAATAGTTCGCCATGGCAGACGTGCCGTGCGCGCAGCGCGATTGCGCGATTTCGTTCTCGTGATGCGGAAAAATCAGGTCGATGCCGCCGCCGTGAATGTCGAAGACGTCACCGAGAAAAGCGGCGCTCATAGCCGAGCACTCGATGTGCCATCCCGGACGTCCCCTGCCCCACGGACTTTCCCAGCCCGGTTCATCGTCCGACGACCGCTTCCACAACACGAAATCGAGCGGATTCTTCTTGTGGGCATCGACGGCGATGCGCGCGCCCGGCCGCTGTTCGTCAAGCTTGCGGCCCGACAGAGCGCCATAGTCCGGCATCGACTGGGTATCGAACAGAACCTCGCCGCCGGCTTGATAGGCGTGGCCATGCGCGATCAATTGCTTGATCAATGTCACCATATCCGCCTTGCCGTCGGCGCGCGGCAGCACGAAATCGGTCGCGCGCGGTTCGAACGTTGGCGGCAACGCGCCCAAGGCCGCTGCGTCGGAAGCGAATTGGGCGGCCGTCTGTTCCGTGACCTTGCGGATCGCCTCGTTCAGCGGCAGGCCAGGGAAATCCCGCGCGGCGCGGTCGTTGATCTTGTCGTCGACGTCGGTGATGTTGCGGACATAGGTGACGTGCTTTTCGCCGTAGAGATGCCGCAGCAGGCGGAACAGCACGTCGAACACGATGACCGGGCGCGCATTGCCGATATGGGCGAAGTCATAGACCGTCGGCCCGCAGACATAGATGCGCACGTTGTCGGAATCGATCGGCGAAAACGGCCGCTTCTCCCTGGTCAAGGTATCGTACAGGCGCAATGGCATGGGAATCCCGTCCGTTGCGGCCGGGCGTCCAGTGATCTCTTTTGAGAAAAGACGGCCTCAGCCAGCTAGTCGCTAGCGCATAATCTCGCGGCAAATGCCGCAAATGGCGAGGAAACCGTTCATGGTTCCACCATGGGCCAGCCGGGGGGACCGCGTCAAGACCCCGCCTGCGGCGGTTTCAGATC
>NZ_JBAVNZ010000290.1:0-1544 GCF_049691595.1 Bradyrhizobium sp.
TGGCCGGACTTTGCGGATTCCTCGCGGCTCTATATGCGGATGCTGATGTCGTTTCTCGGGGCGTTCCTCCCGCCGGAAGTGATCGCCGGCGCGCAGGCCGGGGCCGCGCGGCTGGCGGCCGACAACCGAAGCCTCGCCGCCGAGCGGTTGCGGGGCATGACGCTGAGCCACCGCGACTGGGTGCTCGACGACGGCGCACGCGCCCGCCTGCGCGCGCAATGGCGCGAGCTGTTCAAAAGCTTCGATGCGGTGATCTGCCCGGTGATGCCGACGCCGGCCTATCCGCACGATCATTCGCCGCAACAGGAGGCGCGGCGCATCAAGATCGACGGCAAGGACTACGTTTATCCGGATCAGCTGGCCTGGCCCGGCATCGCCACTTTGCCCGGCCTGCCCGCGACCGCGATCCCGACCGGATTTTCACCGGACGGACTGCCGGTCGGCGTCCAGATCGTCGGCCCCTGGCTGGAAGATCGCACACCGCTGAAACTCGCCGAACTGATCGAGCGCGAATTCGGCGGATTCACGCCGCCTCCGATGTTTGATGATTGAAGCGAACCGGAGATGGAGCCAACGCCGTCATTGCGAGCGAAGCGAAGCAATCCAGGCGTCATGTCCGGCCTTGTGCCGGCCATGACGGAAAATCTGACGTCGGCGCGAGCGGCGGTCACATCACGCATCAAACATGATCACGCTGCGCACGGTCTTGCCGGCCTTCATGGCGGCAAAGCCTTCGTTGATCTCCGACAACTTCAACCTGGCCGAGATCCAGTCCTCCAGATGCAGCTTGCCGCGCATGTAGAACTCGACCAGGCGGGGCATGTCGACGCGGAAATGGTTCGAGCCCATCGACGAGCCCTGGATCTTGCGCTCACGCAGGAAATCGAAGCCGTGCAGCTCGATCTTCTGGCCGAACGGGATCATGCCGACGATGGTCGCGGTGCCGCCGGGCGCCAGCATCGCAAAGGCCTGCTCCGCGGTCTCCTTGCGGCCCAGCACCTCGAAGGAATGATGCACGCCGCCACCCGTGAGATCGCGCACCTGCTGCACCACGTCGCCATTGCGGGGATCGACGATGTCGGTGGCGCCGAGCTTGGTGGCGAGCTGCAGCTTGGCCGGATTGGTATCGACCGCGATGATGCGGCCGGCGCCCGCGATCGCGGCGCCGTTGATCGCGGCCATGCCGACGCCGCCGCAGCCGATCACCACCACATTCTCGCCGGCCTGGACTTTTGCCGTGTTCACCACCGCGCCATAGCCCGTGATGACGCCGCAGCCGATCAGCGCCGCCAGTTCGAGCGGCATGTCCTTGCGGATCTTGACGATGGCATTTTCGTGCACCAGCATCTGTTCGGCGAAGGACGAGAGATTGAGGAACTGATGGAGCTTCTCCGACCGCGCCCATGACAACCGATTGGACTGGCCGGGCAGCATTTTTACCGTCGTGTCGGTGCACAGCACGGTGCGGCCGGTGGTGCAGTTGTCGCAGGTGCCGCAGAACACCGACAGGCAGGTCACGACGTGGTCGCCGGGCTTCACATAGG
>NZ_JBAVNZ010000291.1:0-5093 GCF_049691595.1 Bradyrhizobium sp.
GTTGACCGGCATCTGGTCGAGATAGCCGTTCACGCCTGCGTAGATCACGGCGACCTGCTCTTCCATCTTCAGCGGCGAGAACTGCGGCTGCTTCAGCAGCTCGGTCAGGCGCGAGCCACGGTTGAGCAGGCGTTGCGTCGAGGCGTCGAGGTCGCTTCCGAACTGCGCGAACGCCGCCATTTCGCGGTACTGCGCCAGCTCGCCCTTGATCCTGCCGGCGACCTTTTTCATCGCCTTGGTCTGCGCCGACGATCCGACGCGCGACACCGACAGGCCGACATTGACCGCGGGACGGATGCCCTGGAAGAACAAATCGGTTTCCAGGAAGATCTGGCCGTCGGTGATCGAAATCACGTTGGTCGGGATGTAGGCCGACACGTCGTTGGACTGGGTTTCAATCACCGGCAGCGCGGTCAGCGAGCCCGAGCCGTGCTCGTCGTTCAGCTTGGCGGCGCGCTCGAGCAGGCGGGAATGCAGATAGAACACGTCGCCAGGATAGGCTTCGCGGCCCGGCGGACGGCGCAGCAACAGCGACATCTGGCGATAGGCGACCGCCTGTTTCGACAGATCGTCATAGATGATGACGGCGTGCATGCCGTTGTCGCGGAAATATTCGCCCATGGTGCAGCCGGTGAACGGCGCGATGTACTGCATCGGCGCCGGATCGGAGGCGGTGGCGGCGATCACGACCGAATATTCCAGTGCACCCTGCTCTTCGAGCACCTTGACGAACTGGGCGACGGTGGAGCGCTTCTGGCCGATCGCGACATAGACGCAATACAGCTTGATCTTCTCGTCGGGCTGCGCGTTGAGCGGTTTCTGGTTCAGAATCGTATCGAGCGCGATCGCGGTCTTGCCAGTCTGGCGGTCGCCGATGATCAGTTCGCGCTGGCCGCGGCCGATCGGGATCAGCGCATCGATCGCCTTGAGGCCGGTCGCCATCGGCTCGTTGACCGATTTGCGCGGAATGATGCCGGGCGCCTTGACGTCGACGCGCATGCGCTTGTCGGCCTTGATCGGGCCCTTGCCGTCGATCGGATTGCCGAGCGCATCGACCACGCGGCCGAGCAGGCCCTTGCCGACCGGCGTGTCGACGATGGCGCGGGTGCGCTTGACGGTCTGGCCTTCCTTGATCTCGCGGTCGGCGCCGAAAATAACGATACCGACATTGTCGGTCTCGAGATTGAGCGCCATGCCGCGGGTGCCGTTCTCGAACTCGACCATCTCGCCGGCCTGGACGTTGTCGAGACCGTAGACGCGGGCAATGCCGTCGCCGACGGACAGCACCTGCCCGACCTCGGTAACCTCGGCCTCCTGGCCGAAATTCTTGATCTGCTCCTTGAGGATCGCGGAAATTTCCGCGGCGCGGATGTCCATCAGCCTGCCTCTTTCATCGCGTGCTTGATCGAATTGAGTTTGGTGCGAAGCGAACTATCCACCATGCGGCTGCCGAGCTTGACCACAAGGCCGCCGATGATGGAGGGATCGACTTTCACGTTGAGCGCGACGTCCTTGCCCGTCACCGATTTCAGCGCGGTCTTGAGAGCGTCGAGATTCCTGTCGGTAAGCTGCTCGGCGACGGTGACGTCGGCGGTCGCCTCGCCCTTGAACTTCGCCACCAGCGCGCGGAAGGCGCGGATCACGTCGGAGACGGCAAACAGCCGGCGATTGGCGGTCAGCACTTTCAGGAATTTCGCGGAAGTGCCTGTTATCGCCGCCCTGTCGAGCACCGCAGCGAGCGCCTTCGACTGCGCGTCGGCGGAAAATACCGGGCTGCGAACGAGGCGCTTCAGATCGGCGCTCTCGGTCAGCATGGCATCGAAGCGATCGAGATCGGCTTTCACCGCGTCGACGGATTTCTCGTCCCGCGCCAACTCGAACAGGGCCGTTGCGTAACGACCGGACACTCCCGAAACGGACGGATCTGCAGCAGCCACGGACGCGCTCTTTTTTAGCTGTCAAACTCGCAAGGGAAAAACCGTCGCCAAAAAGCGGCGCCAAGCGATCCAAGCCCTTGGAATTCAAGCGGGACTTCGATTTTCGACCGGCACAGGAAGTACCGGGACCGGTAAAATCGCGGCTTTGCTAACATAGCGAGCGCGCAGGTGCAACATGACGGCGCCTGCGGGCGATGGCTTGGCGCATGTCGATTTTTTCAGCCAGCTCAGCACCTTCTGAACACCTGTTCGGCTGCCCCGAATTTGCCTGACGGTCCCACGCCGCCGTCGGCTGGCTCTCAATCCATTCCCTGCGCATTTGCATGGGCGCCATGCTCTGAGGCTTCCGGCGCCGAACCGGTCTGTTGGCTTCATTCGCCGATTACTTGCGCGAAAACCTGGGCATCGGCGTCGAAGACTTCGTTCTTAAGTATTGTATAGTAATTAACTGGTTTATGAATCGTTATTGTCAAAGATTACGGAATATCCTCTGATTATTTATCTCATCAGCAAGTGTCTAAGCCGGATAAATTTCAGATTTACTGCCCAATTCATGCCTCATTGCGCAACCAAACGACGCCCATTCGCAACGGGACGGGGGTTCCACTTGTCACCCATGTGGCAATACTCTTTGAGGACTGATTATATGTTGAATTCCAAGAACTCTGCGCTGGGAAACAAAACCTGGTCGCGCACGGCGCTCGCTCTTGTCGCCGCAACTCTCCTGGTCGGTGGCAGCGTCGCCGAAGCTTCCGCCAAGTCCAGGCACCATCATCGCCATCATCATGCCCACCACGCCCATGTCGCATCCGAGGGCGCTTCCTGGCGCGACGCCAATGCCTTGATGGGCCCCTCTGCGGGCTCCGGGCGCAGTTTCTCGGGCATCGCCTCCTTTTACGGCAATGAATCCGGCAGCAAGACCGCCTCAGGCCAGCGCTTCGACCAGAACGCCCTGACCTGCGCCCACCGCTCGCTGCCGTTCGGCACCAAGTTGCGGGTGACCCATCGCGGCCGCAGCGTCGTCGTCACCGTCAACGACCGTGGCCCGTTCATCCGCGGCCGGGTACTCGATCTTTCGACCGGCGCCGCCCGTGCGGTCGGCCTGACCGGCGCCGGGGTCGGCCACGTTACCGCCGAAATCGTCTCGTAAGAGATCCAATACGTCTCTTCCGATTCCAACACGTTCGGTAAGCGTTGCGTAGCGTACGGTCGTGGATCTTTCCGCGTACCGATCAAGCCCGCCGTCGTAAATGACGGCGGGCTTTCTTATGACATTCGACGGTGAGAGCGACTTTCCCGTCGCCCCGCTACAAAAAGCTCTGCGGATCGACGTCGACTTCGAGCTTGAGATTGCCCTTGGTCTTGGCGCCTGCCGCGAGCCATTCGCGCAAATAGTCCGACAGGTCGACATTGCGCTGCGACTTCACCAGAAGCCGGAAACGGTAGCGGCCCCTGATCAGCGCGAGCGGGGCTTCGGCGGGACCCAGCACCTGGATCCGCGCGTCGATCGGCGCCACCACGGCCAGCCGGCGCGCAAAGCTCTCCGCCGTCGACCGATCCCCGGCGGAGATGATCAGGCTGGCGAGCCGGCCGAACGGTGGATAGCCGGTGCGTTCGCGGGCCGCGATTTCGCTCAAGTAAAATGCCTCGCGATCGCAGGCCACCAGCGCCTTCATCACGGGATGTTCGGGCTGGTGGGTCTGCAGATAGCCGACGCCACGGCCCCGATCGCGCCCGGCGCGCCCGATCACCTGGTTCAGCAATTGAAAGGTCCGCTCGGCGGCGCGCGGATCGCCATTGCTCAAGCCGAGATCCGCATCGACCACGCCGACCAGATTGAGCCGCGGAAAGTTGTGCCCCTTGGCCACCAGTTGCGTGCCGATGATGATGTCGACACGGCCCTCGGCGATCTCGTTCAATTCGCTGCGCATGGTCTCGATCGAGGTGATCAGGTCGCTCGACAGCACCATGGTGCGCGCTTCCGGAAACAGTGCGGCAGCCTCCTCCTGCAGCCGCTCGACGCCGGGCCCGACCGCGACCAGCGATTGCTCCGCCGCGCAATGCGGGCAGACAGGCGGCCGCGGCATCGAGAAGCCGCAATGGTGACAGACCAGCCGCTGGCGAAAGCGGTGATCGACCAGCCAGGCGTCGCAGATGGTGCAGGCAAAGCGGTGCCCGCAGGCCCGGCACAGGGTCAAAGGCGCATAGCCGCGGCGATTGAGGAATAACAGCGCCTGTTCACGCCGTTCGATCGCGTTTCCGATATGCCCGGCCAATCGCGGCGAGATGAAACGTCCGCGCGGCGGCGCTTCGCGGCGCAGGTCGATCGCCTCGATCTGCGGCATGTGCTGGCCGCCGAACCGCGACGGCAGCGCCACGCGCTGATAACGGCCCTTGCGGGCGTTGACCTCGGTCTCGACCGACGGCGTCGCGGAGGCCAGCACGATCGGGATCTTGGCGATATGCGCGCGCACCACCGCCATGTCGCGGGCATGATAATGCACGCCGTCGTCCTGCTTGTAGGCCTGGTCGTGCTCTTCATCGACGATGATCAGCCCGAGATCGGCATAGGGCAGGAACAGCGCCGAGCGCGCGCCGACCACGACCGGCGCCTGTCCCGCGGAGATCGCGGCCCAATTGCGGGCGCGGGTGCGCGGCGTCAGCTCGGAATGCCATTCCAGCGGACGCACGCCGAACCGCTGCGCGAAACGATCGAGGAATTGCCCGGTCAGCGCGATCTCCGGCATCAGGATCAGCGACTGCTTGCCGCGGCCGATGATCTCGGCGACCGCCTCGAAATACACTTCGGTCTTGCCCGAGCCGGTGACGCCGTCGAGCAGCGCGACGTGAAAGCTGCCATTGGCCGCCAGCGCCCGCATGGCGTCGACCGCGCTGCGCTGCTGGGGCGAGAACTCGGGTTGCGCGTAATGGGGATCGGGCGGAGGTGGCGCGGGCGGCGGCGGCATTGTCTCGATCGTCAGCGTGCCCTCATCGACAAGCCCGTCGATCACGCCGGCGCTGACGCCGGCCTCCCGCGCCGCTTCGGATTTGCCGTGCAAGAGGCCGTCCGACAACATCTCGATCAGCCGCCGCCGCCCGCGCCACCTCCGCCCGATCCCCATTACGCGCAACCCGAGTTCTCGCCCCAGCAGCGCA
>NZ_JBAVNZ010000292.1:0-2046 GCF_049691595.1 Bradyrhizobium sp.
ATTCTATTGGTTCCGGAAAAACGTGAGATCCACCCCGCGGTTCGTTGTTTCATCCACCAGGGTCGGCCGTCAGGTCGGTACAGAACTCGCAATGGCGTATTGAGATTTTCGCCTAGAACTTCCGCACCAGCTCCGGCGTGATCTCACCGACGCTGCGTATCCCCAATAGCGCCAGGTCGCGGTCGATCTCGTCGCGCAGCAGGCTGATGGCTCGCCGCACGGCGGGCTCGCCGCCGACGACCGCCGCATACAGGAACGGCCGGCCGATGAAGACGAAATGCGCGCCGAGCGCCAGGGCCTTGATGACATCGGTGCCGCGCCTTACGCCGCCGTCGAGCATCACGGTCATGCCGTTCGCCTGGGCCGCGATCTCGGGCAGGGTGCGCAGCGCCGACATCGTGTAATCGAGCTGGCGGCCGCCATGGTTGGAGACAATCACGCCATCGACGCCGCATTCGCGGGCGATGCGCGCGTCCTGCGGCGCGATCAGGCCCTTGACGACGAGCTTGCCTTTCCAGCGGCGGCGGATCAGTTCGACATGCTTCCAGGCGAGCTGATCGCGATGGCCGATATTGCGCATCAGGCTTTTCGACAGCGCCGGCGGGCCTCGTTTGGCGTCCATGTTCTCGAAATGCGGCATGCCGTGGTTCATTACCGTGCGCGCCCAGGTGCGGAACAGCCAGTGCGGGTGCGTCAGGGTATCCCAGGCGACGCGCGGCGTGATCGCCATCGGCACCTGAAAGCCGTTGCGGATGTTGTTCTCGCGGTTCGGCGGCACCGGGACGTCGGCGGTGACGACGAAGGTGTCGTAGCCGGCCGCCGCCACGCGATCGACCAGCGGCTCGATGCGTGCGGGCACCCCGGCCAGATAGGCCTGGTACCATGCCGCCTGATTCTCGCGGCGGACGTCCTCCAGCGCGATCAGGGACGAGGCGCTGAGGATCATCGGCACCTTCATCGCGGCCGCCGCGCGCGCCAGCACGATGTCGCCGCGATAGGCGCAGAGCGCGGCCGAGCCCATCGGCGGAATGCCGAACGGCGACGCCCAGGTCTTGCCGAACAAGGTCGCGGTCTGGTCGCGGCCGGAGACGTCGTTGAGCACGCGCGGTACAAAACCGTATTCGTCGAAAGCCCGTCGATTGTCGCGAACCGCGGCGTCGGTTTCGGCACCGCCGGCGATGTAGCCGTGGAGGAATTTCGGCAGAAGCCGCCGCGCGGCCGGCTCGAAATCGTCGAGCGCAAGGTAGCGCCGCAGCGCGCGCGGCACGGCGCTGGTGGCGCGGGTCGCGGTCGGCGGCGGGGCAGATGTCACCGGGGTCTTGTCGAGCACGTCAGGCGTTTTCCGTTGTCTTGTTTGTGGGCAGCGGGCACGTTACCGCCTGCCGCCGGGCCCGCCGAATTTCTGGTCGGTCTTGGTGACGGACTGGCTGATGTCGCCGAGCATTTTTCGCGTGTCGGCCATCAGCGCGGCGGACTTCTTGTCAAAGCTCTCGATCAGCTCACGCAGCGAGACGATGGTCGGCAGCAGTTCGCCGTCATATTTGTCGCTTCCGAGACCCTTCAGGAAATCCTGGGTCCTGGTCATGCCGCTGTCGACGGCGCTGACGCCGGATTCGGCGGCGCTGATGATGCTGGTGATCCGCGCGCCATTGCCGGAAAGCGACGCGGTGAACGACTCGAAATTGCGCAGCGTGTCCTTCACCGCGACTTCATTGTCGGCGATAACCCTGTCGACATTGCGCAGCGCGATGCGAATCTTTTCCTGCACATCCAGCAGGCCATCCGGATCGGCCGTCAGTTCCGGAATGCCGTCGGCGCCGAGCGGAACGGGCGGCGCATCGAGCGAGCCGCCGGTGAACGAGATCGCGGCGATGCCCGTCAGCCCCTGGAATTCGAGGCCGACCTGGGTATCCCTGCGCACCGGCGTGTTGCCGTCGATCATGGTCAGCGCGACCACCCGGCGCGGGTTGTCGAGCTTCAGCGACACCACCTCGCCGACGCGGATGCCGGCGAAATTGACGCTGCCGCCCTTGCGCAGCCCGGAGG
>NZ_JBAVNZ010000293.1:0-10894 GCF_049691595.1 Bradyrhizobium sp.
GCACCATCGACAGCCGGCTCGGGTCCCAGCCCACCACGGCGCGCCGTGGGGTGCCGAGCGAGGTCGGGGGCACCAGCGCCAGCAGTTCCACCAGCACCGGGCGGGTGCCCTCGATCCCGGCGAACACGGCCGTGCCCGGACTGCCGAGATCGCGTTCCGACAGGAACAGCTCGGAAGGGTTGGCGACTTCGCGCAGGCCCAGGCCCGTCATCTCGAACACGCCGATCTCGTCGGTCGGGCCGAACCGGTTTTTCACCGCGCGCAAAATGCGGAACTGCTGCGAGCCTTCGCCCTCGAACGACAGCACGGCGTCGACCATGTGCTCGACCACGCGGGGGCCGGCGATCTGGCCGTCCTTGGTCACGTGGCCGACCAGGATGATCGCGGCGCCGGATTTCTTGGCAAAGCGAATCAGCGCCTGCGCCGAGGCACGGACCTGGGTCACGGTGCCCGGCGCGGATTCGACTGTATCGGTCCACATGGTCTGGATCGAGTCGATCACGATCAGGCGCGGCACCGTGCCTTCGGAGAGCGTCGAGACGATGTCCTCGACCGAGGTTTCGGCCGCGAGTTGCACCGGCGCGTCGGCCAGGCCCAGCCGCTCGGCGCGCAGCCGCACCTGCGCCACCGCTTCTTCGCCGGAAATATAGACCGCGCGATGGCCGGCGCGGGCGAGCAGGCTGGTGGCCTGCGTCAGAAGGGTCGACTTGCCGATGCCGGGATCGCCGCCGACCAAAAGCACCGAGCCGCGGACAAAGCCGCCGCCGGTGACGCGATCAAGCTCGGCCATCCCGGAGGACAGGCGAGGGGCCTCGACGCTCTTGCCGGTCAGCGATTCCAGCTTGAACAGCCGGCCCTTGCGCCTTGAGCGGATCGAGACCGGCATCAAGGTCGCGCCGGTTAAATCCTCCTCGGCCAGCGTGTTCCACTCGCCGCAGGACTCGCACTTGCCCTGCCAGCGGTTATGCGCGGCGCCGCAGTTCTGGCAGACGAAGGAGAGGGCGGATTTGGGCATCGGAATCCTGGCTGACGTACCGCAGCTTCAAATCACTGCCATTGGCTCGAGGAAATAAAATTCAGGCTTGCGCGGATAAGCCGACAGCGGGCGGCAATCCAAGCGTTCGCAACAGTTCAACAGCTTGCTGATCACGATTATTATGTGTCTTGGCGCCCTTGCGTCGAATCAACTCGGTCTTCCAATCAGGAATACCTTCCATGACAGCCAGCCAGTGAATGGTTGCAGCAAGTTCAAGAACGGTGGCTGAGCGCCGTTGCATTTCGACGAGCGCAGTCTGGATACGATCAAACGGCATACGAGTTCCAAGTACGTCACCATCCCCTGACACCTTGGCGGAATATGCAAGGTAGGGAACGCCATCGCTCAGCCGCCGACGTTGGTCAGCGTGCAGCTGGCCAAAAATAACATCGTCTTCGACTCGTTCGGCCAAATCCTCGGAGTAGGGACCGTAATGAAAGTATTCGTACGAGAACCCGCTGTTGAGGCCCATTTGATCGAGCAAATAAAAGACCTTTTGCAGCCGAATTTTTCCAACGATCTCACCGCCCGCAGCCACCACGAGGCTCGGAATATCGACAGTCATGCGCGCCTCCCTTTGACCGAATCGATTACACTTACAGCGATTCTGAAGTCCGATTCACCAAGAAAGTAGTAGCGCTCGAGCGCTCGCTGCCGATCGGAACCGGCAACGGTGGCGTCCTTGAAATCCGTGATTTCCTTGAGATTATCGTCTGTCGTCTGGATCATCAGGCGCTTTTGGGCTCGCCCATCGTCCGCGCCTATTTCGCCATAAATCGACAGTTTGGCTGAATCCCGGAATACGTTCTCGCCAAGCTCAGATTTGAATCTTGCATCCAGGGCATGTTTGAGCCGCCGCTGCCTTTCGACGTCTTCCGGAAAGGCGTGTTGAACGTCGAGGCAGATCGGCCTGTTCCGGTTAAGAATTCTTCCGGCAATATTTTTGGCAGCGCCAGCACCTGCCCGCGCCAACGTGTGAATCGCTCCCCAAACGACAGTGTCATCCAAGGCTCTATAATTCGCGATGACGTCGCCCCCTGGTGAGAAAAATCGAACCAGAGGGTGGTCGTCAGGCAGACCGCTGATGCGACTGCTTTCAGCTACTTCGCGAGCGACGAGCCGGAAAAAAGCCGAGACCATTTGCTCGATTCCGCGCGTCGTCTTGTGCAAATAGACATTGGTGTAAAGCCTGTATCGCGCCAACAGAAAATCTTCCGCTGCATCGCGAGCCTTGTATCCGAGACAGAAACTATGTTCGTAGATGGGGTCGCCACCGTCCGCATCAGGCGCAAAATTAATTTGCGCGACACGGACGTTGTCCATCAGCCAATCCAGGTCGATCGCGCCAGCTCCGGTGCCCGTCATGTAGCGATCGCGAACGAGATAGTCGAGACGATCCGCGTCGAATGAACTCGACACCACGGCATGGTACATGTCCGCTGGTATTTCGGCGGCGACCAGATCAGCGACGCTCTTGGCGGAAACGCCTGACGACTCCAGTATTTGAGCGATCTGACCGGATTGGTCCTCGATCATTTCGGCTGTAAAAGCCTCGTGGTTGCGGACTCTCGTCTTTGCCGCCGTGTCCCCACGTTCTGTGGCTAACGCCTTACGAGCCTCCTCAAACGCATGACTGAAGGGGCCGTGTCCGATGTCGTGAAGGAGGGCGGCAAACAGGGCAATCTTCGCGCGCTCCTCGTTAAAGTTCCCGGCAACACGCCCTAATCCGATCTCGCGTTTGATAATGCTCACCAGCCGTCGAGCATTATGAAACACACCGATCGAGTGCGAAAAGCGCGTGTGACTTGCAGACGGAAATACGAATTCGGAAACGCCAAGCTGTTTGATACGGCGAAGACGCTGGACGTCAGGAGTGTTGAGCAGCGCCCAGACGCATTCATCGACCAGACCCTCGCTATCAAAGACGATGAGGCCATGAATGGGGTCCCGAATACGCTGGGTTTTCATAGAGAACAAATATAGAACATATTTTTTAAATGTCGAGGCGCTTTTGATGATTTGGCCGACAAATGCCTGGTAGCGCTTCAGATATCGACCTCAGGTCTCTCTTGCCGGTCGAGGATTCCAGCTTGAATACGCAGCCCTTGCGCTTTGAGCGGATAGAGACCGGCATCGCCGTCGCGCCGGTTAAATCCTCCTCCGCCAGCGTGTTCCACTCGCCGCAGGACTCGCACTTGCCCTGCCAGCGGTTATGCGCGGCACCGCAGTTCTGGCAGACGAAGGAGAGGGTGGATTTGGGCATCGGGAGATCGCTGTTGGGCTGCCTGGGTTGCGTCCATAGCACGAAAAAGCGCGCTGCGAGCGGGATCCCCGAAAGGCATCATCTCAGCATAGTCGAGGTCGAGCCGCGGCACCGCGCGATCAACGCGCGTTGCTGGCGCGGGTCCAGATGCCGACGGGATGTTCAAGCCCGCGAACGGCTTGCGCCGGCTTCTCGACAAGATGCATGAAGTCGGCGTTCGAACTCGTGGTCTCCACCCGCGCCTGTCGCACCAAATCGTCGCTGGCCACCATGACACATCCCAATTCGCGGGTAAGCGACTCAAGACGGCTCGCCGCATTCACCGTGGTGCCGATAACCGCGAATTCGAGCCGGTTCTGGCCGATATCACCCAGCACCACCGGACCATAATGCAGCCCGAGGCTCACCTGGATCGGCGGTTCGCCGCGATTTTTCCGCTCGAGGTTCATATCGTCGATCGAGCCAAGCATGGCCTGCGCGCAACGCAATGCGTTTCCGGCGTCGGCGTCGCCAACGAATGGCGTGCCGAACGTCGCCATCAATCCATCACCGAGGTATTTGTCCAGCGTCCCGCTATGCCGGAATACTTCGCGCTCCATCCGCGCGTGAAACAGCCGCAGCGTGGCGATCACGGCCTCCGGGCTACGGCGGTCGGCAAATGGCGTAAAGCCGACGATGTCGGCGAAAAGAACCGCGACATTCTGTTTTCTGACCTGCTTGAGGGGCTCGTCGTTTCTGGACAATTCCTCCACGACATTCGGCGAAAAGTAACGCGCCAGATTGGTCCGTTCGCGCTCAATCCCGGCATGGCTGATCAGCAGCGCATTCGAACGCCGGGCCGCAAGCGCCAAGGTCATGGCGACGATCAGGAAGACGGTGATTTGCTGGAACCGCGCCCCGATACCGATCGCCGCGGGGTCCAGAATATCGAACATTCTGACATCGGACCCGATGGCCGCTTTCACCCGTTCCGACAGCGCGGCGTGGGTTTCCGGCTGCAGGTAAGCCCAGCCGAAGCCGACCACCCACAGAGCCGCTGTCCAGATGCCCATCGCGGCGACCGTTCGCCACGAATAGGCCAGCGTCGCGGTGGCAAGCAGAATAAAGAAGTAGATGAAACTGTCGAACCGGAATTGCATTCCGATCGGCCAGTTCACCGTGCTCCAGGGATTGGGAACCACGCTGATGAAGGTCAGCAGCGCCAGATCGCAAAACATCAAGAAGAGCTCAGGCCGCGATCGGCCGGCGACCTTGCCGATCTTTAGCTGGGCCCAGCCGATCGCGGCAAACAAGCCGAGCATCAGGATGTAATAGATCACGTCCCAATTCGGATTGATGATCGGCAGGATCACGGTAATCACCGTCAGCGCGACCCAGCGCGCGCGAACCGCGAGCAGCAGGCCCTCACGCTTGCTGTCGGCAAGGGCAGCCTCGGCGAATTTCAGGGTGTCTTGCCGGATGTCGGTTTGCCTTGGACCCCGTTCGCCGGAATAGGGGATATCAGCCGCTTCCGCCACTGCGCTCAAAACATCTTCTCCGTCTTGCCACAAACCGGATCATGCCGTGCATGATACCATTCCTGGCAAGCCGAAGCACGGGCGGCTTCCGCCGCAGCACGCTGTGCTTGGCGATCAGCCCCTCGAACGTTGGGACGGCGATGCCTGGGGCATCACCATCCCGCACACCCAATCCCTATTTCACCGACACGAACGGCACCGCCGAGCCCGGCACCATCGTGGTCGGCAGCACGCCGTTCCAGCGCTCGGCCTGCACCAGCGTAACTAGGTTTGGGTTGGTGCCGAGCGCTTTGGCGCGGGCCTCGATGGCGGCGGCTTCGGCCTCGCCGGTCAGCCGGATGTTGGTCGCCCGCGCTTCGCCGTTCAGCCTTGTGGCGTCGGCGTTGGCCTGGGCCTCGGCGCGCACCGCGTTGGCCTTCGCCATCGCCTGCGTCACGGTGATCTGGGCCTGGACCTTTTCGCGCTCGGCGTTCTGCTGCAGCTTTTGCACCTCGACCTCGGCCAGCATGCGCTGCTCGATCGAATGCAGATAGTTGGCGCTGAACTCGATGTTTTCGAGCTGCACGCTCTCGATGATGATCATCGGATCATCCCTGAGCGTCGTCGTGATGGCGTCCTTGATCGCGCTGTTGAGGGGACCGCGCTCCTGGATCGCCTTGACCGCGGTGTAGCGGCCGAACACCACCTTGACCTGCTGGTTCACCACCGGGCTCACGACCTGGTTGACCGCGGTGTCGAGCCTGCCGAATTTCGCATAGAGATCGGCGACCTTGTCCGGCGATGCGCGCAAGGTGACGCTGATCTTGAGGTCGGCCGGCTGCTGGTCGAAGGAATAGGAGTTCATCTTGTCCCACGAATAGGTGATGGTCTTGACGCTGACCTTCTCGACGCTGTCGATCACGGGGATCTTGAAGCCGAGACCCGGCTGCGCGGTGCCGATCACCGCGCCGTTCCGCAGCAGGACGCCGCGCTCGGTCTGATCGACCGTGTACCAGCTTCCGAAGATGACGGCGAGCGCGACCAGAGCGATGATGGCCGCGGTGACAATTCCCCTGTTCATGTATTCCTCCTGGCTCGGACGTTTTGAATGGCGCTCGGGGCAGCATTGATCCGCGGCCCGTTACGAATTCGATGTGACGCGTGTCACTTCGTCGGCGGTTTCGAAGTCCAGGTCCAGCCCGAAACAAGCGATTGCCGCGGGATTCATTCAAATGGTGCACGGCAATTCGACGACAGCGCCCGGCGCACGCCCCTGATCGCCGGACATCTCAATTCACGGCTGAAAGCGATCTCGGGCGAGCCATTGTTGGGCTCAGGCAGCCTCGCTCGGGACCCGCCCGGCGTTTCCGGCCAGCTTCCCGAAGGCCGACGCCTTCAGTCTTTCCAGGTCGCGCTCGCCCGCCGCCGCCAGCGCCAGAAGATGCTCGGCAATCTCGAGCGCCGACGCCGACTTGCGATGGCGGAACCGGCTGTCGTGGATCACCTCGTCGAGGGCGCGTCGCAGCGTGGCGATGGTGGCGGCTTCGTAGCTCATGCCGGAGCTATAGCCAGCGTCTTTAACAACCACATGACTGCCGGATAAACCCTGGAGACAGACGGGGAGCATGTGGTGGTCGCGGCGCCAGGCGAATGGCGCTTCAGCGCGTTGTCGTGAAAGTCCGCGGCGACGCACGCTACTTCAGCTCGATCCAGGCCGGCGCGTGGTCGCTGGCGCCGTCCTCGCCGCGCACCTTGCGGTCGACGCCGGCTTTCGTCAGGCGAGGTGCGAGCACGGGACTGACGAGCAGATGATCGAGCCGCAGTCCGGCGTCGCGTGCCCAGCGGTTGCGCTTGTAGTCCCAGAAGGTGAACATCGGCTTTGCGGGATGCCGCGCGCGGATCGAATCGGTCCAGCCCTGCGCGAGCAGCGATTGGAACGCGGCGCGGCTTTTGGGCTGGATCAGTGCATCCTTGTCCCATGACCGGGTCGGATAGATGTCGAGCTCCGTTGGTGCGACGTTGTAATCGCCGGCGAGCACGGCGGGGATGTCCTGCTTGATGAATTTCACGGCATGCGCCTGCAGCCGCCTGAACCAGGCGAGCTTGTAATCGAATTTCGGTCCGGGCTGCGGGTTGCCGTTCGGCAGATAGATGCTGGTGATGATGATGCCGCTGACGGCGGCCTCGATATAGCGCGCCTCGTGGTCGCGGCTGTCGCCGGGTAGCGCCGTCCGGATCAGCACCGGATCGGCCTTTCGCGCCAGGATCGCGACGCCGTTCCAGGTCTTCTGCCCGTGCCACACCGCGCCATAGCCGGCCTTGTCGATGGTATGGATGGGAAATTCGGCGTCGGTGGATTTCAGTTCCTGCAAGGCGACGATGTCGGGTTTCGCCGCGCGCAGCCACCGCAGCAGGTTGGGCAGGCGCCGGTTGATATTGTTGATGTTGAAGGTCGCGATTCTCATGGGCGCATGATGCCGCGGATTGCGGCATTTGCCATGTGCGGTCGTCGCACTTCTATTCGCCATCGGCACCGCGCCGGAAGCAGGCCAAAACTTACAGGCAAGGCTTACAGGCAAGGCTTACAGGATTGTGTGATGAAACCGACCCGGATGACGCCGGACAAGCCGTCGCAAGATCATGTTTAGTAGACGCGAGGATGCCGCCGGTCTCGTCGTCCCGGCAACGCCCTTGTGCCCGGGTAATACGGGTTGATGATGCACTGGGCGGCGCGGCCCGATGCCGACTGGGCACACTGCGCCAACGAGGTATAACCGCACTCGATGTAGAGGCCGCCGTCTATGGATACGACCTCGAGGCAGACCGGATAGTCCGGGCTATAGGTTTGGGCCAGAGTCGGCGCTGCCATCAAAATCGGGACGGTCGTCAAGATCGCCAAAGCCGGAATGCGCATCATGATCTCCCTCAGGATCGACAGCATAGCATCGGCGCACGGAAACCGACAGGCGATATTGATCTGGAGGTTATTGGCTTGCGGGTCACGAAATGATGGAGGAGTGCCGCTGATTTGCCCGTCGTGTCAAATATTTTCGCACCGTCGCTCAAGGCATCATGCCAGCAACGGCTACTTTGCATGGGGTTGTTTTCGATATTTTGAGGTGAACGCAGCTATTGATCGAATACGATCCGAAGCCGCCGTTCGATGCCGGATCGCCGGAACATGCCGGTTCCGATCTAGCCGGAAGCGGCGGGCGGTTCGGCCGCGGGTTCCGCCGCGCCGTGGCCGCCCTTGTAGACCCGCGCATAGCGCCGGCCGAGGCTGGTCAGCACTTCATAACCGATGGTGCCGAAGTGATGCGCGAGTTCATCGACGGTGATGCCTTCGCCGATCAGCGTCACCAGATGACCGCGGCGCGCGGCGTTCTTGTCGAGATCGGTGATGTCGACCGCGATCAGGTCCATCGAGACCCGGCCTGCGATCGGGCAGCGCCTGCCCGCGACCACGACCTCGGCGCCGCGGGTGCCGTCATTGGCGCTGGCGGCGCGGAAATAGCCGTCGGCATAGCCGGCCGAAACGATTGCGAGCCGTGTCGGCCGCCGCGCGGTCCAGGTGCCGCCGTAGCCCACGGTCTCGCCGCGCTCGATGTTGCGGATCTGCACGATGCGCGCCTTGAGATCGACCACCGGCCGCATCGGATTGTCGGCCTCTGGCGTCGGATTGACGCCGTAGAGGGCTGCGCCCGGCCGCACCAGGTCGAACTGGAATGGCGCGCCGAGAAACACGCCGGAGGAATTCGACAGCGATGCGGGCACGCCGGAAAACAGGCTCGCGATCTCGCGGAAGGCCGCAAGCTGCCGGGCGTTTAAGGGGTTGTGGAGCTGTTCGGCGCAGGCGAGGTGGCTCATCACCAGCGTGATGCCGTGGTCGCCGGCGTTGATGCGCGGAATGATGCCTTGCGCTTCCGCGACGGTCAGGCCGAGCCGGTTCATGCCGGTGTCGATGTGAATGGCCGCGCCGCCGTTCCAGCCGGAGCGGCGGCAGAACACGTCCCATTCGGCGAGTTCGTTGAGATCGCCGATCACGGGCCGGCAGTCGATCCTGGCGTAGGCTTCGCCGGTATTCTGGAAGAGGCCGTCGAGCGCGTAGATCGACGCCTGCGGCGCCGCCGCGCGGACCACCCGTGCTTCGTCGAGCGTGGCGGTGAAAAACGTCTTGCAGCCGGCGGCGGCGAGCGCGCGGGCGACCTGATCGGCGCCGCAGCCATAGGCGTCGGCCTTCACCACGCCGGCACATTCGGCCGGAACCGCGGTCTTTTCGAGCTTGCGCCAGTTGGCGACGATGGCGTCGAGATCGACCGTCAGCACGCCGGTCGCGCTGGCCAACCCGGCGGCCTGGTCCGCCTCGGGCGAGAGGACGGAGCTTCCGGGGATCGATTTCGGATCGGGGGCGACGTTCATGGCGCCATTTTACGCGCCGTGCGGCGGCGGTTCAACCGCGCAGGCCGTGTCAGTAGCTTCGATCCGGCAAGTGGCCGTCCTGCGCGAGGTCGCCGAACCGCGTGATGCTGGCCTCGAATTGCAGTTCGACGGAGCCGGTCGGGCCGTGGCGCTGCTTGCCGATGATGACTTCGGCCTTGCCGTGGACCAGCGACATGTCCAGTTGCCACTTCTCGTATTCCGGGGTGCCCGCGCGCGGCTCCTTGTTGGCGAGATAGTATTCCTCGCGGTACACGAACATCACCACGTCGGCGTCCTGCTCGATCGAGCCGGATTCGCGCAAGTCCGACAGTTGCGGGCGCTTGTCGTCGCGGTTTTCGACCTGACGCGATAATTGCGACAGCGCGATCACGGGAACGTTCAGCTCCTTGGCGATCGCTTTCAGGGCGGTGGTGATCTCCGTGACTTCCTGCACGCGATTGTCCGAACGCTTGCCCGAGCCCTGCAACAGCTGGATATAGTCGACCACCAGCAGATCGAGACCCTTTTGCCGCTTCAGCCGGCGCGCGCGCGCGGTGAGCTGCGAAATCGACAGGCCGCCGGTCTCGTCGACATAGAACGGCAGCGATTGCAGCTCGATCGAGTAGTCGCGGATCTTCTCGAAATCGGTCTCGGTGATGCCGCCGCGGCGGATCGAGCTCGACGGGATTCCGGTGCGCTCGGCGATGATACGGGTGGCGAGCTGTTCGGCGGACATTTCGCAGGAGAAGAAGCCGACGATGCCGCCATTGACCGATTTCATAGTGCCGTCGGCTTGTACCTCGGCGCGATGCGCCCTGGCGATGTTGTAGGCGATGTTGGTGGCCAGCGCGGTCTTGCCCATGCCCGGGCGTCCGGCGATGATGATGAGGTCGGAAGGCTGCAGGCCGCCCATCTTGGTATCGAGGTCGCGCAGGCCGGTGGCAATGCCGGACAGCTTTCCGTCGCGCTGGAACGCCTTTGCCGCCATGTCGACGGCAATCGTCAGCGCCTGCGCAAACCGCTGGAACCCGCCGTCATAGCGGCCGGTCTCGGCCAGCTCGTACAGCTGCCGCTCGGCGTCCTCGATCTGCGCGCGCGGGGCAAAATCCACCGGCGCGTCGAAGGCGACGTTGACCATGTCCTCGCCGATCCGGATCAGGTCGCGCCGCAGCGACAACTCGTAGATGGTCCGCCCGTAATCCTGCGCGTTGATGATGGTGGTCGCCTCGGCCGCGAGGCGGGCGAGGTATTGGCCAACCGTCATGCCGCCGATATCGGTCTCGGCCGGCAGGAAAGTCTTGAGCGTCACCGGGGTGGCGACCTTGCCCATCCGGATCAGGCTGCTGGCGGTCTCATAGATCGTCTGATGGATCGGCTCGAAGAAGTGTTTTGGCTCCAGAAAGTCGGAAACCCGGTAGAACGCGTCGTTATTGACCAGGATCGCGCCCAGCAGGCTTTGCTCCGCCTCGATATTATGCGGTGCGCTCCGAAAGAGCGGAACGCCCGCGTCGGGAGCAAGTTTCAGGACGTTCGAATCAGTCGGGGCCATGAATGAGCTTATTCTTCCGATTGGGTCGTTACTTGGGACTAGCCGGATGCGGGGCGGCGATAAGGCGCCACCCCCGGACGCAGCGGAAGTGCCAGGCTGCCTTATGCCCGATTCACACAATGCGATGTGTG
>NZ_JBAVNZ010000294.1:0-8662 GCF_049691595.1 Bradyrhizobium sp.
CATATACGGCGTATGGGTCCCTGCTTTCGCAGGGACGACACCGGTTGTTGGTCTCCAGCGCATACGCCCATACGCCCGGCGCGCTTGATCTTCCCAACGCGCTGCCGTTACTAGGCCGGAACGACATATCGGGGGAGCAAACCAGACCATGGGACCATTGCAGGGCATCAAGGTCATCGACATGACGACCGTGCTGATGGGGCCCTATGCCACCCAGATGCTCGGCGACTACGGCGCCGATGTCATCAAGGTGGAATCGCTCGACGGCGACGTGACGCGGCAGATCGGGCCGACCCGCCATCCCGGCATGGGACCGGTGTTCCTCAATACCAACCGCGGCAAGCGTTCGATCTGCCTCGACCTCAAGAAACCGGCGGGCCGCGGCGCCGTGCTGCGGCTGATCGCCGCCGCCGACGTGCTGGTCTACAATGTGCGCCCGCAGGCGATGGCGCGGTTGCAACTCGGCTATGATGTGGTCTCGGAAATCAACCCGCGCCTGATCTATGCCGGCGTATTCGGCTTTGGCCAGGACGGGCCTTATGCCGCCAAACCCGCCTATGACGACCTGATTCAGGGCGCGACCGCGCTGCCGGCGCTGATGGCGCAGACCAGCGACGGCGTTCCCCGCTACGTGCCCAATGCGCTGGTCGATCGCATCGTCGGGCTGACGGCGGTGGGCGCGATCTGCGCCAGTCTCGTCGATCGCAACCGCACCGGGCGCGGCCAGCGCCTGGACATCCCGATGTTCGAGACCATGGCCGGCTTCGTGATGGGCGACCACATGGGCGGTCTCACCTATGAGCCGCCGCTCGACAAGGGCGGCTATGCGCGGCACCTGTCGCCGGATCGCCGGCCCTACAGGACATCGGACGGCTATATCTGCGTGATCGTCTACAATGACAAGCAATGGGAGAACTTTTTCAGGGCGACCGGCCGCGACGATCTTCGCGCCAATCCGAAATTTTCGACCTTCGCCGGCCGCGCCGCCAACATCGATACGGTCTACGCCGAACTGGCGCGCATCCTCGAAACCAGAACCACCGCCGAATGGAGCGATATCCTGGAGAAGGCGGACGTGCCCGTGATGCCGATGCACGACCTCGAAAGCCTGCTGCGGGATCCCCACATCGTCGCGACCGATTTCTTTCCCGTCATCGATCATCCGACCGAGGGGCGGATTCGCAATATGAAGGTTTCGGCGCAATGGTCGGATACGCCGGTCGAGACCAAGCGGCTGGCGCCGCGCCTGGGCGAGCACAGCGCGGAAATCTTGCAGGAGGCGGGCTTTTCTCCCGAGCAGATTGCCGCGATGGTGCGCGACGGGATTACCAGAGCGCCCAGCACACAGGACTAGAGACCGATGGATTTTGCGCTGTCAGCCAATCAGGAATCGATCCGCGACGCCGTCGGGAAAATCTGTTCGCGTTTCGACGAAACCTACTGGCTGAGGAAGGACAAGGAGGGCGGCTATCCCGCCGACTTCCACCGCGCGCTGGCCGATGCCGGCTGGCTCGGCATCTGCATTCCGGAGGAGTATGGCGGCTCGGGCCTCGGCATCACCGACGCCGCGATCATGATGCGGACGATTTCGGAGTCCGGCGCCGGCATGTCCGGCGCCTCCGCCGTGCACATGAACGTGTTCGGGCTCAATCCGGTGGTCGTGTTCGGCACCGCCGAGCAGTGCACCCGCATGCTGCCGCCGATCATTTCCGGTGCGGACAAGTCCTGTTTTGCGGTGACCGAGCCGAACACCGGGCTCAACACCACGCAGTTGAAAACCCGCGCCGTGCGCAAGGGCGACCGCTACATCGTCAACGGTCAAAAAGTCTGGATTTCCACCGCGCAGGTCGCCAACAAGATCCTGCTCCTGGCGCGCACCACGCCGCTGCAAGAGGTGAAGACCCCGACGCAGGGGTTGAGCCTGTTCTACACCGATTTCGACCGCAAGCGCGTCGCGGTGCACGAGATCGAGAAGATGGGCCGCAAATCCGTCGATTCCAACGAATTGTTTTTCGAGAATTTCGAGATCCCGGTGCAAGATCGCCTCGGCGAAGAAGGCCGCGGTTTCGAATACATCCTGCACGGCATGAATCCGGAGCGGATTTTGATCGCGGCCGAGGCGGTCGGGCTCGGCAAGATCGCGCTGTCGCGCGCCTCGGCTTACGCGAAGGGCCGCATCGTGTTCAATCGCCCGATCGGCATGAACCAGGGAATCCAGCATCCGCTGGCGAAAAACTGGATGGAGCTGGAAGCCGCCTGGCTGATGGTGCTGTCCGCCGGCTGGCAATACGACCAGGGCCTGCCATGCGGGCCCGCCGCCAATGCCGCGAAATATCTCGCCGCCGAAGCGGGCTTTCATGCCTGCGAGCAGGCGGTCATGACCCATGGCGGCTTTGGCTATGCGAAAGAATATCACGTCGAGCGCTATTTGCGGGAATCCCTGATCCCGCGCATCGCCCCGATCAGCCCGCAGCTCATTCTCAGTTTCATTGCCGAGAAGGTGCTGGGCCTGCCGAAGTCGTATTGAGGATCGATGGGAAGATGTGCGAATCTCTGCGACCGTCATTCCGGGGCGCATCGAAGATGCGAATCCGGAATCTCGAGATTCCGGGTCTGCGCCTGGCGGCGCATCCCGGAATGACGAAGCCAAACGTCGGATCGCGATCATGAGCTTCATCACCGGCGTCGGACTGACATCCTACGGCAGGCACGAAGGCTCGTCCTCGCTCGACCTGATGAGCCAGGCGGCGAAGCTTGCGATCGCCGACGCCGGGCTGAAACGATCCGAGATCGACGGCATCCTCTGCGGCTACAGCACGGTCTCGCCACACATCATGCTGGCGACCGTGTTCGCCGAACATTTTGGCATTCGTCCGTCCTATGCCCACGCCGTGCAGGTCGGCGGCGCCACCGGGCTCGCCATGACCATGCTGGCGCATCATCTGGTCGATGCCGGCCTCGCCAGACATGTGCTGGTGGTCGGCGGCGAAAACCGTCTCACCGGGCAGAGCCGCGACGCCTCGATCCAGGCGCTGGCCCAGGTCGGCCATCCCGATTACGAGGTGACGCTGGGACCGACGATCCCGGCCTATTACGGCCTTGTCGCGTCGCGCTACATGCACGAATATGGCGTGACCCAGCAAGATCTCGCGGAGTTCGCGGTGCTGATGCGCCAGCACGCGACGAGCCATCCCGGTGCGCAATTCCACGAGCCGATCGGCGTCGCCGATGTGATGGCCTCAAAACCGGTGGCGATGCCGCTGAAACTTCTGGATTGCTGTCCGGTGTCTGACGGCGGCGCGGCGTTCGTGGTCAGCCGCGAGCCGACCTGCGAGACCGGCGTGCGCGTGCGCGGCTGCGCGCAGGCGCATACCCATCAGCATGTCACGGCGGCGCCTCGCCTGAGCGAACTCGGCGCCGAGATCGCGATCGCCAGGGCGAAGGCGGCGGCGGGCCTTGCGATATCCGATGTGCGCTATGCGGCGGTCTATGACAGTTTTACCATCACGCTGGCAATGCTGCTGGAAGATTTAGGTCTCGCCGGACGCGGCGAGGCGGCGGCGCGGGTGCGCGCGGGGCATTTTGGCCGGGACGGCGCCATGCCGCTCAACACCCATGGCGGCTTGCTCAGTTACGGCCATTGCGGCGTCGGTGGCGCGATGGCGCATCTGGTCGAAACCCATCTGCAGATGACGGGACGCGCCGGCAACCGCCAGGTCCGCGACGCCTCGGTCGCACTGCTGCACGGCGACGGCGGCGTGCTGTCGTCCCATGTCAGCATGTTCCTGGAGCGGGTGCGATGAGCGACAAACTCGCGGACTGGACCAGGGGCCAGCCGGCCATCATTTATCAATCCTGCGGTTCATGCGGTGCGGTTCAATATTTTCGTCGCGGTTTTTGCGCGGCGTGCGGCGGGTCCGATCTGGAGGAAAAACGCGCCGGCGGGGCAGGGACGGTCTACGCCACGTCGCTGGTGTGCCGGGCCGCCACGCCCGAGACCCGCGCGCATGTGCCTTACAATATCGTGCTGGTCGATACCGCCGAGGGTTTCCGCATGATGGCCCATGGCGACAACGACCTTGCCATTGGTGACAAGGTCGCGGCGCGGTTCACGCAATTTGCGGGGCGGCTGGTGCCGTATTTTGCGAAGGTGAAATAATGCGTTCGGGGTGTGCTGGCGTCCTCAGCAAAGGCGGCCCCGACGTTCCCCGGATGCCGCGCAGCGCCACAAGCGCGTTTACGCGCGTCTTCGACACGCTATGGCGGTGCGTTGCTGATCCGGGCCGGATATCACTCCGCATCTTATGTCTGGGTCTCGGCTCTGCGGAGCAGCGTGGCCTGCCTCACTTGACCGTTGCGTCAATCATGCGCGCCACACGCAGCAGGATCATGGGGCCATAGATCTTGGCGACCTGCTTCTTGATCAGCACGATGTCCTCCGGAGTGAGCACGTACTCGGTAGACTTGTACAGGCCCATGCCGAGCTGGCCCCGCCTTATGGCTGCATCCGGCTCGAGACCGGCCTCCGGCGTCGCCAGTGCGCGGAACACGACCATGCCCAGTGTCAAGTTCCGGTAGCTCTGGCACTCGCGTCCATCTCGGATGGGTGGGTCATCGGCGCACTCTCGCACTGGTTTCTCGTCGATGTCCAGCAGGGCGACGGTGAAGTCCACCCGTCGCTCGTCTGCACTTGCTGGCGTGAGCATGAGCAGTAGTACTGCGGCGACTAGTACGTTTCTCATGAGGTAGCGCTCCTTCTTCGTCTTGTTTAAGGTCAGAGACCACCGCAGTGCCAGTTGATCTTGGTGCTGCTGGCACTGCCGTGGGCAATCGTGATTGCCGAAGTCGAGATGGTGTAGGCGAACCTCGTCAGAGCCGCCTGCGAACTCACGGTGCACTGTGGGGCAGCGGTGTAGGTGTTGGCGAACGTGATGGTGCAGCCGGTCGCGGTTGTTCCCTCCGTCACCTCGCCGTCCACGTCGGTGCCTCGCGCGGCGCTCGGAGAAGTGCCACACGCTGAGATGGAGGGGGCGGTCAGGCCCACGGTGACGTGCCCGAAGCCGTCCGCCGTGAGAACGTTGTTGTTGTTCGTTGTCGTCTTCTTGGTGGCTTGCAGGGATATCCTGGTGCCATTGGCTGTTGCGGAGAAATTCTCGTCAGCGATCAGCGCAATACCGCCGTTGCTGGAATTGGTGAATGATGTTCCGAAGCCCTGCCCCTGGAGCAGGAAGAGAAAGTCCCCATTGCCAATCGCGGTCGGGGATGCCGCGGTCCCTCGCGCATTTCGAGTTACGACCTGCGGAATCTTGAAGGCGCCGTTCTGGAATACCTCGATGCTCAAGACTGCATCAGATGCATCCGCCGCGGTGACGTGCACCATCGAGCCAGCAGGCGGTGCTATGTTCTGCACCGTGTTGGCGTTGACGTGCAGCGGTGCCTGGGCGTTCGACGTGTTGATGCCGACGGGGGCCGTGCCCTGGGTCCAGATCGCCTGGTTGATGGTGCTGCCGGCCGTCAGCGGATCTGTCTTGAGCGCGTAGTAGTTGGTCAGCGAAGCTCCAGAACCCTTGACTACGTTCTCGACGCGAACGCCATACATCTCCGTGACGGTGTAGGCCGAGCCAGTCAGCAGCGAGGGGACCACGAAGATGCCGGCCAGGTCGGTAGCGTTACCGGGTGCGAACGCGACCGAGTTCTGTATGCCGGCCAGGTCGTTGATGCCCCCGCCCACAGTCTGATCGATCAGGATGCCGTGGCCTGGGTTAGTTGTCACGCCTACCGTGAGGCTGGTTATCTTCGGCAGGTTGGACGGGACCATCGAGCCCGTGCCGGTTGCCGAATTGGCCGGTGTGACCCCGCCGCAAGCGAGCGCACCGCTCATGGTGGTGGTGCCGGAATTCGTCACGGTCGGAACGATGCTGACCGCTCCGGTCGATACGTTGCCGAGCGGGATCGTGCCAGTACCCTTGGCGTCGATCGCCAGCGACTCGTTGGTTCCGGTCGATATTGTCGTGAGCTGAGCCCCGCTGCCCGCGGCGAGGCCCACCACTGTAGCGCCGGCAGCCGCCGATGCAGCTGAAGTGTCGACCTGGAACACCGGACCAGTCAGACTATTGACACCGAGCTGACTGGCATCGACGCCACCGAAGAGGGCAGGACCACTAGTACAGAGCGTACCTGCACCAGGTATGCAGCCACCAAAGGCCAGCGACGTGCCCGTGGCGGCTCCCAGCACGTTTGGCGCTACACCGCAGCCCTTGAGCAGCCCGTTAGTGCCATTGAAGCAGGTTGGATTCCCACTGACTACTGGAGCCGTCGGCATGATCGAATTGACGATGTCCGAAGGGACCGTGCGCATCTTGCTGGGGGTTATGAGTCCTGTCGTGTTGTCCGCGAAGGGTGTGTTGATCTCAGTCTGTAACGCAGCCTTGGTACTCTGAGCGTGAACCGGAGACACCACTGCCAGCAGAAGTGTGAATAGTGCGAGTATCTTCCTCATGGGGACCAACCTCACTGCGCAGTTAACAACGCGACTTGGTGCATAGGTGAGCATTGGGTTCGCCGCCGAAATGCTGGAAGCGGTCTGGTTGTGGTTAGCCGTGCCTCCACCACCAGAGGCGTCTTGGACGGTGATGCCTGTTGTTGCAGAGTTGATCGTTGCTGTGCCATTGCTACCAGCCCGGAAACGCGCCACCTCCCGTCGCGGTAGAAGCACTAATTGCGTTAGAGGTGTGTGTGACCCGGATCATTCGGGAACACCGGATGATTGTGAGATCCCACCCCCGTGTTGAACTGTAACTTGGTCAATGCGCCATCCCTGCTGGAAGCAGGCCACTATAGTCCGGTAGGTTGAAGGCCGTTGAGCCGTCACCATTGCCGCAGGCGAAGAAGGTCATCGTGCCGGAGCCGGTGGCTACGCGACTGACTGCCTGGCCATAGGCAAAGGCGTAGTTGGTCGGGGCCGTGAAGCCAGCCACCGGGATGATCGTTCCCACGGGGACGCCCGAGGTATTGGGCCAGTTCACCGGACTGAGGATGTGGAACGTGCCCGCCGCCACATCATAGATAAGGCTGACGGCGTTGGTCGCGACCAGTTCCCTACCAGTCAGTGGCCCCGGCCCAGTGGCCCCGTCGCGAACGACCTGGACGTTGCCGAAGCCGGACGGGTTTATCGTCGCGGCCGCCGTGTTGGTGTTCGCGGAGATAGAGTTGGCTGCGTCCGGGACACCAGTGTTCACCGCCAGTAGAAGATGATGCCGGCAATGACCAGCATCGCCGTCACCGCGGTCATTCGCGCAAGCGCCTCCGAAGCGGCGCGCCTGGTGGCTTCCTTCATGCCGGTCTCCCTGGACTCGTTCCCTGAATTTGGTCTTGAATTTGGGCATGACTCATCGCGGCGCGAGAGACGCGCGAACTACGGCCTTGATTGTTACTCGAAATACCCTGCGACCAGTGTTCGCTTGAATCGATCCCACTCGGCGAACATCGACGGTGTCAGACTCGAACAGTAATGCGGCGGCAATTTGGCTCGCGCGCAGCCGGTTTGTGAGCGCGAAATGGAGCTTTTGGGGATGCAGAACCGCGCCGATAGCGTTTTTCGGACGGCTCGATATTGGTTAGCGGCAGGAAAATGCGCCAAAAGATCAGGGTTTTCGCGCGCGCTTCAAGCCATCGAGCTGCGCGGCAATCGCGTTCGGCTGCGTCACCGGATAGGAGCAGAACGTGCTGGTGCAGGCGAACGCCGCCGGACCATCGGGAAAATCCGGATAGTCGACGTCGAGGTTGGCGAGCTTGCCTTCGCGCTTGTCCCACCATTCGGCGCGCTTGTTGACGAGCGGATAGGCCAGCGCGGCGCGGTACAGCGCCGCGGAGCGCGGGTCGTCCCTGGCGCCGACGATGGTGACGTGCACGGCCTCGTTGCGCAATTCGTCCTCGGCGAGCAGCACGTCCGGCAGGAAGCCGAAGGCGTCGAGGATCGGCGGCGACGTCAGATAGCCCATGCCGGCCTCGGCGATTTCACGGTAGCGGTTTTCGCCGGTGTAGGACGACAGCAGGCTGAACATCCGGACCGCCGTGACATTGTCCTCGCGCTGCTTGATCGGTTTTGTCACATGCTGCGCGTCGGGTGACGCCGACGCCTGAAATCCGCCGGTCGCGGGATCGATAAAGGTTTTTGCGATGAAATCCGCGGCGCCCCGTGCGTGCGCGAGCCATTCGCGCTCGCCGGTGGAGCGATGCAGCGCCAGCAGCGCCTTCGCCATCTCGACATTGTCGGCGAGATAGGGACCGCCCTTGTCCTGTTCGGCGTGGCGGAAGCCGCCGCCGGGCAGGGCGCGATCGGCCAGCACCCAGCGCGCCGCCTTGACCGCAAGCTCGCGCGCCTCCGTGACGCCAGTGGCATCGTAATAGGCGAGCAGGCCGGCGATCGCCTGCGCGGTCTCGCGGGCATACAGCCTGCGGTCGACGCCGGGCTCACCCTCGCTCATGCCGTAGGAGGCGTAGAAGCCGCCGCCCGGGGCGGCCATCGTGTTCCTGAGAAAACCGAAGATGCGATCCGCGGCCTGCCGATAGGCGGGATCGCCGAACATGACGGCGGCCCGTGCGAAGGCGGCAAGCCCGGCCTCCTGCGCGAACATCGGAAACTCATGCGCCGGCTCCGACC
>NZ_JBAVNZ010000295.1:0-11261 GCF_049691595.1 Bradyrhizobium sp.
TTAACCCGCCGTTGCACGCGAGATGGCGGGTTAAAGGGAACCCGCTCTACGTGCTGAAACAAGGCACGCTCCGGTATGACATGCATCGCCACAGCAAGTCGATTTCCCTCGGTCCATCGGTCGGCCACGCGGAAGTCATCGGCGGACCGGGAAGCTTCATCTTATTGACACATGAGCAACGCCTGTTGCGAAGTTGGTATCGTGTGTTGATCGAACGACCGACAGGTGCAGCGTGGGCAGTGATCAGATAGCCGAGATTGCGCCCGGTGTGAGAGAAGCGCTCGCTGGCGGCCCCTCTTGGTGCGTGACATTTGAGATTTCTGGCAATCCAAATCGATGGGTTCAGTTCACTGCCGGCACAATTAACGCAGCCTATCCCCATGTCGAAGCGCCTGGCCCGCGTCTCGGTGCGTTGGGATCGTTCGCAGCGGAGGAATGGGAGCCCAATAAATATGTTAAGGGGACGTTAGCGCTCGAAGACGCCAGATCAATCGCACGTTGGATAGATCGCTACTTTGCCGAGGTTCTTGACTGCGATTGGGACTATTCTGTCGACCTGGAATTTGGCCGTTGAGGCTGCTGCCGGATGCTCCATCCGGATTATTCTATCGTCGACGTGCTGCCGAGAAAATCTGCAGGCCGTTGCATGCGAGATGGCGGGTTAAAGGGAACCCGCCCCACGCGCTTCTCGCGCTCCCGCGTCAGGTTGCCGACCGGCGTTGGAGCAACGCCGCAAGGGTTGCCATGTTCCATACATGGCGCCGCGCCACAGCCATTCCACTGGCCCATAGAGATACCGCTGCAACCAATACGCGCTGAGGGCGACCTGCAGGACGTAGACACCGATACCGATGGCGAGAGCGGCCGCAACTCCAAGCCTGCCGAACAGGCCAAGCCCATACCCATAGAAGAGCCAGCCGAAGATCACGGATTGCATCAGGTAGTTGGTGAACGCCATTCGTCCGATCGGTGCGGCCCACGCCAAGAGATTCCGGCCCCTTGCCTTCTCCGTTGCCCAAATGATTGCCGCACCGTAGCCGCACGCCAGCAGCACCGTACCCAAGCGTTCGACCAAGACCTCTGTTCTCCATCCCATACGGAGCCACTCATTCTCGTGCGTCACCGCGAGGGCTCCACCAACAAGGACTCCAATAGCTGCCAGGAACGGCAGGCACCGGCTCGCTCGCGATCCTGTACGGAACAAGTCCGCGCGCCATGCCGCCGCGCCGATAAGCATCAAGGCGACCGTTCGCGGAAATATGAATAGATGCAGAGGCAGAAGCCCGGGCAGCTCGTGGACGCGAAAGGCCTGCACGGCCGCAAGGCCGCCAGAACCATAGATGTGCGCGGCGTCGGCGACGTTATTTGTCATCCAGGATCTGCTCGGCATCGACGCTATCGGCGGCAAGAAGGAGGATATGATGAATACCGCAAGCAGGGCGGCTCCCACGATGGCCGGTAGCCGTGATGGGCCGAATAGAAACGGCAGTACGACAAAACCCGCGATCGCGTATTCGAAGAGAATGTCGCCATTCCAGATGAGGACGAGATGGGCGGCGCCGATGAGCAAAAGGAACGCCAGCCGTCGAACGAGCAATGCAGTACGTCGGTAACTCGCCGACAAATGATCGTACTGGATCGCAAGGCCCACTCCGAAGAGGAGTGAAAACAGCGCGAACGCTTTCAGATCGATGCCGATCATCAATATCGAATGAAGCGCGCGATCGAGCCAAGTGCCGTCAATCGGCGCTGGCAGGAACCGCTCGAAAATCGAGACCCGGAACACCGTGACGACGTTGATCGCCATAACACCGAACAGGGCAATGCCTCGCGCAATGTCGATCGCGGCTATTCGATCTGAGGGTGCGATCGGGCCAGCATCCGAGGCTGCGACAAGTTGGAGTTGTTCGCTTCCGGACTGCATCGTAACCATGTTACTTCTCGCGCCGACGTAAGAGTTGGTGCGTCGGACGATCCACAATAACGCGCAGCTACCCAATGTCGGCTATCTGCGACGATGCTCAACAACACGAGATGGCGGGTTAAAGGGAACCCGCCCTGTACGCGCTGCAACATCCTTGAGGAGGACGCGTCGGCGTCCTCGGATGGACCCGCTACTCCGCTGCGATCTGGCGCGGCGCGGGTGGCGGGTTGACGAGATCGGCGGCGAGCTGGGCGTAGCGCGCTTTCGCGTCCTGCACCGCCTTCTCCTTCACCGGCCCGTAGCCGCGGATGCGATCGGGCAACGACAGCAATTCGATCGCGGTGTCGAGCGTCACCGGCGACAGCAGGCCGAGCACGGTGGCGACGTCCTTCTCATAGCCCGCGATCAGGTCGCGTTCGAGCCGGCGGTGGGCGCTGTAGCCGAAAATGTCGAGCGGGGTGCCGCGCAGCCATCGCAGCTTCGCCAGCAACCGGAACACCGCCAGCATCCACGCGCCGAACGCGCGCTTCTTTGGCCGCCCCAGCGCGTCGAGCTTGCCCGGAAGCAACGGCGGCGCCAGGTTGAAATTGAACCTGAAGTCGCCTTCGAACTGCTCGCGGAGCTGCTTTTCGAACCGGCCGTCGGTATAGAGCCGCGCCACCTCGTACTCGTCCTTGTAGGCGAGCAGTTTTGCATAATTGATCGCGACCGCGCGCGGCAGCGCGTCGCCATAGCTGCCCCTGGTCGCGGCGTCGCGAACCTGATTCACCAGATCGCGGTAGCGCGCGGCAAGTTTGGTGTCCTGATAGTCGGTCAACAGCGTGCTGCGATGGGCGATGACCTCATCCAGCGTCATCTCGTCCAGCGTCTTCGGCGCGACCGTCTCGTCCTGGTCCTTCATCATCGCGATCAGCCGCGCAGGATCGGCGGCTGCCAAACGGCCCAGCTGGAACGCCTGAATATTCAGCTTGATCGCAACGCCGTTGACCTCGATCGCCTGCTCGATCGCTTTCGCCGACAGGGGCAGCAGGCCTTTCTGATAGGCGTAGCCCATCATCATCATGTTGGTGGCGATGGAATCGCCGAGCAGGACTTCGGCGGGTTTTGTGAAGTCGAAGAACGAGGAATCCCTGCGCAGCGCGGTTTCCAGCACATGATTGACTTTGCGGGCCTGGAAATTGAAATCGCGGTTGAGGATGAAGTCGGCGATCGGGATCAGGTGGGTGTTGATGACGCCGATGGTGCGGCCGGATTCGCAGAGCGTCATGGTTTCCCTGGCGGCCGCCACCACCTCGTCGGCGGCGAGCACAAGATCGGCGGTGCCGGTGACGATGCGCGAACAGGTGACGTCGGCGGTATGTTCGGACAGCCGCACATGGCTCAGCACCGCGCCGCCTTTTTGCGCAAGGCCCGACATATCGAGGATCATCGAGGCCTTGCCCTCGATATGCGCGGCCATGCCGAGCAGCGCGCCGATCGTCAGCACGCCGGTGCCGCCGACGCCGCCGACTGCGATGTTATAGGGCCGCGCCAGCGAGGGCTGCGAGGCGGGTTCCGGCAGGTCACCGATCTCACCCAGCCCCGCCGGCACGCGGCGGCGCAGCCTGCCGCCGTCGACGGTGACAAAGGACGGGCAAAAACCCTTCAGGCAGGAATAGTCCTTGTTGCAGGTCGACTGGTTGATCGCGCGCTTGCGCCCCATCTCGGTCTCCAGCGGCTCGACCGAAATGCAGTTCGACTGCACCGAGCAGTCGCCGCAGCCCTCGCACACCGCCGGATTGATCAGCACCCGGCGCGCCGGATCCTCCATGGTGCCGCGCTTGCGGCGGCGGCGTTTTTCCGCCGCGCAGGTCTGCACGAACACGATGGCCGAAGCGCCCTTGACCTGACGCAGCGTCTTCTGGACCGCGTCGAGTTGGTCGCGATGCGCGGTCCTGGTGCCCGGCGCGATTTCGCTTGCCGGATAGGTGTCGGGGTTCTCCGAGACGAGATAGATGTCGCGGATGCCTTCGGAGTGAAGCTGGAAGGTGATCTGCTGCGGCGACAATTCGCCGTCGACATGCTGGCCGCCGGTCATCGCGGTCGCGTCGTTGTAGAGGATCTTGTAGGTGATGTTGGCGCCGGAGGCGACCGCCTGGCGGATCGCGAGGCTGCCGGAGTGGAAATAGGTGCCGTCGCCGAGATTGGCGAATACGTGCTCTTCTTTCGTGAACGGCGCCACGCCGACCCACGGCACGCCCTCGCCGCCCATATGGGTGAAGGTTTCGGTGTTGCGGTCCATCCACAATGCCATGAAGTGGCAGCCGATGCCGGCAAAGGCGCGGCTGCCTTCCGGCACCCTGGTCGAGGTGTTGTGCGGGCAGCCCGAGCAGAAATACGGCGTGCGGGTGATCGGCGCCACCGCCTGCATCTGCGTCGCCTGCCGGCCGTTGAACCAGTCGGCTTTCGCGCGCAGCATCGCGGCGATTTCCGGATTGAGATTGAGCCGCAGCAATCGCTCGGTCAGTGCACTTGCGAGCGACGCCACGCTGAGCTCCTCGGCGAACGGCAGAAAACGCTTGTCGTGGTCGTCCATCTTGCCGACGATGCGCGGCCGGACGTCGTCGCGCCAGTTGAACAGCTCCTGCTTGACCTGGTTCTCGACGATCTCGCGGCGTTCTTCGATGATGAAGATTTCCTCGAGTCCGACCGCGAATTGCCGCACGCCTTCCGGCTCCAGCGGCCAGGGCATGCCGATCTTGTAGAGCCTGAGCCCGATTTTCGCGGCGACATCCGGCGTGACGCCGAGCTCGCGCAGCGCCTGGCGGATATCCTCGTAGCTCTTGCCGGATGCCATGATGCCGTAGCGGGCATTCGGCGAATCCATGGTGACGCGGTTGACCTTGTTGGCGCGGGCAAAGGCGACCGCGGCAAAGCCCTTGTAGTCCTGCAGGCGGCGGTCCTGGTCGTAGCGGTCGTCGGGCCAGCGCAGATTGAGCCCGCCCGGCGGCATCTCGAAATCGGTCGGGATGACGAAAGGCGTCATCTCGTCGGTGAGATCGATCTCGGCGGTGGTCTCCACCGTCTCCGTGATCACCTTCATGCCGACCCAGCAGCCGGAATAGCGCGACATCGCGATCCCCAGCAGGCCCATCTCGATCATTTCATGGATGCTGGAGGGATAGAGATAAGGCATCAGCGCGGAGATGAAGGCGTGGTCGGACTGGTGCGGGACGGTGGAGGATTTGGCGCCGTGGTCGTCGCCGGCGAGGCACAGCACACCGCCGTTTTTGGCCGAGCCGGCCGCGTTGCCATGGCGGAACACGTCGCCGCAGCGGTCGACGCCGGGGCCCTTGCCGTACCAGATGCCGACGACGCCATCATGCCTTGCGCCGGGCGACAGATTGAGCTGCTGCGAACCCCAGATCGCGGTCGCCGCCAAATCCTCGTTCACGCCGGGCTGAAACCTCACGTTGTATTGCTCGAGGTGTTTTCGGGCGGCGAACAATTGCTGGTCGTAGCCGCCGAGCGGGGAGCCGCGATAGCCGGAAACGAAGCCCGCGGTGTTGAGCCCCGCGGCGCGGTCGCGGCGGATTTGCGCCATGGGCAGGCGAACCAGTGCCTGAATGCCGGTCAGGAAGACATGGCCGGTGCCTTGGGTGTATTTTTGATCGAGACTGATCGGACCCTGGTTGATTCCCATTCCACCCTCTTGCCCTGAAACGTGTAAGCCCTTGGTCGCGCCGACGTTTTTTGACTGGTCGCGCCAACGCATTGGCGCCACTCTATGTCGGTTTTTGCAGCCGGCGCAGCACAAATTTCGGACATCGAGCCGCGCTTTCGAAAATCGCAATTTCCTGCCGGGAGCCGCCCCGCCTCTTTTCGGTTCGTGTCGTCCGGAGCCCCCTCCTTGAAACGCACAGCATCCCCCTCCCCCCGATTTCGCGCTATAAGGTCATGAAGGAGCCATCGGTACAGGAACGACATCGGGCCATGCGGGCGATTCTCCCTTGTTTGCTGTTGTGCAGTGCGTTGGCTGGCGGTGAAGGCCGTGCCCAACCGGCGGAAGAAGCGCTCGCCCTCGGCCAGGCGCTGACGGTCGCAGGCGATTGCGCGAGCTGCCATACCGCCGACCCCGCAAAACCGTTCGCCGGAGGGAAACGGATCGATACGCCCTTCGGGGCGATCTATTCGCCCAACCTGACACCGGATCGCGAGACCGGCCTCGGTGCCTGGAGCGACGAGGATTTCTACCGCGCACTCCGCTTTGGCGTGGCGCCCGACGGGTCGCATTATTATCCGGCGTTCCCCTATCCCTATTTCACCAAATTGACCCGTGACAACATCCAGGCGATCCGGGTCTATCTGGCCACGCTGACGCCGTTCCAAAATCCGCCGCGGCCGCCGGAACTGCGCTGGCCGTTCAACCACCGCTTCGTCATGCGGGTCTGGAACTGGCTGTTTTTCAAGCCGGGCATCTATCAGCCCGACCAGACCAAAGGCACGCCATGGAATCGCGGCGGCTATCTGGTCGAGGGCGTGGCGCATTGCGGCGGCTGCCACACGCCGAAGAACATGTTTGGCGCCGACCAGAGCGGCCAGCGCTATGGCGGCGGCCGGGTGCAGGGCATGTTCGCGCCACGGCTCGATGGCGCCGAACGCAGCGGGCTGAAATCGTGGAGCGTGGACGATATCGTCGAATATCTGCAGAGCGGCCGCAACGGCCGCAGCCATGCCGGCCAATTGATGTCGGAGGTCGTGGCCAATTCGACCTCGAAAATGAGCGACGCGGACGTGCGCGCGATCGCCGTCTATCTCAAGGGTCTCCCCGCCGGCGCGCCGGAGCCCGCCATTATCCCGCCGCCGCCCGCGCAAATGGCCAGTGGAGAAAAAATCTACAAGGTCGAATGCACCGCCTGCCACGAAGCCGATGGCTCCGGCACGCCGCGGATCTATCCGCCGCTGCCGGGCAACGCCAATCTGCAGTCGGCCGATCCCGCCAGCACGCTGCGCATCATGCTCGATGGTGCCGAGACCATGACCACGCCGCGTGCGCCCAACACCGGCTCGATGCCGGCTTATGCAAAACTGTCGGATCAGGAGATCGCCGATGTCACGAATTACATCCGCAATGCCTGGGGCAATGCGGCGCCGCTGGTGACGCCGGCGCAGGTCGCCAAAGCGCGGCGCAACAGGTGATGGCGTTTGGGTTCCCGAGGTTTCGCTGCGCCAAAATCGGGCAAATCCGGAACCTGGCCCGCGTTCAGCGGTTGGTATGACAGCAACAACCGCAAACGGCCAACGATCCTGTTCAACCGCGCGCAGCGGACATTGGATTGCCCGCCGCGCTTGGTTTGATTTCACCTGAACATCTTGTTCAGCTCGCCGCCGGGATAGCCATTCGCCAGCTCCGTGAAGGTCCCCTGCTCCGCCATCTCGCGCGCAGCCTTCATGAAGCCCGCCCACGCCGAGCGCGCCAGCGAGCCGCCGACACTGATGCGGCGCACGCCGAGATCGGCCGCTTCCGCTTGCGAGAGCCCGGATGCGCCGATCAGGAGGTTGACCGGTTTTGGATGCACGGCCTTCACGATCGCGGCGATATCTTCCCTGGTCTTGATGCCGGGCGCATAGAGGCAATCGGCGCCGGCTGCCGCATAGGCGGTCAGGCGGTCGATCACCATCGCGAGGTCCGCCTGCCCAACCAGATATCCCTCGCAGCGGCCGGTCAGCAGCACGCCACTGTCGATCGCATCGATCGCCTTGCGCGCCGCCCTGATGCGCTCGATCGCCAGCGCGGATTCGTACAGCGGCCTTGCCGAATCTCCGGTGGAGTCCTCGATCGACAATCCCGCCACGCCGGTTTTCACCGCGCGCGCGACATTGGCCCCGACTTGTTCCGGTTCGCGGGCGAAGCCGCCTTCGAAATCGGCGTTGACGGGCAGATCGACGGCCGCGCACAGCGCGGTGAGATGATCGCAGACGTCATCGAGCGAAACGTGGTTGTCGGCCTTGCCGATCGTCCAGGCAAAGCCCGCGCTGGTGGAGGCGAGCGCCTTGAAGCCGAGATGCTGCAATGCGCGGGCGCTGCCGACGTCGTACGGGTTGGGCAGGATGAAGCATCCGGACCCGTGCAGGTTCCGGAAGGTGGCGCGCTTGTCCGCGGTCGTGACCGGCATGGTTTCTCTCCCTGTCTTTCCGTTCGCGTTCAAAGATAGCGGCGTGTGGCTGGCGGCGCCACAAAGGAAGAATGGATTGCAATGACGGAGCCAATCTTCAAGTCCGCATGTAGCCGCTTGATCGACGTCAATGCTTCGGCTATCATCGAACTATGAAAGCTGGCCCCGATATCGCCATGGTCGCAGCCCTGGTCGGCGATCCCGCGCGCTCCAACATGCTTACCGCGCTGATGACCGGCCGCGCGCTGACCGCGAGCGAACTCGCGCAGGAGGCCGGCATCACGCCACAGACGGCGAGTTCGCATCTGGCGAAGCTGGAAGCCGGCGGCCTGATCGAGCCGGAGAAGCAGGGCCGCCACCGCTATTACCGCCTGACCGGCCCCGATGTCGCCGGCGTGCTCGAAGGGCTGGCGGGCCTCGCCGCCCGCGCCGGCCACATGCGCGTGCGCACCGGGCCGAAGGACCCGGCGCTGCGCCGGGCCCGGATCTGCTACGACCATCTCGCCGGCGATCTCGGGGTGCAGATGCTCGACAGCATGAAGAGGCAGCGGCTGGTGCGCGAAAGCGGGCAGGCGATCGAACTCACGTCGGAGGGCAAGCGCTTCATGGCAAGTGCGTTGCAGATCGACGCCGATACGCTGGCCCACCCGCGCCGCCCGATGTGCAAGGCCTGCCTCGACTGGAGCGAGCGGCGTCATCATCTCGCCGGCACGCTGGGGGCCGCGATGATGACGCGCTTCACGGAACTGAAATGGGCCGCGCGCGATTCCGCGCCGGGCAGCCGCGTCGTCAATTTTTCACGAAATGGCGAGAATCGGTTTGCCGCGCTGTTCGGGAGCGGCGAATGAGGCGCCGGCGAAATACGGTGCCGGGTTTTCTCGCCGTTCGACAACGAATCACCAGCATTCATTTCCTATTCAGGTCCCGGTACTAGGTTCGGAACCGCGCCGCGTTGCGGCCAAAAAAAGGGAGAAAACATGAAGTACCTTTTCGCAGCAGTTTTGGTCGCCAGTTCCGTTGCGAGCTTTGGCGCAGCGAACGCCGCGGGCGGCTGCGGCCCTGGCTGGCATCGCGGTCCCTATGGCGGATGCCAACCCAACCGCGGCGTCGTCGTGGTCGAGCGGCCTCTCGTGGTCGAACGACCAGCGGTCGTCGTGGTGCCGCGCGGCCGTGTCTGTCCTTACGGCACCGTCTGGCGGTATGGACGCTGCCGGGTGGTTTATTGAGAACCAGATTGACGGACGAAGGCAAAACCCCGCTCACGCGGGGCTTTGTTTTTGATGCAGGCCTTGCTGGACCGCCGCAGCCGGTAGCTGCTCCCTTCTGCCGAGGTTCCTACCAGCCGTTGCGGAAGCAGCGCCTGCCGAACGGGCCGGGGTGCCAGCCGCGCGGGCAATTGTAGAGCGGACGGCAGCCGCCATAGGGACCGCGGTGCCAGCCGGGACCGCAGCCGCCGGCGACGATGACGGTATTTTCCGACGCAGCCTGCGACTGGCCGAGCGGCGCCAGCGGCATGGCCTGGGACGCCGGGACCGCGGCAAGGCCGAGCCCGATCGCCAACGCCGATACAGCAAGGATCTTCATGAACGTTCCTTTTTCTGGTTGGTACGATTGCGACGACAATTGCGGATCGAGGCAAAACGATCGGCGCTCCGGCAATCTTCCGCCCTACCAGTAGCGGCGGTGATGCCAGTGGCGGTGATGACGCCGGTGCCAGCCCCGATGGCGGCCTCGACGCCAGCCCCAATGATGCCCGTGCCCGTGCCCGTGGTGGCCCCAGCGCACTTCCTCGGGCTTGAGGTGCTCGACCTCGCGCGCATTGGTGACGGCGGGTTGGGCGTCGGGACCGGCAGGGGTCCGTCCATCTTCATGAAGCGGATGCGGCGAAAGCGGCGCGGCCTGCGCGCTGGCAGCGAGCGTGGCGGCTCCGGCGGCAAGGCCAAAAGCAAGTTTCAGAAAGTGTCGGCGTTCCATGACATCTTCCTCCTTGGTTCACATGCATCGTTGATCACGGGCAGAGTTTGATCGTGCCAAGATGAATGCACGCTGAACTCTTCATTCAGAAAGCACGGAGGTCTCGGGTCGTCGTTGTCGAACAACGAATCGCCTTGCGCCGCGCATCGATTTCATCGCTGTCGGCCGCCACATCTGATGTCACAATGCTATGATGATATCGGCTCCCGCATCGTGACATTGAGGTGACGCCAATGCCGTTTCGCCGACGTTCCGCCGTTCTCTCCGCGCTCTCTGTGCTCGCCTTGACGGCCAGCGCCGCGGCGCAAGGCGTGCCGCCGCCGCGCGAGGCGCAAATCGGCCCCCGCCCGTTCTATCTCGTCGACAAGATGAAGGACGGGCCGCTCAAGCGCGAACTCGGTCAGTGCACCGGGCCGTTCCGCAAGAGCGATTTCTCCATCGGCCATCGCGGCGCCGCGCTGCAGTTTCCCGAGCACAGCAGGGAATCCTATTCCGCCGCGGCCCGCATGGGCGCCGGCGTGATCGAGTGCGACGTCACCTTCACCGGGGATCGCCAACTGGTCTGCCGGCATTCGCAATGCGACCTGCACACCACCACCAACATCCTGTCGGTGCCGGAACTGGCGGCAAAATGCTCGCAAGCCTTCAGCCCGGCCGACCCAGCCACGGGCAAGAAGGCTACGGCAAAATGCTGCACCAGCGACATCACGCTCGCCGAATTCAAGCGGCTTTCGGCCAAGATGGACGGCTTCAATCCGGACGCGACCACCGCAGCCGATTACCAGAACGGCACGCCGCGCTGGCGCACCGACCTCTACAGCAATTCCGGCACGCTGATGACCCATGACGAGAGCATCGCGCTGATCCGGAGTTTTGGCGCAAAATTCACCCCGGAACTGAAGGCGCCGGAGGTGCCGATGCCGTTCGACGGCGACTACACCCAGGAAAAATACGCCACCCAAATGCTGGCCGCCTACAAGGCGGCGGGCATTCCGGCGAGCGAGGTATTTGCCCAGAGTTTTAGTCTCGACGACATTTTGTTCTGGGTGAAGACCGCGCCTGATTTCGCCGCGCAGGCAGTGTATCTTGAGGATCGCTACGAAAAGCTCGGCCTCGACCCAAACAAGCCCGGGACCTGGAAACCGTCGATGACGGAATTGAAGGCGCAAGGCGTGAAAATCCTGGCGCCGCCGATCTGGGTGATGCTG
>NZ_JBAVNZ010000296.1:0-25372 GCF_049691595.1 Bradyrhizobium sp.
GGTGAGGGGGAGTCACCGCAATCACATCTATCGCCGGATTCGCGGAAAGAGCCCCTCTCCCCGCGAGCGCGGGGCGAGGGAGCAGAGACAGCGCCGCTCAACGATATGAAGAATTGATGGTCCGATGAATCCAAACCTGCCCAATTCATTCCGCGGCGGTCCCGACGAGCGCGGGCATTTCGGCATTTTCGGCGGGCGCTTTGTCGCGGAAACGCTGATGCCGCTGATCCTCGATCTGGAGAAGGCCTATGCCGACGCCAAGGCCGATCCGTCCTTCCAGGCGGAAATGAACGGCTACCTCAGGGATTATGTCGGCCGGCCGTCGCCGCTGTATTTCGCCGAGCGCCTCACCGAGCATCTCGGCGGCGCGAAAATCTACTTCAAGCGCGAGGAGCTCAATCACACCGGCTCGCACAAGGTCAATAACGTGCTCGGCCAGATCATGGTCGCGCGCCGCATGGGCAAGAAGCGCATCATCGCCGAGACCGGCGCCGGCCAGCATGGTGTGGCGACCGCCACCCTGTGTGCGCGGTTCGGGCTTGAGTGTGTCGTCTATATGGGCGCGGTCGACGTCGAACGGCAGCAGCCCAATGTCATCCGGATGGAAATGCTGGGAGCCAGGGTGGTCCCGGTGCAATCAGGGTCGCGCACGCTGAAAGATGCGATGAACGACGCGCTGCGTGACTGGGTCACCAACGTGCACAATACGTTTTATTGCATCGGCACGGTCGCGGGCCCGCATCCCTATCCGATGATGGTGCGCGACTTCCAGTCGATCATCGGCACCGAGACGCGCGCGCAGATGCAGGAGGCCGAAGGCCGCCTGCCGGATTCGCTGGTCGCCTGCATCGGCGGCGGCTCGAACGCGATGGGGCTGTTTCATCCGTTTCTCGATGACCCCGGCGTGGAGATTTTTGGCGTCGAAGCCGCGGGCCATGGGCTGACACAGCTGCACGCGGCCTCCATCGCGGGCGGCCGGCCGGGCGTGCTGCACGGCAACCGCACCTATCTGCTGATGGACGACGACGGCCAGATCCAGGACGCGCATTCGATCTCGGCCGGGCTGGACTATCCGGGGATCGGGCCGGAGCATTCCTGGCTGCACGAGACCGGCCGCGTGATCTATCTGTCCGCGACCGACGACGAGGCGCTGGCGGCGTTTCAACTGCTGTCGCGGCTGGAAGGCATCATCCCGGCGCTGGAGCCGGCCCATGCCATCGCCAGGGTGATGGAGCTCGCGCCGAAGCGGCCGAGTGATCACCTGATGGTGGTCAACCTCTCCGGCCGCGGCGACAAGGACGTCCCGCAGGTCGGCGATATCCTGAAGGGCAGGAAGAAGCAGTGATGGTCACTCGCATCGCATCCTGGGGGAGAGCCCCCACCCTGGCCCTCCCCCGCAAGCGGGAGAGGGGACCGACTGCCGCCGCGGCGCTAGGCGCGCGCACGCATGATTGCGCAGCTTCGGACAGACTATCGACTCGGCAGAATCCGCTCCCTCTCCCGCTTGCGGGGGAGGGTTGGGGTGGGGGTGCCTCCGCGAGCGCGAATTTCACGAAGACATACAGCACAGCGAACGCCGCAACATGACTACCCGCATCGACGCACGCTTCGCCGAACTCGCCAGACAGGGCCGCTCCGCATTCGTCACCTTCCTGATGGCCGGCGATCCCGATCCGAAAACCTCGCTCGACATCGTCCGGGCGCTGCCGCAGGCCGGCGCCGATATCATCGAGATCGGCATGCCCTTCACCGATCCGATGGCGGACGGCCCGTCGATCCAGGCGGCGGGCTTGCGCGCGCTCAAGGCCGGCATGACCCTGAAAAAGACGCTGGAGCTGGTGCGCGCGTTCCGCGACAACGACAACGTCACGCCGCTGGTGCTGATGGGCTATTACAATCCGATCTATATCTACGGCGTCGATCAATTCCTCGGCGACGCCAAGGCCGCCGGGGTCGACGGGCTGATCATCGTCGACCTGCCGCCGGAGGAAGACAGCGAGCTGTGCCTGCCGGCGATGCAGGCCGGCCTGAATTTCATCCGGCTCGCGACACCGACCACCGACGACAAGCGCCTGCCGGCGGTGCTCGCGAACACCTCCGGCTTTGTCTACTACGTCTCGATCACCGGCATCACCGGCAGCGCCGGCGCCGATTCCAGCGCGGTCGGCGAGGCCGTTGCCCGCATCAAGCGGCATACCAAATTGCCGGTCTGTGTCGGCTTCGGCATCCGGACCCCGGAGGCCGCGCGCGCGATCGCGGAAAATGCCAATGGCGCCGTGGTCGGCACCGCGCTGGTCGATGCCTTGCGCGCGAGCCTCGATGCCGAGGGCCGCGCGACCGCCAAGACCGTTACCGCCGTCGCCGATCTGGTGGCCTCGCTGGCGCAGGGCGTGCGGGGAGCCAGACAAGCCGCGGAATAGGGCCCCAATTGCCGGCGAGATAGACCGTGAGTGGCGGCTTGCCGGGCGTTTCTCCAGCCGCCATATAGGGAGCGCGATCGCCGTTTCGATCGCGATTCGGAGCGAAACATGAATTGGCTTACCAACGTCGTCCGGCCAAAAATCCGCAACATCCTGCGCCGCGAGACGCCGGAGAATTTGTGGATCAAATGCCCGGATTCCGGGCAGCTCGTGTTCTACAAGGACGTCGAGGCCAACCAGTTCGTGATTCCAGGCTCGAACTACCACATGCGCATGGGTGCGGTGGCGCGGCTGAAATCAGTCTTCGACAACGAGACCTGGTACGACATCGCGCTCCCCGACGTGACGGCCGATCCGCTGAGGTTCCGCGACGAGCGCAGATATGTCGACCGCATCAGGGATGCCCGCGCCAAGACCGGGCTGAATGACGCGATCAAGGTCGGTTACGGCAAGCTCGAAGGCGCCGGCGCCGTCATTGCGGTGCAGGATTTCGATTTCATGGGCGGCTCGCTGGGGATGGCCGCGGGCGAAGCGATCGTGCGCGGGCTCGAACTCGCGGTCGAGAAGAAATCGCCCTTCATCGTGTTCGCGGCCTCCGGCGGCGCGCGGATGCAGGAAGGCATTCTGTCGCTGATGCAGATGCCGCGCACCACCGTTGGTGTCCAGATGCTGCGCGAGGCAAAACAGCCCTATATCGTGGTGCTGACCAATCCGACCACCGGCGGCGTCACCGCTTCCTACGCCATGCTGGGCGATGTCGAGATCGCCGAGCCCGGCGCACTGATCGGCTTTGCCGGCGCGCGCGTGATCGAACAGACCATCCGCGAGAAATTGCCGGAAGGATTCCAGCGCGCCGAATATCTGCGCGACCACGGCATGGTCGACATGGTGGTGCATCGCCACGACATGCGGCCGACGCTGGCGCGGCTCTGCCGCCTGCTGATGAAATCGCCGGCGTTGGAAATCGCGTCGAAACCCGCGCCGGAGGTCACCGAGCCGGCCCAGATCGTCTCGGCTCCGGCGACGGTGCCGGCCGCGCCCCACGCGTGAACGCGCCTGCCGCCAGACCGCAGCCCTCGCTCGGTGAATTGATCTTGCGGCTGTCGGCGCTGCACCCGAGCCAGATCGACCTCAGCCTCGACCGTATCCGCAGGCTGCTGGAGCGACTGGATCATCCTGAACGCAGGCTGCCGCCGGTGATCCACGTCGCCGGCACCAATGGCAAGGGTTCGACGATCGCCTACTTGCGTGCGATTCTCGAGGCCGCGGGCCTGCGCGTTCACGTCTTTACCTCGCCATATCTCGTGCGCATCAACGAGTGTTTTCGTCTCGGTCGTGCCGGTGGTGGCGTGCTGGTCGGGGACGACGAACTGCGCGCGATGCTTCAACTTTGCGAACGCGCCAACGAGGGCGCCCCGATCACGATTTTCGAGATCGAAACCGCGGCGGCCTTTGGCCTGTTCGCGCAACATCCGGCCGACGTGGCGCTGCTGGAAGTCGGCCTCGGTGGACGACTGGACTCGACCAACGTGATTGAGGCGCCGCTTGCAACCGTCATCGCCCCGATCAGCATGGATCACACCGAATATCTCGGCGACACGCTGACCGCCATTGCCGGCGAGAAGGCCGCGATCATCAAGCGCGGTGCGCCGGTGATCTGCGCCGAGCAATCGCCGGAGGCCATGGCCGTGATTGAGGCGCAGGCGGGCCGCATGCGCGCGCCGCTGCATGCGGCCGGGCAGCATTGGCATGTCGGCGTCGAACGCGGTCGGCTGGTCTATCAGGACGACCGCGGCCTGATGGATCTCGCGGCGCCAAGACTGTTCGGCCGGCATCAGTTCGACAATGCCGGGCTTGCGATCGCGACATTGCGGGCGCAGGACACGTTCAGGATCGACGCGGCAGCTTTCGAAGCCGGCATCATCAATGCCGAATGGCCGGCGCGGATGCAGCGCCTGGCCTCGGGAGCGCTGGTCGAGCAGGGACCGCCGGGTGGCGAGATATGGCTCGATGGCGGCCACAATGTCGAGGGCGGGCGCGTCGCCGCCGCGGCGCTGGGGGATCTGGAGGAGCGGGTGTCGCGCCCGCTGGTCGTCATCGCCGGCATGATGGCGAACAAGGATGCGGCAGGATTTCTCGCCAATTTCGCCGGACTGACGCGTCACATCATGGCGGTGCCGATACCGGGCCGCGACAATTCCATGCCGCCGGAGCGGTTGGCGGATGCCGCGCGTGCGTTCGGCATGCGCGTGGAGATCGCAGCCGGCGTCGCGGCCGCGCTGCGAACGCTTTCGCGCCTCGCCTATGAAGTGCCGCCGCGCGTCCTGATCACGGGGTCGCTCTATCTTGCAGGCGCCGTGCTGGCCGAAAACGGCACGCCGCCGAAGTAAGTCTCGCGTGTCCCGGACGCGGCGCGGCGTGCAACGTTGCTCCGCAGAGCCGGGACCCATTTTTGAAAGGGACGCATGGGCCCCGGCTCAGCAGCGCACCACTTCGTGCTGCGCTGCGTCCGGGGCACGCCCAAATGCAGAGCAGAAAAAAACGGCCGTCGATTGCCGGCCGCTTTCAAAACAGCTATCGCTGGAAGCCAATCAGACGGCAGCCGTAATCCACTGCTGCAGCTTCTGCTTCGGCGCGGCGCCGACCTGGCGGGAGGCCATCTCGCCGCCCTTGAAGATCATCAGGGTCGGGATCGACATCACGCCGTATTTCGAGGCCGTCTTCGGGCTCTCGTCGACGTTCAGCTTCACGATCTTGACCTTGTCGCCCATCGCGCCGGAAATCTCGTCGAGCGCGGGCGCGATCATGCGGCAGGGGCCGCACCATTCGGCCCAGAAATCGACCACGACCGGGCCGGTCGCGTTGAGCACTTCGGCCTCGAAATCGGCGTCAGAAACCTTGCCAACGGCCATGGAAATACCTCGTCCGGTTAGAAGAAAAAAGGCGCGGCCAGAGAATCGCGCCGGGATGATGGAAACAAACCTATGAACGCGATCCTGCCGGGTCAAGCTCGCTCACGCCGAGATGATGGGATGCCAGCGCGCTGTCCAGGGCGGCGTTGGAAATCTCCATCATTTCAGGGGTTTCGGTCCACAGCAGCGCGGCGCGGACCGGCAGTCGCGGATAAAGTTTCCGCAGCACCGCCCGGTAGAGCGCGAGCTGCCGGAGATAGCTCCGGGGCGCCTCGGCCGGCAGAAGCGGCGGGGCGTGGTTGGTCTTGAAATCGACGATCAGGATTTCCGCCGGCGTCACCACCAGCCGGTCGATTTGTCCGGAAACCAGCGACGGTGGCCCGTCCGGCCGGTCCAGCCGCCCGACGATCGAGACTTCCGCGCGGCTGCCGGACGCAAAGACCGGCGCAAAGCGCGCATTTCCGATCAGGGTCAGCACACGCTCCGCCAGCCCCTCGCGCTCGTCGTCGGTCCAGCCGTCCGCGTTGCGGACGAGATAGCCGAGCGCGGCGTCGCGGCGGCGCCCGGTTGCGATATCGGGCAGCGACTGCAGCAGCCGGTGCACCAGCGTGCCGCGCTGCACGGCGCGGGCACGCAGCGTGATGGACTCGCCGGTTTTGACGCGATGGACGTCGTCATCTGCCGGATCGGACGGACGCACGAGATCGCCGGCCGAAGTCTCCGGCGAAGCCGGTGTCCGCAGCCATGGCGGCAGCTCGATTGACGAAGCCGGTATCGACGCAACGGCACCCGGCGAAGCGGCGACATCTTCCGGCCGTGAGTAACGCTTCGCCTTTCCATTGGGCGTCTCCAGCTCCTGGACCTGCAACCCTGAATTGGCGAGGCCCTTGCCGATCAGGTCGTACCAGCAGGATTTGCGCACCGTGCTCATGTTGCCGGGCATGCAGCCGCCGACGATCAGGCGGTCGGCCGCGCGGGTCATCGCGACATAGAGCAGGCGGCGGTATTCATCCTCGGTCTCGCCCAGCATCGCCGCGCGCGCCGCGGCGACGGCAGCGGGATCCTCGGCTTTTTTGCCGGCCCAGACCACGACGCCTGGCGCATGGGGTGCGGCATTGCCCCGCGGCAGATGAATGAGTTTGGGGCGATGCGTATCCGACGGCGAGGTGGTCGTATCCGCCAGAAACACCACGGAGGCTTCCAGCCCCTTGGCGCCGTGCACGGTCATGACCCGCACCTCGTCGCGGGAAATTTCCATGTCGCGCTTCACTTCGGTGTCGGCCGCACGCAGCCATGCGACAAATCCCTGCAGCGAGGCCGGCGCCTTGCGCTCGTAATTCAGCGCCAGTTCCAGAAATTCGTCGAGCGCGTCGGTGGCTTCATGCCCGAGCCGCTTCAGGATCCGCGCCCGGCCACCGTCGCCGCCGAGCAACCAGGCATAGAACGCGAACGGCGTATCGCTGATAAAACGGCGCCCGCATTGTTCGAGACGCTGGTGGGCATCCTTACAACGGTGGTCGGTGGCGGCGCCAGCGGTGAGCGCCTCGCGCAGCGACCCCTTTCGCTGCCAGGCGAGCCGAAACAGATCGTCGTCCGTGAGGCCGAACAGCGGGCTCTTCAGCGCCACCGCGAGCGCCAGATCGTCCTGCGGCAGCAGCAGCGCGTCCGCGAGGTTCATCAGGTCGATGATCGCGATGTGCTCGGTGAGCTTGAGCCGGTCGGCGCCGGCCACCGGGATATTGGCGTGCTTCAGAGCCTGAATGACCGCGTCGAACGCATTGCCGCGCCGCCGCACCAGCACCAGCATGTCACCGTAGCGCAGCGGACGGCGGTTGCCGGCGCTGCCGGTCATGGTGCCGTTGTCGACCAGCGCCTTGATCTCGGCCTGAATCCGCCTGGCGAGTTTCACTTCCGGGCTCGTCGCCGACACGCCGTCGAACGGCGCGCGCCAGCCCTCGATGTCCTGTTTGCCGTCCGCTTCGGCCAATTCCCAGAGATCGATCAGGCTTGGCCCGGCGTCCTCCAGCGCATGGTGGATCGGGTATAGATTCTCGACAGCATGGATGCTGCGATAGATTGTCTCGTCACGGAACACGTGGTCGACCGATCGCAGGATCGCCGGCCCCGAACGGAACGAATAGGTGAAGGATACCGGATCGAATTTCAGTCCGGCGTCCTCGAACCTCTTCTTCAATTCCCTGCGGCGCAGGTCGAATTCGTGAGGTGCCGCGCCCTGGAACGAAAATATCGATTGTTTTTCGTCGCCGACCGCGAACACCGTGCGGGTCACGCCGTCGCGTGCGCCCGCGCCGGACGTGAATTCGGAAATGAGATGGGCGACGATGTCCCATTGCCGGGGGCTGGTATCCTGCGCCTCGTCGATCAGCACGTGGTCGACGCCGCGGTCGAGCTTGTAATGCACCCAGCCGGAGGAGACGCGGTCCAGCATCGCAAGCGTCCTGTCGATCAGGTCATCATAATCGAGCAGGCCGCGCTCCAGCTTCTCGCGCCGATAATTCGCCACCGCCGCGATCGCGATATGCAGCAGCGCCTCGGTGCGGTCGCGCGTTGTCACTGCACGGCGCCGCTCGATCAATGGGCCGATACGGTGGATTTCGGCCTCGAACAGCCGTCCGACGGCCGGATGATTCTGGCAAAACCTCTTCGTCATCACCGAATCGCGTGGGGCGCGATCGTCGGTGAGGAAGACGTCGAGATATTCATCGACCTGGGCGCTGCCGGTCAAAACCAGGGCCTCACGCAGACGATCTGCCTGTTTTTGATCGGCTCTGCTGCTGGCGCCGAGGATTTGCGCGATCTCCTCCCAGCGGGATCTCGGCAGGTTCGGACCATCGACGATTTCGCGCTCGACGTCTTCGATGCGGTCGGTCGCGTCGACGCCAAGCGCTGCCGACATCTCCGCCGTCGCGGCATCGGCGTTGCCGGCGGCATCCGTCCAGGCCATGAAGTGATCGCGGCTGAGGCAGGCCTCGCGCACCACGTCCTTGAAGGTGACGTCGGCGGCGCTCGCCATCGCCAGGATCAGGGCGCGTCCAGCCGCGCTGTCGGGATTGCGGGAGGCTTCCAGCAACACCGCGAGATTGGCGCGCTCCATCATCTCGTTCTGGTCGCGCTCGTCGAGCACGGCAAACCGCGCCGGCACATTGGCCTCGAACGGAAATTGCTGCAGCAGCCGTGTGCATAGCGCGTGGATGGTCTGCACCTTAAGGCCGCCGGGGGTTTCCAGCGCGGAGGCGAACAATTTGCGCGCCGACTGCCGCAAGTCGGGCGTGGGGCGCGCGATTCCCGCCTCGCGGAGGGCGTCATCGAGCGGCGCGTCGTCGAGCGTGACCCAATGGCCGAGGGTCGAAAACATCCGTTCCGCCATGTTGGCGGCGGCGGCCTTGGTGAAGGTGATGCAGAGAATCTTCTCGGGGGGTACGCCGCCAAGCAGCAGCCGGATCACCCGCTGCACCAGCACATGGGTCTTGCCCGAACCGGCGTTGGCCGACACGAAGGCCGAGGCGGCGGGGTCGGACGCGCGCGCCTGGGTGGCGCGAACGGCGGCGGGAATGGGGCGGGGCGCTTTCACCATTCCTCGATCCCCAGGCCGCCGGCCGCCGACCATTCCTTGATGCGGGCGAGATCGTCATAGGCGCCGTAGCGGTTCGACCACATCGACAGATTCAGGGACGTGTAAGGCTGATCCTCGTTCTCGAATTTGCGGATCAGCTTCTCAAGCTCTTGCCGCGCGTAATCGGCGGCCTGGTCGGGCGGCTGCGGCTGCTCGTTCTGTTTGATCTTGAGTTCCAGCGATCGCTGTTCGCCCGGAGGACTGTTGCCGCTGAGCCTGACATAGACGAGTTCGCCAACCCGCGATTCGGCCGGGATGCCCGCAAAGCCGCCTTCGCGCAGGATCGCGGCCTCCAGCGTGAGCTGAGGTGACAGGCCCATCCGCACCTGCTTGCCGGTAGGCGGCTGCCCGGTCTTGTAATCGAGGATCGCAAAACTGCCGTCATGGCGGCGCTCGATCCGGTCGGCGCGGGCCGAGAGGATGAAGGTGCGCTCATCGTCGAGGGGAATCGGGATTTCGCCCCGGATCTCCGCCTTGATCGCGTCGATATGGCCGCGGCGCGCCAGCTCCCAATCCGCGAACCATCCGGCGATCCGCTGGAATCGCGGCCACCACAGCGCGCGGGCTTCCGGCCGCTCCATCAGCGGCGCGAAATATTTTTCGCCGATGCCGCGCAACACGCGTACCGGATCGTCGGGAAGCGTCGCGGCAAAGGTTTGCGTGAACTCACCGAGCGCATCGTGGATCGCCGAGCCGCGATCAGCCGCCGACAGCGGCATGTCCACGGGATCGAGCGGGTCGAGCCGCAGGATGTATCGGGCATAGATCGTATAGGGGTCGCGCAGCCAGTCCTCGATCGCCGTGACCGAAAGTTTTAGCGGCCGCGTCGCGCGCGGCGGCCTCGGCGCGGGCTGCGGAATCGGTTCGACCTTTTCGGGCCGGTCCAGTTCGCCGGCGAAGCGAACGTATTTTTCGCCGGCAAGCTTTGCGGTTTTCCAGCGCGCTTCCCCCGCAACCGCTTCCAGCCGGTGCAGGAAACGCGAAGCCACCGAAGGCGCGCCGCCGACTTTCGCCGAGTGGGTGAGAATCACGTCGTCAATGCCGAGCAGTTGCGCGAAATCATGCGCGGAGAGGCCGATGCGCCGCTCCGGCAGGTCGAGGCCGAGTTCATGCCGCATCGGCCGGCTCAGCCATGGATCGGTCCGCGGCGCCGGCGGCCAGACGCCCTCGACCAGCCCGCCGAGAATGACGCGATCGGATTCGGTCAAGCGCGCCTCGAGCTGGCCATAGATATGGAGATGCGCGCCCGGCGATTCCGGCCGCCGCACCATGCGGTCGGCGAACGCGGTCTGGAACACTTCCGGATAATCGGCGAGCCGGACCATCAGCCCGCTGGGCTTGCCTTCGCCGAGCAGTTCGTCGAACGCCGACGCGAGGGCCGAGCCGGGGCGGTCCTCGAACACAACAGCGATGCCGTGCTGATCGCACGACAATGCGATCAGCGCGTCGCGATGGCGGAGCGCCAGTTCGGCAAAATCGCAAGGCTTAAAATCGCAAGGCTTAAAATCGGAAGGCTTAAAATCGCAAGGCTTGGAGGACGCCAGACTTTCGAGCGGCGAAAGCGCCTGCTGCAATCCTGCGATCAGCGCCTGGGCTTGATCGAGTTCGCCGTCCCGCAGGCGCGCGCGGGGCTCGGAGGCATGCAGCGATGACGCTTCGCCGCGCCGCAGTTTGGCAACTTCGCCACGGAAGCGCTCGAAATCGCGGGCAAGGCCAATCGTTCCAGCCTGCGGCCTCGTGCCGCGCAGCATCGCCAGTTCCAGCACTTCGATTGCGGTCTTCAGCGCGCCCGGCTCGCCACCGAGCCGAAACAGCGGATGTTTTAGCAGCGCCAGGAGTGTCGGCGGCTCCATTCCCCTGGCCGCCGCTTCCACGGCGAGCCGGGCAAAGACTCCAGCCGGTGTGTCCATCAATGCATCGCCGCCGGAATCGTCGAATTCGAGATTCCAGCGGCCGAGCGCCGCCATCACCCGGCGTGCCAGCGCGCGGTCCGGCGTCACCAGCGCGGCGGATTTGTTGAGATGCCGCGCCTCGCGCATGGCGACGGCGATCGCGAGCGCCTCCATCTCGGGATTGGGCGCCGCGACGACGGCGAGATTTGCCATGCCGGCTGCGATCTTCCCGGCGATTTCGGGCTGCTGCAGCCGCTCATGCCATTGTGCGGTCGCCCCTGACGGCCGCATCGTCTCGGAAACCAGCACGTCGCGCCCGTGCGGCGCGGGTTTGCCGAGGATCTCGACGTCGCCACGGTTGATGCCAAACCGGTCGAGCAGCCCGCGCATCGCATATTGCGGATGGTTCGATGCGGGCGGCGTGGAGAATCTGCCTTGCGCGTCCCTGACGCCGCCGATCGTCTGCCATGATTGCTCGTCGAGATCGGTATCGAGTCCCGGCAGCACCACCGCGCCGTGCGCAAGTTTGGCGACAGCATCGAGGAATTTCGCGGTGGCCGGCATCGAACCGGTCGAACCCGCCGCGATCACGGGACCTTCGTGATGCGCGGTCAGGCGCGCGGCTTCCGCCTCGATCAGGCGATCGCGCCGCGCCGCCGGTTCGATCCTCCCGATTTCCTCCAGATGATTGGGCCATGCCTCGCGGGCGATGCGAAGGAAATTGAGCGAGTGCTGCCAATATTGGTCGAACTGGTCCGGCACCAGTCTGTCGAGCGTATCCCAGCCGACGCCGCGGGTGACCACGTCGTCCATCAGCCGTGCCAGATCGCCGGCCAGCGCCAGCGTCGACGCCGGCCCGCCGACGACGAGCGGGGAGGCGACCGGCGTTTTGGCCCACGCCGCGACCAGCGTTGCCAGCGTCATCCTGCGGTCGAGTTCTCCGAGCTTTGGCGGGATGTCGAGCGGCGCCGCGCCGCTACCCTGTTCCGCCGCTTCGGCGAAGGCCAGTTCGTCTTCGTCGATGTCGCCCAGCGCGACGATGCGCGGCAGGATCGCCGCGTCCGCGTTCAGCACATCGAGAAAAATCTCGCGTGCCAGCCGCCCGGCACGCCGGGTCGGCAGATAGAGCGTCGCTTGCGCCAGGGCCAAAGGGTTGCTGCGCGCCTCGAAGCCATCGACCAGCCGGCCGTCGACCAGCGCGGCGATGACGGTGCGCAGGAACGGCAAGGAGACGGGAACGCTGAAAACGCGCATGGGCTTCCTGATTCGGGATCAGGTTGCATCATGGCATGGGCAAGACAAGGGAGGGAGTCGCGCAAAGCGGCGCGTCAGGCGACGCTCTCGAGAAAAGCCTCTTCCGCCGCCGCAATCGCCTCGGGGGTTCCGACGTGCATCCAGACGCCGTCGAGCCGCAGGCCGAACAGCCGTTCCTGCTCGTTAGCGCGATCGAACATTTTTGTCAGCGAAAATTCGCCGGCCGGTGCTTCCGAAAACAGCGATGGCGACATGATCGCAGCGCCCGCATAGACGAACGGCACCACCTGATGCTCCCTGCGCTTGCGCAGCGCGCCGTCCGGCAGCATCGCGTAGTCGCCGCGGCCGCCATAGCCGATGCTGCTCGTGGTCGGCGCCATCAAGAGCAGGATATCCATCCGGGCGGGATCAAAGGTTTCGGCGAGCCGCGCCAGATTGGGCCGCACCCCGTCGATCCACAGGGTATCGGCATTGACATGGAAAAACGGCTCGCGGCCCAGCAAAGGCAGCGCCTTCACGATGGCGCCGCCGGTGCCGAGCACCTGGTCGCGCTCATCGGAGATGATCACGCGCGGGCGGGTACGGGTTGCGACGTGTGCGATGATCTGGTCGGGCAGATAGTGCACATTGACCACGGCTTCGCCGACGCCGGCCCCGGCGAGCTTGTCCAGCACGTGGTCGAGCAGCGGCTGGCCCGCCACCTGCACCAGTGGCTTCGGCATGTGGTCGGTCAAGGGCCGCATGCGCACGCCGAGACCGGCGGCGAGGACCATGGCTTTGCTGGGCGTGACAGGCATTTCAGGAGATTCTCGAAAGGGTTGTCGCTTGGCCGAGGATCATATCACGGCGAATCGGCCGATCCAGCGACCTTGACGCCATAGTCGGCGGACATGACGGCTGTGCGACGGCGATGACGGAAAAAATCAGGCTTCGGCCGACTGCGCCTGGCCGCGCCTGGCCGCCTTCTTCTTGTCGCCCGGCTTCAGGAAGTTGACGCCAATCTGGTCGCCATTGACCCAGACCAGCTCGCAGCGGCGGTACGCCAGTCCCGTCGAGGACAGCAGCAGGAAGAATTCCTTCAGATGCAAACCTTCGACGGAACCTTCGACCGTGAGTTTGGCGCCGGTCTCGGAGACGTCTTCCATCGTGCAGTCGCGCCGCCAGGTGCCGTCGATGCCCATCATGTGGGCCGCGATGCCGCGCTCGAATGTGACGCGACCGCCTCGGCGCCGTTCCGTGCCCATGGCTCCATTCCCGCTTCCTCGACGGCCGCTCAGCCCATCGCGCGCGGCCAGTGCCAAATTAAGCCATGATCGGCTAACAACTCGTAAATTACGCAACCGGCGGCGGGACATTGGCCGCATACCATTCGCGAAAGCCCGTCAGCGCCGGGTGGGCCAATGAACGATGCAAATAGGTCCAGATCCGGGGCTGGTGGCGGAGATATTGTGGCTTGCCGTCGCGCCGGTTCAGCCGCGCAAAGGTGCCGAGCAGCCTCGTGTTCCGCTGCGCCGACATGATGGCGTAGAGCTCGGCGAAGTCCACCGGATCGAAGCTGCCGTCGGACGCGCGCCGCGCCCTGATGTAGCGGGTCAATAAATTCAGCTCGAGCTGCTCGGGGACATCGATCCGGGCATCCTGGAGCAGCGACACCAGATCATAGGCGGCGGGCCCGAGCACGGCATCCTGGAAATCGATGACGCCTACACGCGACGTCCCGGACCGCTCGCCGAGCCAGATGATGTTGGGGGAGTGAAAATCCCGCATCACCCAGGTCCGCGCCGCCGCGGCCGGCTTCTCCAGCAGCTTGCGCCACATGGCGACGAATTCGGCGCGCAGATCGTCGTCCGGTTCGACGCCGCGGTCCGGCAGGTACCATTCGAGCATCAGCCCGATCTCGACCAGCCACGCATCGATGTCGAAGATCGGGATGTCGTAGGTGACGTGTGGCGTCAGCGGCAGGGATTCGGGCAGTGTTTGGCGGTGCAGTGCCGTCAACATGTCGGTCGCCGCTTCATAGCGCTCCACGATCGGCCGCGGCGGATCGCCTTCGATGACGCCCGCGCTGCCGAAATCCTCGGTGATCAGAAATCCCGAATCGAGGTCGGCGTGATGGATCAAGGGCGCCGAGAAGCCGTGCTCGCGCAGGCCCTGATCGATGGCGACGAATGGTTTGACATCCTCGGCGAGATGGACCGCCGCGCTGTATGATCTACCATGATAGATCGCCGGCCCGTCCGGACGCCGCGGCGAATTCATCAGGATCACGGCCGCGTCGTCGCGGATCAGCCGCGCATAGGAGCGCGTCGACGCATCGCCGGGCATGCGCTGGCGCTTCGCATCCAGATAGCCGGCCCGATCGAGAAACTGGCGCAGGACCTTCAGCCGCGCGACGGGGACGGCGGCCTTTCCGTGACCGGTGATCTCGGCGGCACGGGCGGTGGATCCCAGCGCCGGACGATGGCTGAACGCGATGTCGATGCGGTCGTTGGGCATCGCGTCCGGCGCGCGCTCCGGCCATTCGATCAGCGCCAGCGTACCTTCCGGCAAGGGCGACAGCCCGATCTCTTCGAGCTCGCGCGCATCGTTGATGCGGTAGAGGTCGGCGTGAAGAAGTGGAAAGGAGGGCAGTTCGTAGGTATGCGCCAGCGTGAAGGTCGGGCTGGGAACCTCCAGCATATCGTCGCCGGCGAGATAGCGGATCATCGCCCGCGCCGCGGCGGTCTTGCCGGCGCCGAGATCGCCCGAGAGCGTGATGACATCGGCGGGGCCGACCAACAGCGCGAGGTCGGCCATCAAATGCGCAGTCGCGGTCTCATTGGTGAGCGCAACCGAGAATGTCGTGGTGACCATCATTCTGCGGCGTTGCGACGCACGTTCTGGTCGATCGGAAAGTCGCATGTGACCATCGTGCCCTTGCCTACCGTGGAATCGACGCGCACCTTGCCGCCGTGCAATTCGACGAACGAACGCACCAGCGACAGGCCGAGGCCGGCGCCGCGATGCCGCGAGCCGTGGGAATGGCTCTCGAACCAGTCGAACACCTTGTCCTTGACTTCGGGCGGGATGCCGGGACCGGAATCGGTGACGGTGAAAGTCACGCGATGTTCGGAGCGCCGCGCGCTGATCGTGACCGCGGCATCGTGCGGCGAGAAGCCGATGGCGTTGGCGAGCAGATTATAAAGCACCTGCACCACGCGGCGCTCGTCGCCGGTGAAATCGCCGATATCGGGATCGACATCGACCTTGAGCGCGATCCGATCGGTGGCGAGCCGGTCCTGAATGCCTTCGGCGGCGGCTTCGATGGCTTTCCCGATATTGACCGGGCCCAGCTCGAGTTTCATGGCGCCGGCGTCGATCGTGGCGAGATCGAGAATGTTGTTGGTGAGCGCGAGCAGCGCATTGGTCGATTTGGTGACGTAGTCGAGATATTCCGCCTGCTTTGCCGTCAGCGGCCCGGTGGCAGGGTCGCTCAGGAAGTGCGCAAAGCCGATGATGGTGGTGAGCGGCGCGCGCAGCTCGTAGGACACGTGGTGGACGAAATCGACCTTCATCTGGTCGGCGGCCTCGAGCGCCTCGTTGCGCTCGCGCAGCGCGCGTTCGACATTCTCGGTATCGGTGATGTCCTGGAACGTCAGCATGGTGGCGCCGTCGGGCAGCGGCATGGTGGTGCAATCAAGCACGCTGCCGTCCCGGCGCTCGAGCTTCAGCGCCACCTGAACCCGGTTCTCGATCGCGGTAATCGCCTCGCGCAGCCTCCGCCAGGTCGGCGCATCATCGAACAGCGGCTGGCACCAGGCTTCCACGGTCTCGATATGCGGCTGCTCCCGCAGCGCCTCGGCTGACAGCTTCCACATTCTGGCGAAAGCCGGGTTGAACAATTGTACGCGGCCGTTGCTGCCGAACACCGCCACCGCTTCGTTGAGATTGTCGAGCGTCTCGCGCTGGGCGCGGATCAGGCCGTCGAACCGCCGCGCCATGTCGAGGCTTTCGGTGACGTTGTCGAACAGGTAGATGACACCGCCTTCCAGATTGGGCGTGGTGACGACGCTGATCGCACGGCCATCGGGCAGGAACCAGGTGTAGTTTTCGGATTCGACCGCGCGATAGGCTTCGTGCAGCTTCGCCTTCCAGGCGCGGAAATCCGGCTGCTCCGGCAGCTTGCGGGTGGCGCGAAGCCGGTCAAGCACGCTGGAATCGTCCGGCCCGCTGTCGAGGAAGGCCTGATCGAGACCCCATAGCCGGCGATAGGATTCGTTGTAGAAGGCAAGCCGGCGGTCGGCGTCGAACACCGCGACACCGGAGGACAGTTGGTCGAGGGTACGCCGGTGTGCCTCCGCCATCCGCGTCAGCGCCGCGCGCAATGCCGATACCTCGCCGGCGTCGATGGCGATGCCGGCGCTGCCGGCGCCAAGCTTTAACGCCTGCACGTCATAGATGCGCCGTTCGCCGCCGACCACGATCGGCAGCCGCGCCGCGAATGAGGAATTGTCGTTGAGCGCCCGGCTCATCTCGGTGCGCTGGTCGCTTTCGAGCAGTTCGAGATTGCGGTGGATGGCATCTGCGACGCTGGTGCCCTCGGCGGCTCGCACATAGGCCGCATTGGCATAGCGCAGGTCACCCTGGATGTTCCTGGCCCAGATCGGCCATGGCGCCCCGGCTGCGAAGTCGCGCAGCAGCTCGGTTTCCTCCGCAAGCGTCCGATAGCGGAGATTCGCTTCGGCGAGTTCCCGGCGCACGCCGCCGAGTTCGCGAATTCGAACAACGGCTTGGCCGCCGATCGCGCGGCCCATGGCCTCGATCGCCCGCCCGTTCGACGTGGTCAGATTGAGCAAAAACCCTTCGCCGGCTTCGCGCAGCGCGTCGACGGCATGATCCATCTGTAGCGCCGGCTCCGGCGGCAGCCAGGTTCCGAAGGCGAGGATGCGCTGGGACGAGTTATGCATGGCGTCCTGCGACATCAGCAGCGCGGTGTCACCGCTGATTTGCGGCCGATTGTCGCCTGCCGCCCATGAAATCAAGATCTGCGGCTCGGCGAACAGCAGCGCGCGCAACCGGTCGGCCTGGACCTGCAACCCGGCGATGTCGGAGCGCAGCCGGTCTTCGGTTCGGGTGGCGCGAACACGCGTGCGCATCAGCAGGATCGCCGCCACCACGGAAAAGCCGAGCAGCGCCAGTGCGGTCGTCAATACCGCGAACTCCTGGTGATTGAGATCGTGCCAGGCCGAAACCGCTTGCGAGAAGCGCAAATCAGCGGCGTTGGCCAATCCAGCGGGCAGCGGCACCGTCGAGGCGTACGCAATCAGGCCGTTGCGCGCCAGCGAGGTGCACAACAGCAGGGTTCGACGCATTGCCGCGACTACGCCCGACATAGTTTGCCCCAGAACGCACAACTTCGGGCCCGGCGCTAACCCCCCCGCCGTGCACGAATCGAGAGAGGATATCCCCAAGCGGACTCGGTGGGTAAGAGTCCAGACCGTGAACGTGAATCGTACGGTCAAAAAATGAGCGGGTTATCGATCGCCGACAGCCCCGAGGCGCCCCGAGACGCGGGGATCTCTTCAGCGATTTCTGCGCTCAGATTGAGCGACCGCCTCGTCCCCGGTTTCCTTGTCACGACGTCGGGCGCAGATGGCCTCGCTTCGCCCAATATGTCGCTCCGCCCTCTGATCCCAGACTGCGCCGGAATCCGGCGGGGTTTCTGATCCATGTCCCGGCGCCGTAGTTTCCGTGTTCGTCATGGAGGTCGCCGGACAAGATGAATATCTCTTCGCCTCCCGGACAGTCCACCCCGGCCTGATGCGTCCCCGCCTGCAGCCGCTCGAGCGCCACGCTTTCCCCGGTATCAGGGGCAAAATGCAGTGGCAGCCGCGCAAGACCTTGGGTCTCTCCGGCTTTCCACGCGGCGCTTGCCGTTTCGATGACGATCCGCTGCGATTCGGTCGGCTTCATCTGGCGCAACTTGACCAGAATGGTGCATCCCGGCGCCGTCCGCGGCGCGTGGTGGCTGCGCGGCGGGTTGCGGACATAGGTGCCAGCAGGATAGTCCCCGTGCTCGTCGGAAAACACACCGTCGAGGACCAGGAATTCTTCGCCGAGCGCATGCTCATGGGCGGGAAACCTGCTCGCGGGAGCGTAGCGGACCAGGGAGGTTGCGCGGGCGACTTCGCCGCCGATGCGATCGAGCAGGCGGCGATCGACGCCGGCCTGCGGCGACGGTATCCATGGCATGTCGTCGGTGGCAATCACGATCCGTTTCGAGAAATCGTCATTGACGCGTTCGTTCGACATTTGGCGTCTCCCTGAAATCGCCAGACAGGTGGGGACATAAGCGCGACAAAACAAGGCTTTCTCGGAAGGGTCGGACGGAGGCCCGTTGGGCCTATTGCCCGGTCGAGCCGAAACCGCCGCCGCCGCGATCGGTCGTCGAAAGCGAAGTCGCCGGCATGAGTTGCGCCCGTGCGACCGGCGCGATCACCATCTGCGCGATGCGCTCGCCGCGCCGGACCGGAAACGGCGCTTCGCCGTGGTTGATCAAGAGCACATTGATCTCGCCGCGATAATCCGCATCGATCGTGCCCGGCGAATTCAGGACGGTGACGCCGTGTTTGGCAGCAAGGCCCGAGCGCGGCCGCACCTGGGCCTCAAAGCCTGGCGGCAGCGCGATGGTGAGGCCAGTCGGCACCATCGCATATTTGCCGGGCAACAGGACCAACGGCGTTTCCAGGGGCACCGCGGCGAGCAGATCAAGGCCCGCGGCATCGGCAGTCTGATAGGCGGGTAGCGCCAGGCCCTCGCCGTGCGGCAATTGGCGGATATCGACCCTGACGGTCGCGCTCACGAAACCTTCTCCACGGCCTTTGCGATCCGCGCCACCAATTCGCCGGCGACCTCCTCCTTGGTCATCACCGGCCAGGAATCCACTTTGATGTTGTCGACATCGATGTCCGCGCCGGCGCGCGTCAGCAGATGGACGGTGTTGCGGTCGCCGCCCATGACGCCGGTTGCAGGCGAGACGTCGTTGGCAACGATCCAGTCGCAGCCCTTGCGCGCGATCTTGGCCTTGGCGTTCTCGATCAGATGCTCGGTCTCGGCGGCGAAGCCGATCACCAGCGGCGGGCGCTTGTCTTTCAACCGTGAAATCGTCGCCAGGATGTCGGGATTTTCGACGAGCTGCAGCGGCGGCATGCCGGCGGAGGTTTTCTTCAGCTTCTGCACGCCTTCATCGGCGACGCGCCAGTCGGCGACGGCGGCGGCAAAGATCGCGATATCCGCGGGCAACGCGGCTTCCACCTGGCGCAGCATGTCGCGCGCGGATTCCACGCGCGTCACCCTCACGCCGGCGGGATCGCGCAGATCGACCGGGCCCGAGATCAGCGTGACATCCGCGCCCGCGGCCTGCGCCGCCGCGGCGATGGCATAGCCTTGCTTGCCCGAGGAACGGTTGGCGATGTAGCGCACGGGGTCGATCGGCTCATGCGTGGGACCGGCGGTGATCAGCACGCGCTTGCCGGCCAGTGGGCGCGGGCGCGGCGGGCGCAGGATTCGTTCGGCAGCCGCGGCGATTTCCAGCGGCTCCGCCATGCGCCCGATGCCGGCCTCGTTCGCTTCCGCCATCTCGCCGGCATTGGGGCCGATCATGGCGACGCCGTCACGCTGGAGCTGCGCGACATTGCGCCGGGTCGCGGCGTTATTCCACATCAGGGGGTTCATCGCCGGCGCCAGCAGGATCGGGCGGTTGGCCGCGAGCAGAATGGCGGAGGCGAGATCGTCGGCATGGCCTTGCGCCATCTTCGCCATCAGGTCCGCCGTCGCCGGCGCCACCACGATCAGGTCGCATTCGCGCGCCAGCCGGATATGGCCGGCGTCGAACTCGCTCTCGGCGTCGAACAGGTCGGTATGGACGCGTTCATGCGACAGCGCGCTTGCCGAAAGCGGCGTGACGAACTGCTGCGCCGCCCTGGTCAGCACGCAGCGGACATCGACCTGCCGCTCCTTCAGCCGCCGGATCAGGTCCAGTGCCTTGTAGGCAGCGATGCCGCCGCCGATGATCAGGGTGACGCGGCTCTGGCCGGCGGTGCTGGCGCGGCGCGGCGCCTGTGTCGGAGCCTCCGCAAAGGGCAATTTTGGAGCAGTGGCCGCAGGCTCCGGGCGGCCCTCGGTATATTCGCGCAGGATCACCCGGACCTCTTCCTCGACCGAGCGTCCATTCTTGGCGGAGCGAAGCCGCAGATAGGCTTTGATCCCTTCGTCGAGCTTCCGGATAGTCAGGCTGGCCATGGCGCGCTCGTCGGAAATTTGACTGCAATGCTATCATAGAATGATTTCATTGCTATCACATCTGGCGGATGGCGATCAATATGCCGATAAAGGTGGCGGCGATGATCCAGAGCGCGATGGTGCGCCAGCGGCTCTTGCGGCCCTCGGACCGGCCCATCGCTGCGATTGTCTCCGGCGACAGCGTGACGCCCTCCCGCGTCATCCTCTCCAGATGTTCCAGCACGGCAACCGCGCGCGAGGCAATGGCCGGGAGGCTTGCCAGCACCCGGCCGAGTTCCCCCGCGCCGGACATCGCTCCCTGAATACGTCCCACCGGGCCGAGATTGCGCTCGATCCATTCGCGCACCACGGGATCGGCAACCTTCCAGATGTCGAGTTTTGGATCGAAGCCGCGCGCCACGCCCTCGACCACCACCATGGTCTTTTGCAGCAGGATCAATTCGGGGCGGGTCTGCATGTCGAACAGGCCGGTGACCTCGAGCAGCAAGGTCAGGAGCTTCGCCATGGAGATTTCCTCGGCGGTGCGGTTGTGGATCGGCTCGCCGATGGCGCGGATGGCCTGCGCAAAATTCTCAACCGAATGATGGCCGGGCACATAGCCGGCCTCGAAATGCACCTCGGCGACGCGGCGATAGTCGCGGGTGATGAAGCCGAGCAGGATTTCGGCGAGGAAGCGCCGCTCCTTCAGGCCGAGCCGGCCCATGATACCGAAGTCAACGGCCACCAGCCGGCCGGCGTCGTCAAGGAACAGATTTCCGGGGTGCATGTCGGCGTGGAAGAAGCCGTCGCGCAGCGCATGGCGCAGAAAGCTCTGGATCACCTTGCGGCCGAGTTCGGGCAGATCGACCTCAGACTGCGCAAGCCGCGCATGGTCGCTCAGCGCGATGCCATCGATCCACTGCATCGTCAGCACGTTGTGGGTGGTGCGATCCCAGTCGACGGCCGGCACGCGAAAATCCGGATCGCCCCGCGTGTTCTCCGCCATCTCGGACAGCGCAGCCGCTTCCAGCCGCAGATCCATCTCCATCGCGACCGAGCGCGACATCGTATTGATGACCTCGATCAGCCGCAGCCGCCGTGCCTCGGCCGAATGGGCCTCGGCGTTGTGCGCGACGAAGAAGAAATCGGAAAGGTCGCGGCGAAATCGCGCGGCGACATGGGGCCGGAGCACCTTGACGGCGACCGCCTGGCGCAGGCCGTCGCGCTCGACCTCGCCGCGATGCACCTGCGCGATCGAAGCCGCGGCCACCGCCGGTCCCAGGCTGGCAAAGGCCTGCGCCACAGGGCGTTCCAGCGATTGTGCGATCACGGCTTCGGCTTCGGCTTGCGAAAACGGCGGCAGCCGGTCCTGCAGGCTTTCCAGATCGCGCGCGATCATGACGCCGACCACGTCGGGCCGGGTGGCCAGAAACTGTCCGAGCTTGAGATAGGCGGGTCCGAGCCGCGTCAGCGCGCGCGACAGCCGCGGTCCGGATTTTGCGCCGGGCCGCTCGATCAGCCGGGCGAGCCGGAGCGCAAGCTGACCGGGCGGCGGCACCAGGCTTGGATCGATGGCGCCGAATACGCCCTCGCGCGCGAACACGAAAGCCGCGCGGGCCAGCCGCGCGATGTGGGTCAGTGCCGAAATCACAAACGCCAGCCCGAATGCAGCGCCACGATGCCGCCGGAGAGGCTTTGCCATTTGACCCGCGAAAAGCCGGCGGCGCCGATCATTTCGGCAAAGGCGCTGGGCCTCGGAAATTTCCGGATCGATTCGACGAGGTATTGATAGGAATCGGCATCGCCGGTCACGACGCGGCCGAGCGGCGGGATCACCTTGAACGAGAACAGATCGTAGAGCCGGTCAAGCCCGGGCATGTCGACGGTGGAGAATTCCAGGCAGAGAAACCGGCTGCCGGGTCTCAGCACCCGATAGGCTTCGCGCAGCGCCAGATTGATCCGCGGCACGTTGCGGATGCCGAATGCGATGGTGTAGGCGTCAAAGGCGCGATCGGGAAAAGCCAGCGCCTCGGCATTGCCTTCGACGAAGCAAACCTGCGCGTCGAGATGACGGGCGGCGGCGCGGCTGCGGCCGACATCGAGCATGTCGATGTTGATATCGCAGACGGTGGCGTGGAAGCCGGGACCGGCCGCTTTTGCCGCGCGGAACGCGATATCGCCGGTGCCGCCGGCAACGTCGAGCAGCGCAAACGGTGCATCGCTTTTCGGCGGATTCAGCGCCGATATCATGATGTCTTTCCAGACCCGGTGCAGGCCCACCGACATCAGGTCGTTCATCAGGTCGTAGCGCCGCGCCACGCTGTGAAACACCTCGTTCACCAGCGTCTGCTTGTCGTCCAGGGCAACGTCCCTGAAGCCAAAATGCGTGGTCTGGTCCGGCCGATCCATCAACTTTACTCCGCCGCCGGACCATAGCGCGCCCGCCGCAATGGCGCTATCACGTCAGCCCCTCAAGGTGAATGACGTTCCGATGCCCGAATTGCCCGAAGTCGAGACCGTCCGCCGCGGCCTGCAGCCCGCCATGGAGGGGTCCCAGATCGTCAAGGTGGAAGCCCGCCGCAAAGATCTGCGGTTTCCCTTTCAAAAAGACTTCATCAAGCGGCTCGAGGGCCAGACCGTGACCGGCCTCGGCCGCCGCGCCAAATATCTGATGGCGGACCTCACCTCGGGCGACGTGCTGCTGATGCATCTGGGCATGTCGGGTTCGTTCCGCGTTCGCAGGGACGATGACGTCGCGGCGCCGGGCCAGTTTCACCACAAGCGCAGCGAAGACCGCGCGCATGACCACGTGGTGTTTCACATGTCTTCGGGAGCGGTGGTGGTCTTCAACGACCCGCGGCGCTTCGGCTACATGAAAATCATCGCCCGCAGCGCGCTGGAGAACGAACCGCTATTGAAGGGGCTCGGCCCGGAGCCGCTCGGCAATGAATTCGATGCGGCGATGCTGGCGAATTCCTGCGCCGGCAAGAAGACCAGCCTGAAGGCAGCGCTGCTCGACCAGCGCGTGGTCGCGGGCCTCGGCAATATCTATGTCTGCGAAGCGCTGTTTCGCGCGCATCTGTCGCCGCGCCGGCCCGCAGCCACGCTCGCTACCAAACCCGGACAACGCAAGGGCGTTGCCGGGGGCGAGCCGACCGATCACGCCAGACGTCTGGTGGATGCGATCCACGCCGTGCTGAACCAGGCGATCAAGGCCGGCGGCTCCTCGCTGCGGGATCATCGCCAGACCTCAGGCGAACTCGGCTATTTCCAGCACTCGTTCGCCGTCTATGACCGCGAAGGCCAGAAATGCCGGACCGCCGGATGCGGCGGCATCGTGCGCCGCTTCACCCAGAACGGACGCTCAACCTTCTGGTGTCCGAAATGTCAGAAATAACGAGAACGAATCGGGAGCAGCAAGGCCATGACCGGTAACTGGCGAGATCGCGCAGCTACGTCCTTCGAATGTTTGAAACAGCCGGCTTGCTCAAGCCGCGGCATGGTGGTCAGCAATCATCCGCTGGCGTCGGCGGCGGGCGTCGAGATGCTGGCCGCCGGCGGCAACGCCATCGATGCCGCGATCGCAACCCTGTTCGCGCTGACGGTGGTCGAGCCGATGATGGTCGGCATCATCGGTGGCGGCATGGCGCATATCAGGCTCGCCGACGGCAGCCATCGCTTCATCGATGGCCAGAGCACGGTGCCGCTCGCCGTCAGGCCCGACACTTACAAACCGAAGCCGGGCTCGGCGCATGACGTGTTCGACACGGTCGATGATGAAAACCTCAACGGCCCGAAGGCGGTCGCGACACCCGGCTCGCTCAAGGCCTGGTGCGAGACGCTGCAACGGTTCGGCACCATGAGCCTCGCCGATGTCATGCAGCCTGCGATCACGCACGCCTCGCGCGGCTATGCGGCGACGCCGTATTTGCATGAATGCATCACCGACGGCGCCGAGGCCATGTTGAAGGACAAGGCGATCTCGGCGATCTATCTGCCGAACGGGACGCCGGTGAAAGCCGGCGAGCGCGTGGTGCAGGCCGAATATGCCGAGACGCTCAGATATATTTCGCAGCACGGCGAGGCGGCGCTGTATCGCGGGCCGCTCGGCGACATCCTCGTCGACTACATGAAAGCCAATGGCGGCTTCATCGCCCGCGAAGATCTTGCGACCTACAAGACCGTCGAACGGTCGCCGATCAGGGCCGACTATCGCGGTTGGGCCATCCTCGGGCCGCCGCCGCCCGCGGCGTCGGGGCTGTGCATCGCGCAGATGCTCAATATCCTTGAAGGCTTCGAGATCGGCAAACTCGGGTTCGGCACCGCGGCGACCGTCCACTATCTCGCCGAAGTCCTGAAGATCGCCTTTGCCGACCGCGCGGCTGCCAGCGGCGACCCCGACTTCATCAAGGTGCCGGTGGAACGGCTGACCTCGAAGGCCTACGCCGAGGAGCGCCGCCGCGCGATCGATCCAAACCGGGCGCAGCAATGGGGTGCGGGCGTAAAACAGCTCGAAAGCGCGCATACCACGCACATGACGGCGGCGGACGCGATGGGCAATGTGGTTGCGACCACACAGACCATCAACAACCTGTTTGGCGCGAGGATCCTGATTCCCGGTCTCGGCACGGTGCCGAACAACTACATGAACCTGTACGATCCCCGGCCTGGCCACGCGCTATCGCTGGCGCCGGGCAAGCGCGTCACCACCTCGATGTCGCCTGTCATGGCGCTGCGCGACGGCAAGCTTGTCTATGCGCTGGGCCTGCCCGGAGGAAAACGAATCTTTCCAAGCGCAATGCAGGCGCTGCTCAACCTGATCGACCACGGCATGAGCCTGCAGGAGGCGGTCGAGGCGCCCAGGGTCTGGACCGAGGGCAACGCGCTGGAGGTGGAACCCGCTGTGCCGGAACACGTTCGTGCAGCTCTCACCGCGCTGGGCCATCAGGTGCTCGCGGTGCCGCCGGTGGCCGGTGGCATGAACGCGATCCAGTTCCATGA
>NZ_JBAVNZ010000297.1:0-3878 GCF_049691595.1 Bradyrhizobium sp.
GCGCCCCCTGGTCGGGATCTTGTTGAACGGCACGTCCTTGTCGACGCGGATATCGCCGGGCAGGCCGAGCACGCGCTCGGCGATGATGTTGCGCAGGATTTCGTCGGTGCCGCCGGCGATGCGCATCGACGGCGAACTGAGCAGCATCTGCTGGAACTGGCCGCGCGCCTCTTCCTCGGCAGTGCCGGTGAAGACGCCGGCGGCGCCCTGGAGGTCCATCGCGCAAGCCGCGATATCCTGCAGCATCATGCCCGAGACCAGCTTGCCGATGGAGTTTTCCGGCCCCGGCCGCTCGCCTTTGGAAAGCGCGGAGATCGCGCGGTAGCTGGTGTATTTCAGCCCGCTCGCCTTCACCGCCCAGCTCGCGAGCTTCGAGCGCGTGGCCGGATCGTCGATCGCGGGCCCGTCATCGGTCATCAGGCTCGCGCAGAACTCGAACATTTCGGGAAAGCCGGTCGCAAGGCGCGAGCCGATCGACATGCGCTCGTTCATCAAGGTGGTCAGCGAGACATTCCAGCCGTCGCCGACCGCGCCGAGCCGCTGATGATCGGGAATCACCACGTCGGTGAAATAGACCTCGTTGAATTCCTGCATGCCGTTGGCCTGCCTGATCGGCCGCACCTCGACCCCCGGGCTCTTCATGTCGAGGAAGAACATCGTCAGGCCCTTGTGCTTGGGCACATTGGGATCGGTGCGGGTGATCAAGAGGCCATAGTCGGAATAATGCGCGCCCGAGGTCCAGATCTTCTGGCCGTTGACGATCCAGTCGTCGCCCTTCTTCTCCGCGCGGGTGCGCAGGCCGGCGACGTCGGAGCCGCCGGCCGGCTCCGAGAACAACTGGCACCAGATCTGCTCGCCGGAGGCGAGCTTCGGCAGATAATGGCGCTTGTGCGCCTCTGAGCCATAGGCCATCACGGTCGGCCCGCACATGCCCTCGCCGATCTGGAACGGCTGCGTCAGCTTGCCGTAGACGCCCTCTTCCTGCTGCCAGATCACCTTCTCGATCGGCGTGGCACCGCGCCCGCCATATTCCTTCGGCCAGTGCAGGCAGGCCCAGCCGGCGGCGGCCTTCTTCTTTTGCCAGGCCTTGCCGACCTCGACCATGTCATGCTTCTGCAGGCTGATGCGGCCGAGCGAGGATTTCGAGAGCTCCGCCTCGAGCTCCTTCGGCGCATTGGCGTCGATCCATTTTCGCGCGATGGCGCGGAATTCGGCTTCCTGCGGGGTGTCGTCGAAATTCATGGCGGCTTCTCCTGTCCTTGAAGCGTTCCCCGGATGCTGCGCAGCGCGCTTGCGGTGCGCTGCTGATCCGGGGTCAATCAACCGGCTGCTATGGGTCCCGGCCCTGCGGAGCAGCGCTACGCGCCGCACCGCGTCCGGGACACGAACTATCTTCCCCTGGTCGGTATCTTGTTGAACGGCACGTCCTTGTCGACCCGGATATCGCCGGGCAATCCGAGCACGCGCTCGGCGATGATGTTGCGCATGATTTCGTCGGTGCCGCCTTCGACGCGGGTGCCGGGTGCGCGCAGCAGCATCGCCTGGAATTTTCCGAGGACTTCGGCGTCCTCCGGCCCGCTCAGCACGCCGGCGGCGCCCTGCAAGTCCAGCGCGTAGGTCGCGACGTCCTGCACCATCGATCCCGCCACCAGCTTGCCGATGGAGTTTTCCGGGCCCGGACGCTCGCCTTTCGACAGCGCCGAGATCGCGCGCATGGAAGTGTATTTCAACCCGCTCGCCTTCACCGCCCAGCTGGCGAGCTTCGAACGCACGCCGCGATCCTCGATCGCGGGGCCGTCTTCCAGCATCAGGCTGTTGCAGAATTCGAACAACTCGGGGAAACCGGTCGAAACCCCGGCGCCGATCGACATGCGCTCGTTCATCAGCGTGGTCAGCGAGACATTCCAGCCGTCATTGACCTCACCAAGGCGCTGCGAATCCGGAATCTTGACATCGGTGAAATAGACCTCGTTGAATTCCGACTGTCCGTTCGCCTGCTTGATCGGCCTCACCTCGACGCCCGGGCTCTTCATGTCCAGGAAGAACATGGTGAGGCCCTTGTGCTTGGGCACGTTTGGATCGGTGCGGGTCAGCAGGATGCCGTAGTCGGAATAATGCGCGCCCGAGGTCCAGATCTTCTGGCCGTTGACGATCCAGTGGTCGCCTTGCTTTTCGGCGCGCGTGCGCAGGCCGGCAACGTCGGAGCCGCCGGCGGGTTCGGAAAACAACTGGCACCAGATATTCTCGCCGGAGGCGAGCTGCGGCAGATACTTTCGTTTCTGGTCCTCACCGGCGAACGCCATCATGGTCGGGCCGCACATGCCGTGGCCGATGATGAACATGCCGGAGAGCTTGCCGAACGGTCCCTCCTCCTGCTGCCAGATCACGCGCTCGATCGGGGACGCGCCGCGGCCGCCGTACTCCTTCGGCCAGTGCAGGCAGGCCCAGCCGGCACCGGCCTTCTTCTTCTGCCAGGCTTTTGCCACTTCAAGAATGTTGGCGCCCTTGAGCTGCGTCCTGCCGAGCGAGGATTTGCGCAACTCCTCCTCATACTGCTTGGGCGCGTTGGCCGCGATCCAGGCTTTGGCTTCGGCGCGGAACGCGGCTTCCTGCGGGGTGTCATCGAAGTTCATGGCAGTATTCTTTCTCTCGCTACGTTCCCCGGATGCTGCGCAGCGCGCTTGCGGTGCGCTGCTGATCCGGGGTCCATCAATGGGTCCCGGCTCTGCGAAGCAGCGCGAAGAGCGCTGCATCGCGTCCGGGACACGAGTAATTCGTTACGCCGCATTCTTCTTGCGCATGCGATCGATCAGCGCGTCTTCCCAGTAAGAGAGGCTGCCTAGTCCCAGCGCCGTCGCATTGGCGCGGCGGTAGTACATGTGGCAGTCGAATTCCCAGGTGAAACCCATGCCGCCATGGACCTGGATATTGTTCTTGGCGCAGTGCTGGAACGCCTGCGTCGCGCTGATGCGCGCGGCGGCCGCGGCTTCCGGCAATTCCGCGGCGTTGGTCGAGAGCGCCCAGGCGCCGTAATAGGAATTCGAACGCGCCAGCGTCGCCGCGACATACATGTCGGCGAGCATATGCTTCACCGCCTGGAACGAGCCGATCGGACGGCCGAAGGCGATCCGGTCGAGCGCGTAGTCGCGGCCCATCTCGAGCGCACGGTCGGCGCCGCCGACCTGCTCGAAGGCCAGCAGCACGGCGGCACGGTCGAGCACCTGGGACAGGATGCCCCAGCCTTCGCCGGCGGCGCCCAGTGGCTCGGCCTTACAGTTCTTGAAGGTGAGTTCGGCCTGGCCCCGGGTCGGATCGATGCTGGTCAGCGCCTTGGCTTCGACGCCACCGGCTTTCAGATCGGCCAGCAACAGCGAGATGTCGGAATCGCGACCGCTCGATCCGGTACGCGCGGCGACAACCGCGAAATCGGCGATCGCGCCATCCGGCACCGGCTTCTTGGTGCCGTTGAGCGTGCCGCCGGAGGCCAAAAGCTTGATCGCCTGCGGCGACGGATTGCCCTTGCCTTCGAACAGCGCCAGCGTGCCGATCGCCTCGCCAGCGGCGATGGCCGGCAGCCATTTCTGCTTCTGCGCCTCGCTGCCGGCGATCAGCAGCGCTTCGGCCGCCAGATACACGGTGGAGGAGAATGGCACCGGCGCCAGCGCGCGGCCCATTTCTTCCGCGATCACGCAGAGCTCGAGGTGACCCGCGCCCGCGCCGCCAAACTTTTCGGGGATCGCGACGCCGAGGAACCCCATCTCCGCGAGCCCCTTCCACAATTCCTTGTCGTAAGCCGCCTTGCCGTCCAGAACCGCGCGCACCGCCTTCGGCGGGCACTTTTCGGCAAGGAATTTTCTCGCCGCGTCGCGCATCTGCTT
>NZ_JBAVNZ010000298.1:0-4720 GCF_049691595.1 Bradyrhizobium sp.
GGGCACCGACAAGGTCAATGCCATCGTCAATTGTCACCTGGCGACGGGACGGATCGGCAGACCGGGCGCGTCGCCGTTCTCGCTGACCGGACAGCCCAATGCGATGGGCGGGCGCGAGGTCGGCGGGCTCGCCAACCAGCTCGCCGCCCACATGGGATTTACGCCGCCGGATATCGATCGCGTGCGCCGGTTCTGGAAGGCGCCGCGCATTGCCGCCCATGAAGGACTGAAGGCGGTCCAGATGTTCGAGGCGATCGCGCGCGGCGAGATCAAGGCGCTGTGGGTGATGGGCACCAACCCGGCGGTGTCGCTGCCCGACGCCGACGCCGCGCGCTTAGCGCTGAAAAAACTCGAACTGTTCGTGGTCTCGGAGAATGTGCGCGGCAACGACACCGTCGATGCCGGCGCCCATGTGCTGTTGCCGGCGCAGGCCTGGGGCGAGAAATCCGGCACGGTGACGAATTCGGAACGGCGCATCTCGCGGCAGCGCGCGTTCCTCGAGCCTCCGGGCGAAACCCGGCCCGACTGGTGGATCGTTGGCGAAGTCGCCAGGCGCCTCGGTTTTGGCGCGGCATTCGATTTCGATTCGGCGGCGGATGTGTTCCGCGAGCACGCCGCGCTGTCGGATTTCGAGAATGACGGCGGGCGCGATTTCGACATCGGCGCGCTGAAATCGCTGTCGGACGCGGCCTTCGACGCGATGGCGCCGGTACAATGGCCGATCCGGCGGGATGGGCAGCCGCAGCCGCGTTTTTTCGCCGACGGCGGATTTTTCACCGGCGATCGCAAGGCGCGCTTTGTCGCACCCGAAATTCCCGCACTGCGGACCGAGACGTCAGCCGCGCGCCCGTTGCGGCTCAACACCGGCCGCGTCCGGGACCAGTGGCACACCATGACCCGCACCGGCTTGAGCCCGCGGCTGTCCCAGCATCTGCCGGAGCCGTTCGTCGAGGTTCACCCCGACGACGCGGCAGGGACCGGCGTCGTCGACGGCGATTTCGCCCGCGTCACGACCGACTACGGCCAGTGCACGCTGAAAGTCGTCGTCAGCGCCCGCCAGCAGCGTGGCATGCTGTTCGCGCCGATCCACTGGAGCGACGCCACGGCAACCGCCGCACGCGTCGGCGCGCTGGTGGCACCGATCACCGATCCATTTTCGGGCCAGCCCGAGAACAAGGCGACGCCGGCGTCGATCACACCGTATGAATACGTCTTTCGCGGTTTTGCGTTGTCGCGCACGCCGCTCGAATTGCCTGACCATGCCTGGTCGGCGCGGGTCGCCGTCCATGGCGGCTACGGTTATCTGTTCGCCGACAATGCCGATCCGGCGGGCTGGCAATCCTGGCTGCGGTCCGTCGCGGGAGGCGAGCTTGCCGAGTACAGGGATTTTGGCGGCGGTGTTTACCGCGCGGCATCCTTTGCCGGCGGCCGCATCGCGGCCTGCCTGTTCATCGGACCGGCGGGAAACGCCGGCGACTGGAACGTGGTGAAGACCTTGTTCGCCGCCGATGCGCTCGGCGACACCGAGCGCCGCATGCTGCTGTCGGGAAAATCGGCGGACGGATTGGCGAGCGCCGGCCCGATCGTCTGCGCCTGCTTCGGGGTCGGCCGCACCGCGATCTGCGACGCCATCGCGGCGGGGGCGCGTTCCGCCGCCGATATCGGCGTCAAGCTGAAGGCCGGCACCAATTGCGGCTCCTGCATTCCGGAATTGAAGCGGCTGGTCGCGCAGGCAGCGACCTCCCATCCTGAACAACGCCGGTTGGTCGCGGCCAGTTAATCAGTCTGCAGGCAAGTACGCATTCGCGATTTGGCCGGAAGCGATCTGCTGCGTGTGCATGCCCATTGGCAGCACCATTTTAATAGCCCGGTCTGTCGGACGGAGAAGCGGGCGGGGCGCGCAGCTTGTGAATGATATTGGCAAGACCGTGTCCGCCAAACAACAGGAGAACGCCGGCGGTGAGTTGAGCACAGCTCGACGCGATGCCCGCGAAATCTTCGGGGGTCAGGCGAAAGGGCTGACCGTAGTTCAAATCGTTGAAGACCGCGAAGTAAATGCGCAGCCTGGCAAGCCAGTAGATCATATCGAACACGGCGACCGAGACAAAATAGAGGCCCAGGACCGAAAACGCGAGCTGCTGCAGCTTCAGCGTGTCGAGACTCTCCGCACCCGCGGACACGATTTTGTTGGCAATCGTGGCGGGGAAATAAATCAGCAGCAAGCCAACCAGAACGGAAAAGCCGGGCGCAACGATCGCCAGCAGCCAAGCCGCGGTGTCCGGGGTTGCACCCTTCATGAAATAAAAGGTGACGAACGTTTGCGGCGTGGCACTGATAACCCACACCATGATGACAACGCCCGTCATTCGCAGCATCAGCGATGTGAGCGATTTGTAGTCCATGGCGCAGTTTCTCTGTTGTCGGCAAAACTGCGGGATCCGTCTTGGCGATCAAGATAAATCGTTGGAGCCGAGATGCGCAGGTCTGTCCAACAGGCGATTGACCAACCAAAAGTGGCGCGAACATGATTTTGCAACGCGGAAAACCGTGACCGCGCGGCATTCTCGCAGCCCGTCGGCTTGCAACGCCGGACCAGCATCCGCGTTTTTCGCGTCGCGCGGCGAGACAATCGACGGCGATCATCGCGTCCTCTATGGTGCACCAGCCTCGAAAAACGCAGGTGAACCCGCGCGATGATGTATCTCGATACTCCGCCAAAACTCATTCCAACCGAAATCTTCTCGGCGATGCCCGACCAATTCCGGCGCAAGGTTCGCACCGACTGGGCCGACGCCAACCGGCCGGGTCAGCTGACCGATTGCTTCATCGAGGGCCCGTCCTTCGACGCCGATGGCCATCTCTACATCGTCGACATCCCGTTCGGACGCATCTTCCGGATTTCACCGGACAAGAAGTGGTCGCTGGTGGTCGAATATGAGGGCTGGCCGAACGGGCTGAAGATCGGCCGCGACGGGCGCATCCTGGTCGCCGACTACAGGCATGGCATCATGGAGCTCGACGCAAGCGCAGGGCGGATGAAGCCGGTGCTGACCTCGCGCAATTCGGAATCGTTTCGCGGCTGCAACGACCTGCATATCGCTACCAATGGCGATATCTATTTCACCGACCAGGGGCAGACCGGGCTTCACGATCCGACCGGGCGGGTGTATCGGCTCGCGACCAGCGGCCGGCTCGATTGCCTGATCGATACCGGCATCAGCCCCAACGGCCTGGTGCTCGATCCGAGCGAGGCCACGCTGTTCGTGGCGATGACCCGCGACAATTCGGTCTGGCGCGCGCCGTTCATGAGGGACGGCAGCGTCTCAAAAGTCGGCCGGTTCTGCACGACCTTCGGCACCAGCGGGCCCGACGGCATGGCCATGGACCAGGCGGGCCGGCTGTTCGTGGCGCATGCCTCGCTCGGCCACGTGTTCGTGTTCGCGCCGAATGGCGAGTTGATCGCCCGCATCAAATCCTGCGCCGGGCCAAGCTGCACCAATGTCGCGATCGGCGGCGCCAGGCGCGATCGCCTCTACATCACGGAATCGGCGACCGGCACCGTGCTGGTGGCCGATATCGGCGTGCTGGACGCCGGGACGTAGAAGGACCAATGAGGCGATGATGCGAACGGAGAAATTCGGCGGCAACGGCCCGCGGGTGCCGGTGATCGGGCAGGGCACCTGGTATCTCGACCGCGGCGATCGCAAGGCCGCCGTCACCGCGCTATGCCGCGGCATCGACCTCGGCATGACCCATATCGATACCGCGGAGATGTATGGCGATGCGGAACTGGTAATCGCGGATGCGATCGAAGGACAACGCGACGATCTCTTCCTGGTCTCGAAGGTACTGCCGAGCAACGCCTCGCGGCGCGGCACCGTCACCGCCTGCGAACGTTCTCTCAAGCGGCTGAAGACCGACCGGCTCGATTGCTATCTCCTGCACTGGCGCGGATCGTATCCGCTGCAGGAAACCGTGGCCGCATTCGACGAGCTCGTCGCATCGGGAAAAATCCGCGCCTGGGGCGTCAGCAATTTCGACGCCGACGATCTCGACGAAATGCGCGAGGTGGCCGGCGAGGGCAGGATCGCCTGCAATCAGGTGCTCTATCATCTTCGGGAGCGCGCGATCGAGCACGCGGTGATTCCGTGGTGCGAGGCGCATGGCACAGCCGTCGTCGCCTACTCGCCGTTCGGGCACGATGATTTTCCGTCGCCGGACAGCCGGGCCGGGCAGGTGCTGCAGACGATCGCCGACGCTCACAAGGCGAGCGCGCGCCAGGTCGCGCTGGGTTTTCTGACGCGCGCGCCATCGGTGTTCGCGATCCCGAAAGCCTCGCGCGCGGAACACGCCGCCGACAACGCCCGGGCGGGGCAATTGAGGCTCAGCGAAAGCGAGATTGCCACGCTCGACAAAGCGTTTCCGCGCGGCCCGAAACCGCGCGGTTTGCCAATGCTGTAGCGGCCATAGTCGCTAGCAAGGCGTCTCAATGGCTGCGGCGGTCCGCCACGCGCAATCGCGCATATCGGAATCTCGTTTTCGGGCCTTGTGGTCCGCTTCGATTGGCGTTCTTTAGAGGCTCGCCCGATTCGACCATCGCCGCCTTAAGAGTTTGCCGTGACCCCGCCCCCCGCCGCAGCCGCCAGGCTGCACCGCGCCGACCTGCCATTGCCCGAGAAGAAGTCCGCCGCCCGCGCCGCGCCGGCGCGCGCCGACCGGC
>NZ_JBAVNZ010000299.1:0-2069 GCF_049691595.1 Bradyrhizobium sp.
GCGCAGGCGTTGCCGATGGCGCCGGGGTCGCGGCCGGGGAGGCCGATGGCGCCGGCGACTGCGCCATGGCGACCGGGCCCAAGGCCATCGCGGCGATCGGGATCAGCGCGACCAGGGACAGGCGGAAACGGCTGATACGGTTCATTTCGCTGATCTCCATCCCATCCAGGCGGCCGCGGTGTGTCCCGGCTCACGCCCGCCAATACGCCGGCATTCCTAACACGCAACTCCCGCTTTCGTCCCATGACAGATACGTCATGCGCCGCGGCGTTCCGGACTCGCCAATTCGCCACTATTCGCCATATAAGGCGGGCACAATTCGGGAAATTCCATGAGCGCGCTCGCCAACCACGTATTTGCGAAGATGAACGGCATCGGCAACGAGATTGTCGTGGTCGATCTGCGCGACACGCCGGCCGCCGTCACGCCCGAGGAAGCGCGCGCGGTGGCTTCGCCGGCGGGTGTGCCCTACGACCAGCTGATGGTGTTGCTGCCGCCGCGGCTGACGGGCACCGAGGCCTTCATCCGCATCTACAACAATGACGGTTCCGAGGCCGGCGCCTGCGGCAACGGCATGCGCTGCGTGGTGCGCCGGCTGTTCGAGAAGACCGGGCAGACCGAGGTCACCTTCGAGACCAGAGCCGGCCTGTTGAATTGCTGGCAGGGCCCTTCGCCCGGTCTCTACACCGTCGATATGGGCGCGCCGAAATTCGGCTGGCGGGACATCCCGCTCGCGGAAGAATTTCGCGACACCCGCTACATCGAACTGCAGGTCGGGCCGATCGATGCGCCGGTGCTGCATTCGCCGTCGGCGGTCAGCATGGGCAATCCGCATGCGATCTTCTGGGTCGATGACGTCAACGCCCATGATCTCGCCCGCTTCGGGCCGCTGCTGGAAAGTCATCCGATCTTCCCGGAGCGCGCCAACATCACGCTCGCCCATATCGCCGATCGCGATCACATCGCGATCCGCACCTGGGAACGCGGCGCCGGACTGACCAAGGCCTGCGGCTCGGCGGCCTGCGCCACGGCAGTCGCCGCCGCGCGGCTGAAGCGTGCCAACCGCATCGTGGAAATTTCGCTGCCCGGCGGAAAACTCCAGATCGAATGGCGCGAGCGCGACGACCACGTGCTGATGACCGGCAGCGCGACCTTCGAATATGAGGGCCGTTTCGATCCGGCGCTGTTCGCCAGCGTCGCCTGAGATGGGCGTCGACATCGTCACCTTCGGCTGCCGCCTCAACGCCTTCGAGTCCGAGGTGATCCGGCGCGAGGCTGACGGCGCCGGGCTTGCCGACACCATCATCATCAATAGCTGCGCGGTCACCAATGAGGCGGTGGCGCAGGCGCGCCAATCGATCCGGCGGCTGAAGCGGGAGCGGCCATCCTTGCGCATCGTCGTCACCGGCTGCGCGGCGCAGACGCAGCCCGAGATGTTCGCAGGCATGGACGAGGTCGATCGCGTCGTCGGCAACGACGACAAGATGCGCGGCGCGGCGTGGCAGGCCACGCGCGCGGCTTTCGATAGCGGCTTTGGCATTTCCCGAAGCGAAAAAATCGCGGTCGCGGACATCATGGCGGTCAGGGAGATGGCGCCGCACCTGCTGGAAGGATTTCGGAGCGGCCTGCCGCGGGCCTTCGTGCAGGTGCAGAACGGCTGCGATCACCGCTGCACCTTCTGCATCATTCCGTTCGGCCGCGGCAATTCGCGCTCGGTGCCGATGGGCGCGGTGGTCAGCCAGGTCCGCGCGCTGGTCGAACGCGGCCATGCCGAGATCGTGCTGACCGGCGTCGACCTCACCAGCTACGGCGCCGATCTGCCGGGCGCGCCGAAGCTCGGCATGCTGACAAAACAGATCTTGCGGCACGTGCCTGAGCTGGGGCGCCTGCGGATTTCATCGATCGATTCGATCGAGGCGGATCGCGACCTGCTCGAAATCATCGCAGACGATGCGCGGCTGATGCCGCATCTGCATCTGTCGCTGCAGTCCGGCGACGACATGATCCTGAAACGGATGAAGCGGCGGCACCTGCGCAAGGATGCGATTGAATTCTGCGCGCAGGTGCGC
>NZ_JBAVNZ010000300.1:0-6929 GCF_049691595.1 Bradyrhizobium sp.
GTTGCAGCGCTTCGAGCATGGCCGAGAATCCTAGCAATTCCTGGATCGTTTTGTCGACCGGCCGCGCAAAATAGCGCCACATCGGCCGACCATTCTTAACACGCGGATTGAAACTGTTCGCAAGGCCTGTCATCATTGCACTTGCAAATGCAGTCCATCTGAAACTGCAGATTCATAAAGGGAGGCGAGCATGAAACACACGGCCATCGTTGCTAGCATTGCTCTATCGATCCTGGCACTCTTGGGTAATTTGGGTGTCGCTCACGCGCAAGCCGATTGCAAGACCCTGGTGAAAGCGTCTCCCTTCGGTCCCGACGATCAGATCGGAGCGACCAACCGCGTCACGCCCGCCGTGACCAAGGCTGCCGCGGCGGAAATCCAGACCGGCGCTGTCATTTCGATGGCCTACAATCTGGTTGACGGCGTGCCTCTGTTCGGCACCCGGTTCACCAAGACGATTTTGACGAGCGCCGCGCTTGTTCCCGGCGCCGAGTACGGCAAGAACAAACTGACCTATATGGAAGATACCTACCTCAGCCAAAGCCACGTTGGCACGCATATCGACGGACTGGGCCACATCGGCATCATGGATTGCTACTACAATCAGACGCCGATGGGTAAGTTCGTCACCCAGAACTCCATCAAAAAGCTCGGGCTGGAAAACCTCAAGACTTTTGCCACCCGCGGCGTGGTCCTTGACATGGTCAAGGTGTTCCAGGAAGCTGGCAAGCTGAAGACCAATCCGGCTTGCCGGACGCCGTGTCTCGACGGTGGCACGGTGATCACCGACGCCGACATTCAGGCCGGCCTGAAGATGTACAACGTCACCCTGCGCGAAGGAGATGCGGTGTTCCTGCACACCGGCTGGGGCGATCTGTTCAAGCAGTTCCCCGCGCAGAACGCCGCCTACAACACAGCAGAGCCCGGCATTGGCAAAGCCGCGGCGGCGTGGCTCGCCGGTCAAAAGGTAGTGGCCGTCGGGACTGACACCTGGGCGGTTGAAGTGATCCCCAGCGAGGATACCGCGGAAGCCTTCCCGGTCCATGCGACACTGCTGACGGATAACGGTATCCACATCATCGAAAACGTTCGTACCGACCTGATCGCCGCTGAGGCTTCGTCCAGCAAGCGGGCGACATTCTTCCTCTCCATGACCGTTCCGAAGGCGGTGGGTACGACCGGCACCTTTGTCAATATCGAAGCCATCAGGTAGCGTGCCTGGATCAGGCTTGCCTGAATTGGGTCAAATGACGGCGCTTCACCTGAAGCGCCGTCATTTGCTGTTGGCCACCCTTGCGATGATATCATCGGGGCGCGCCACCAGCGCGGAGCCTCGGCGCTTCCTGGTGGCTTTTGCCAATCTGAACGAGGAGCCGGGCGCGCGGATCGATGGCCTGGGGTTCACCGGCGCGGAAATCCGCCGCAGTTTCGAGCTCGCCTCACGCGCCTTGCCGCTGGACATGATTTATTACGACAATGGCGGCGACGCCGACAAGGCGCTCGGCAATGCCAGGGACGCCGTCTCCCGCAAGGTCGACTTGTTGATCGAGTATAATTCGGATGCGGGAGCGAACGCCAAAATCGGCCGCGAACTAGGCGCGGCGGGCGTGCCCGTGCTGGCGGTGAATTACCCCGTTCCGGGTGCGCCGCTTTACTCGGCCGATCATCGCGAGGCTGGCCGGATCGCGGGCCAGGCCCTGGGAAAATTCGCCAGGGAGAACTGGTCCGACCAAACAGTCGTGGCAGCGATCCTCGGCGATGTCTCCGATCCATCCCCTGCCCTCACCGAGCGCATTCAAGGCGTGACGGAGGGGGTGAAGCAGGAGCTGCCCGAGCTTTCGCCGGCGCGATTGGATAGCGCCGGCCATCCAGTGCGGGCCGGAGGCGTCCTCGCCAAATTTCTCGCGGCCCAAACCAACCGTAAAGTGCTGGTGGCGACGCTCGATGACGCCACCGCGCTGGCGGCCAAATCGGCGGTTGAGGCGGCCGGGCGCATCAGCGATTGCGTCATTGTAAGCCAGGGCGCCGACCGCAGCGTCCATGGCGGCGCCAGCGAGAAAAAGGAGATCGATCCCGCCAACCGCGGCAGCATCGTTCTGGGCTCGGTCGCTTATTATTTCGACCGCTATGGCTATGAGATCCTGCCAATCGCGTTGCGAATGTTACGAGGCGAGCAGGTGCCGGCGCGAACCTCGACCAAACACGTGCTGATTTCCGCGAAGAACGTGTTTGTCGAATATCCGCCGTATGACATGAACTAGCGTCAACTCCCCGGCGGCCCGTAATAATAGATGCCGTTCTGCCCGTCTTCCGGATTGGCCATGGTGGCGAACGTCAAGCCACCATTGGCGCCGGCGGACGTGACGGAGTTGAGGGCGAAAGCGGGCAGGATACCGCCATCGGGCAGGCGGTCTCCGACCATGGCGACACGACGGATAGCTCCGGGATTTCCGAAATAAATGCCCAGCGGACCGGGGCCGTCATCGACGGCGGCCACGAAGGCGATTGCAGCGCTGGGACCGAAATTAGGCCAAGGCCCGAAAGCGGAAAAGCGGCCGCCGCCCGGCGCCGTCTCACCTGTGACCGCCAATTGGGTCAAGCCGGCCGCATTGGCAACCACCAGGGCTTCGGATGCGGCGTTTGACCCCAGATGCGCGACGAAGGCAACATTGTCGTCATCATCGATCGCGGCCCGCTCCGAAAAGCGCACCAGCATCGCGCCTCCGGGGCCGATCTCACCCGCTCCGACAACAAGGCGCAATTCGCTGGTGCCCACGACAAAAATTCCGCCCAGTAACGCCCCCCGCTCGATGACCGCGGGGAAGGCCACGGCGCCCTTGTTGTTGATTGCGGGAAGACCGAAGCGGTCAAAGGTCCCGCCGCGCGGGGTCGGATCGCCACCCGCCACGAGCTTGCGCAACACGCCGTCACTATAAAGATAGAGCACCTGCAGCGTCTCCCGGCCGCGCCTGACCGTTCCGATAAAGACAATCTGATCCCGGTTGTTGAGTGCCGGCGCATCGAATTCCAGGAAGGTGCCGTTTGGCACACCGGGCGCGTCGCTCCCGCTCAGCGCGATTGCCTTGAGGCGGCCATCGGCTGCAAGAAAGATCCCCTCGGTGGCGCGAGCTCCGGCAATGGTCGCACCAAAGGCGACTTTGCCCGCATCGTTCAGCGCCGGAAGCGGATGTCGCGCAAATTCGGACAGCACGCCGCCTCCCGGCACCGCATCGCCGACCGCCGCTGCCTTGGCAATCCCGGAAGCCGTCGCAAGGAAGATGCCTTCCGCCACCTTCGCTCGCGCGACGCTCGCATAAAAGGCAACCTGGCCACGGTTGTTGACCGGCGCAACGATCGGCTGGGAGCCCACGTCGAACCGGTTGAACCTGCCGCCGCCGGGGGCGGCCTGTCCGGAAGCAACGACGAGATGCAGAGCATGCGCGACTGGAGAAGCCGGCGTCGCCGCAGCCTTGCGAGCCGGTTCCGACAAACTGGCCCATAAGACGGCGATCCAGAGCAGCAGGATCGCTACAGCTGCTACCACAAGGCGGGAGCGCGCACTCACGAGCAGTGGTCCGCCGAACGGCGGCCGTTGGAGAGCACCCATCTCGATCAATTCTTCATCATGCCCGCCTTGAGCGTGGCCACGTCATGACGAAGCATCTTGAGATAAGTATCGGCCTCTTCACCCGGCTTCGAGAGAGCGTCGCCATAAAGCGTGCCGCCGATCGATGCACCGGTTTCCCTGGCGATCTGCTGCATGGCGCGGGGATCGGTGATGCTGTCGAGAAACAGGGCATGGATATTTTCCCGTCGGATTTGTTGGGCGAGCCGCGCCAGCTCAGCCGCGGACGGCTCACTGTTATTTGTCCAGCCATTGATCGATAGCAGCGTGATTCCATACGCCCTCGCCAGGTATTGCAGCGAATCGTGGGAGGCGAGAATGCGCCGCTTGGCCGGCGGCAGGGCAGCGATCTCGGCTTTGGCCCAGGCGTCGGTGGCTTGCAATTCCCTGATGTAGGCGTCCGCTCGCGCGCGATACTCCGCGGCATTGGCCGGATCGCTTCTGGCCAGGGCCGCGGCGATGTTCCTGACGTAAATGACACCGTTCTTCGGGTCGAGCCAGGCGTGCTGGTCGATCTCTTCTTCGGCGGATTTGCTCCGCGGCGCGCGCTCCTCATTGGAAGTGAAGGTTTTCGCACCTCTGCTCACGACGATTTTAGTGCCGCTAAACTTGACCTGCTTGAGCAGAGGTTCGAGCCAGGGTTCGAACTCGTCGTTGAGATCGTTCATGAAGACGATCCTGGCTTCGGCCACGCTCTTGCCGTCAGCCATGGATGGCTTGAACAGTTCGGTATCGCCGCCCGGCCCGACCAGGGTGACGAGATCAACGCGATCACCAGCCACATTCGTCACCATGTCACCGATGACGCTGAACGTCGCCACAACCTTGATCCGTTCGGCAGCCTCGGCCACGCCGACGCTCAGCAATATCGCAAGGCCGGCAAGAACAAGCCGGAACTGCGCGCGAATTGAATTGTTGCGTTTCATCGCTGTCGCTAGAGCCCCTTGGGTTCAAGTCGCGTCCGGCCCGCGGCCAGCAGCGACACGCCGTAGATTACCCCTGCGCCCATCACGATCGCCGGGCCGGAGGGCAGTTTTGCGTAATAGGAAATCAGGAGCCCTGCAAGGGCCGCGGCCATGCCGATGAACGTCGCAAGGGCGATCATCGGCCACACCTTCCGGGTCCAGCAGCGCGCCGCGGCCGCGGGTAGCAGCATCGGCCCAATGGCAAGCAAGGTGCCGAACGCCTGGAAACTGGCGACCAGATTGAGCACCACAAGCGTGACGAAAACGGCGCGGAATGCTCCGCCGCCACCTCCCACGGCGCGCAGGAACGCCGGGTCAAAGGATTCGATGGCCAGCGGGCGATAGAGCGCGGCAACGACCAGCATGGTTACGCTGCTGATGCAGGCGATGAGCACCAGTGCCTTCAGATCTACCGCGAGCACGGTACCGAAAAGAACGTGCATCAAATCCGCCTGGCTGCCCCGGGCGGCGACAATCATGACCCCGAACGACAGGGATACCAGGTAAAATGCAATCAAGCTTGCATCCTGAAGCTGCGGCCTTGACCGTGCCATGAGGGCGGCCAGGCCCGCCACCGCAAGGCCGGCCAGCAGACCGCCCAGAGTGAGGGCAGCCAGGGAATAGCCGGCGTAAAGAAAACCCAGCGCAGCGCCCGGCATCACGGCGTGCGACAACACATTTCCGTCCAGACTCTCGCGGCGCATCAGCAGAAGTGTGCCGATCGGCCCGTTCGCCAGAGCGAGAGCGAAGCACGCGACCAGCGCGACACGCATAAAGCCGAAGGTCGCGAATGGACCGATCAGAAGGTCAATCAACTGTCCGCTCACGCAGCTCGTCCAATACGATCGCTCTCCGGCGGACCGACCGCTTCTTGGGCGCGCGCCAGATTGTCAGCCGTAAGCGAAACCGGGGTGGCACCCCAGGCGATGGGCACGCGCGCCAGCAGAAGCGTCGAGGGAAAATGTTGACGTACCCGGTCGAGATCATGCAGCACCGCGACGACGGTTCGCCCCTCTTCCCGCCAGCGTTGCAGGAACTGCAGCAGCTCCTCGGTCGTGCGCTCATCCAGCGAGGCGAAAGGCTCATCGAGCAAAATGACGTCGGCGTCCTGCAGCAGCAGCCGCGCGAACAGAGCCCGCTGGAATTGACCGACGGAAAGTTCGGCGATAGGCCGATCGATGACGGTCGACAGACCGACCGCCGCGACTGCCTCATGGACACTCGCGGCGAGCCCGGGCGGAACCTCCCGGACCGAACCGAACTTTCGCCAATCGCCAAGTGCGACGAGTTCGGCGACCGTAATCGGAAAGTCGCGATCGAGTTCGTCCTGCTGCGGCAGATACGCCAGCCGATGACGCGCAAAAGCAGGGCAAACGACCTCGCCGGACGTAGGACGAATGACCCCGGCGAGCGCCTTCAGGAGTGAGCTCTTGCCGGCTCCATTTGGGCCGATGACGGCCGTGAGGCTCGCGGGTGCGAATTCACCGGTCAAGTTCTCCAACGCGTATCTTTCACCATAGCACACCGAAAGATTGCGAACCGTAATTCCTTCGTTTCCGCCACCGACGAGTCTGTTGGACGGGCCGGGATCGTAACCGCCATCAAGATGACGGGAGAACATAGCTTGCGCGCCACCGCCAAGGGCCAGGAGCGAAACGGCGAGCGAGCGTCGCAGGGGTGCGGCCGCGGCGCGTGCCGCGCTGACCATGTCGGATAAAGACCGACGCCGCCGCTCCCGATCCAAAGAATCGGCCATTACACCTCCGCGCAAAGGAATGCCACAACCGCGGCAGTCTAGGGAGCGCGGTTGAGAGGGTCAATCCTGCCACAGTTGTCTGCCACAGTTGTCCTGCCACAGTTGTCGCTTCGACGAGCTGGTGAAAGCGCTGCCTGCTCGCAAATCCGGCCGGATCAGCACATGCGCAATACTTGGCGGCGGATTCTTGGAGATGGAATTACCGTGCAGCTAATCTAATTCCAGGTTCCGCGATAGCGCGCGTTAACGGCTTTCCGGTTCGGCCGGCTTCTGCCCACGCTCGCCCACTTTGAGCGCGCGCCCGGTCCGGCGTTCGAGGCGGGCGAGAAAGCGATCGTTGCCGAGCGGCCACCTGCTCCCTGCCGGTCTCCCGGCGCACCCACCGTAATCTTATTCTTGGCATCTGCGGTCAGTGAGCCGGTGTGAACGATCCGGCTCGCCGTCCTGTACTGCTGGCGCAGCAATTTCACGGTTCATCCGATGAGCCATCGCCCGTTGTGAATATCGAATTTCACCAAACCTTCGCCACGCATTTTCAAAAGGAGGGATTGACAGGCTTCCTCATTCACTACGTTGGCGCGTT
>NZ_JBAVNZ010000301.1:0-1540 GCF_049691595.1 Bradyrhizobium sp.
TGGGGAGGCTCCTGTCTGGAGGGAGGGTTGCAACTCCTCATCTTCAGACAGGACGCGCCTGTTATCTCTCCCCACCCCGCGCTCTTGGCGGCGGAGCCCTACCGCGCGAGCGGTTTAGTCCGTTGGCCCAAACCAGACATGCTGCTCGCCTCGACGAATGTCCGTTGTTGGGGGGAACAGCGGACATGTTCTGGAAATGCCGCCGCTTCCGGTTTTGGCACATCGCGTCATTTGGTTGCCTTGCGGAATTTTGTCGCTATCAGGGCATAGCGGACAACGAGCAAGCATCGCGCCTTCTCCCCGTCGGCCGTCACGGCGGGCGCGCGGCTGGCCGGGATGCCCGCCGATTGGCTTTACAATGGCGCAAAATAAGGCAGGCGAACTGTGTGTTTGTATTTTGCACGTCATACTTTTAAGCTTAAAATAATAGGCACGGGTTGGGGCGTGATCCTTCAGCGGGGTGACGTCATGCGCGCTCGTAACGGAAGAGGCCGCAGAGCCGGGAGATGGCGCTACTTTCTGCGCGATCTGGCCGGCTTTGCCGATATTGAGCGTTTGCTCGCCGCCGACATTATTGGCGCGCGGCTCTCCCCTGATGTTGCCGATGATGATGATGCGCCCGCCGACGTAATTGCGCCGTCGGCGGCTCCTCGGCCGCAGCCCGGAGGCGGTTTGCGAAGGCGGAGGTGAGCATCTGGCCGATTTGCTCCGCGCCAGCATCGTCGATGCCAACGATCGCCCAGCGATAGCCGCCCGCGGATCGCCAGCCTTCTCGAGCCTGTAATAGCCACGAAGCAAGCGAGCGGCTGTCCTTGTCGGTGTTGCAGTGGTCGCACGCCAGCGCCTTGTTATCGGGCGCCAGCGTGCCGCCCTTGGACCGGGGGCCGGATATGGTCGTGCGTCGGTGCAGCCGTCGGCCCGCCGCAATACCAAGCACTGACACCGTACTTCTCCGGTTTTCTTTGGTGTCGACGAATCAGCCATGATGCGGACTGATCACCTCGTCCCGAAAGGTGCGGCAACAATGCGCGGCAGCCAACCAATGATCGCGAGCAAGCTTGAGCTGTCGCCCTGAGCCTCCTCCGAATTGATGGACACCTGTAGTAGGCTCAATGAGCCAGGAGGTGTCAGATGGAAGGACGTCAACGTCGGTCGTTTACGGACGACTATAAGCGGCAAGCGGTCGATCTGGTGGCTTCGAGCGGCCGTTCGATCGGGTCGGTAGCCAAGGAGCTGGGCCTGCGCGATTCGGTGTTGCGGCGCTGGGTTGAACTTCGTGGGGCTGGACGAGAGCCGACGGCGGCGGCGCGGCGCCCCACAACGCAGGCGACGCTGCCGTCGGCGGACCACGCGGCGGAGGTCGCTCGTTTGCAGCGAGAGAACGAGCGGCTACGGATGGAGCGCGACATTTTAAAAAAGTCGATCGCGATCTTTGCTGGGGTTCCGAAATGAGATTTCGCTTTATCGAAGATCGCCGCGCTGACTATCCGGTGAGAATCATGTGCGACGTGCTCGAGGTATCGCCAGCCGGCTATTATGC
>NZ_JBAVNZ010000302.1:0-19711 GCF_049691595.1 Bradyrhizobium sp.
CCATCATGATCGGTTTGGTTCGCGCCGCGACAGTTTGCGCCACGCTGGTGCTTGGCCTCGCCACGGCGCAGGCGGCGGACAAGGCCTTCAAACGCGACGATCTCGCCGATTCCGCGATCAAGCTGGAAGCCCAGATCAGGAGCGAGGCGGGGCCGGTCGCCAAATCCGCAGGCACGCTGCGGACCGATGCCGACGCCGCCTTCAAGCGCCAGGATTTTCGCACCGGCCTGCAGATCCTGGGGCAGATTGCGGCCACCACGCCGGAGGACAGCGCCAACTGGCTGCGGCTGGTCCGCACCATCTTCCAGATCCGCTCGGCCTCTACCAGCGAGCAGACCTTCCTGCTGGAGCGCGCCTCGACCGCCGCCTACATCGCCTATCAGCGCGCCGGGAATGCCGGCGAGGAAGCCGACGCGCTCGCCGTGCTCGGCCGCGCGCTGTCGGAGCGAAAATTGTGGCGCCCGGCGCTGGATAGCTTACGGCTGTCGCTCGATATGCGCGAGGTCGCCGAGGTCCGCGGCCAGTACGAGAAGATGCGCGACGAGCACGGTTTTAGACTCCTGGACTACACCGTCGATTCCGACTCGGCGTCGCCCCGCGCCTGTTTTCAGTTCTCCGAAGAATTGGCAAAGCGGGTCGATTTCGCGCCGTACCTCACGCAAGCCGGCACCGACAAGCCGGCGCTGTCGGTGGAAGGCAAGCAGCTCTGCGTCGATGGGCTGAAGCACGGCGAGCGCTACAACATCAACCTGCGCGCCGGCCTGCCGTCTACCGTCAAGGAGAGCTTGCCGAAATCGGCCGAATTCAATGTCTATGTCCGCGACCGCAAGCCGTTCGTCCGCTTCACCGGCCGCGCCTATGTGCTGCCGCGCACCGGCCAGCGCGGCATTCCCCTGGTCAGCGTCAATACGTCAGCGGTATCCGTCAGCGTGTTCCGGATCGGGGACCGCAACCTGATCAACACGGTGATCGACAACGATTTCCAGCGGACGCTGAACAGATACCAGCTCACCGAGCTCGGCGACGAGCGGGGTGTCAAGGTCTGGTCCGGCGAGCTCGCGACCGCCACCACGCTCAATCAGGACGTCATCACCGCATTTCCGGTCGACCAGGCTTTGGGCGACCTGCAGCCGGGCGTCTATGTCATGACGGCCGCCGCCAAGGGGCCGGGCAGTGACGATGACGGCACGCTGGCGACGCAATGGTTCATCGTTTCGGACATGGGGCTATCGGCGTTCGCCGGCAATGACGGCATCCATGTTTTCGTCAATTCGCTGGCCTCGACCGAAGCGGTCAGCAAGGCGGAGGTGCGGCTGGTCGCCCGCAACAACGAAATTCTCGCGACCCGCAAGACCGACGAGTCCGGGCACGTGCTGTTCGAGGCGGGCCTGGCGCGCGGCGAGGGCGGCCTGTCACCGGCGATGCTGACGGTCATGAGCGAGAAGGCCGACTACGCCTTTCTCAGCCTGAAAACCAATGCGTTCGATCTGACCGATCGCGGCGTCGCCGGGCGGGTAGTTCCGGCCGGTGCCGATGCCTTCGTCTATGCCGAAAGAGGCGTCTATCGCTCCAGCGAGACCGTCTACCTCACGGCCCTGCTGCGCGACGGGCAGGGCAACGCCATGACCGGCGGGCCGCTGACATTGGTGATCGAGCGGCCGGATGGCGTCGAATTCCGCCGGGCCGTGCTGGCAGACCAGGGCGCAGGCGGCCGGACCATGGCGGTGCCGCTCAATTCCGCGGTCCCGACCGGGACCTGGCGGGTGCGCGCCTTTACCGATCCCAAGGGCGCCTCCGTCGGCGAGACCACCTTCATGGTCGAGGACTACATCCCGGAGAGGATCGAATTCGACCTCACCAGCAAGGAGAAGCTGATCAGGGCTGAAGTTCCCGTTGAACTCAAGGTCGACGGACATTTCCTTTACGGCGCACCGGCTTCCGGCCTGCAGCTCGAGGGCGACATGCTCGTTGCCCCGTCGGCCGGACGGCCCGGCTATCCCGGCTACCAGTTCGGTGTCGCCGATGAGGAGACCGCCGGCAACGAACGGACGCCGATCGAAAACCTGCCCGAGGCCGACGCCAATGGCGTCGCGACCTTCCCGGTCAGCCTCGCAAAACCGCCGTCATCGACCCGGCCGCAGGAGGCCCAGATCTTCATTCGCATGGCGGAAGCCGGCGGCCGCGCCGTCGAGCGCAAGCTGGTGCTGCCGGTGGCGCCCTTAACCGCCCTGATCGGCGTCAAGCCGCTGTTCGCCGACAAGAGCGTCGCGGAAGGCGACAAGGCCGAGTTCGACGTGGTGTTCGTCGCCCCCGACGGCAAGCAACTGGCGCGCAGCGGCCTGCGCTACGAACTGCTCAGGATGGAATCCCGCTATCAATGGTACCGGCAGAATTCGTCCTGGGAGTATGAGCCGGTCAAATCAACCAGCCGCGTCGCCGACGGCGATTTGAATCTCGCCGCCGACAAGCCGTCGCGAGTAACGTTCTCGCCGCAGCCCGGCCGCTACCGCCTCGACGTCAAATCGACCGATGCGGACGGACCGGTCACCTCCGCGCAGTTCGATGTCGGCTGGTATTCGGACGGCAGCGCCGACACGCCGGACCTGTTGGAAACCTCGATCGACAGGCCGGAATACGCCTCCGGCGACACCATGGTGGTGTCGGTCAACGCGCGCTCGGCCGGCAAGCTCACCATCAACGTGCTCGGCGACCGGCTGCTGACGACGCAGACCGTCGAGGTCAAGGAAGGCACCGCGCAGGTCAAGATCCCCGTCGGCAAGGACTGGGGCACCGGCGCCTATGTCATGACCACGTTGCGTCGTCCGCTCGACGCGGCGGCCCAGCGGATGCCGGGCCGCGCGATCGGCCTGAAATGGTTCGGCATCGACAAGAAGACCCGCACGCTTCAAGTCAATCTGTCGCCGCCGCCGCTGGTCCGCCCGGGCACGGCGCTGAAGATTCCGGTCAGGCTTGGCGGACTAAACCCCGGGGAAGACGCCAAGATTGTCGTAGCCGCGGTCGATGTCGGCATCCTTAATCTGACCAATTACAAGCCGCCGGCGCCCGACGATTATTATCTCGGCCAGCGCCGGCTCACGGCCGAAATCCGCGACCTCTACGGGCAGTTGATCGACGGCATGCAGGGGACGCGAGGCCAGATCAGGACCGGCGGCGATTCCGCCGGCGCCGAGCTGCAGGGCAGCCCGCCCACGCAAAAACCGCTGGCGCTGTATTCCGGCATTGTTACCGTCGGTCCCGACGGGGCTGCCGAGATCAGCTTCGACATTCCCGAATTCGCCGGCACGGCGCGGGTGATGGCGGTAGCATGGAGCGCCACCAAGCTCGGCCGGGCCGCGATCGATGTCACGGTGCGCGATCCCGTGGTGCTGACGGCGACCCTGCCGCGCTTCCTGCTCAATGGCGACCACGGCACCATGAGTTTCGACCTCGACAATGTCGAGGGGCTGCCCGGCGACTACACCATCGAGGTCAAGACGTCCGGGCCGCTGAAAGTGACCGGCAACCCCGCCACGACGGTAAAGCTCGCAGCGAAGCAGCGGACCTCGATGTCGCTGGCGCTGGATGCCGGCGGCACTGGGACCGCTAATCTCGACGTCGACATCAAGGGCCCGAACGGCCTGACGCTGGCGCGGCACTACGCGCTCGACGTCAAGGCGGCGACGCAAATCCTCGCGCGCCGCTCGATCCGCACGTTGGCCAAAGGCGAAAGCCTGACCCTGACCTCGGACATGTTCTCCGATCTGGTCTCCGGCACCGGCAGCGTCTCGCTGTCGGCCAGTCTCTCCACCGCGCTCGATGCGGCGACCATCCTGAAGGCGCTGGACCGCTATCCGCACGGCTGTTCCGAGCAGATCACCAGCCGCGCGATGCCGCTGCTTTATGTCAACGATCTCGCGGCCGGCGCGCATCTGGCGATGGATACCGCGGTCGATCAGCGTATCAAGGACGCCATCGATCGGCTGTTGGCGCGCCAGGGCTCGAACGGCTCGTTCGGCCTTTGGTCGGCCGGCGGCGACGATGCCTGGCTCGATGCCTACGTGACGGATTTCCTGACCCGCGCCCGCGAAAAGGGCTTTGCGGTGCCGGACGTGCTGTTCAGGAACGCGCTTGATCGCATCCGCAATGCGGTCGTCAATGCGAACGAGCCCGAGAAGGACGGCGGCCGCGACCTCGCCTACGGCCTCTATGTGCTCGCGCGCAACGGCGCCGCCCCGATCGGGGATCTGCGCTACCTCGCCGACACCAAGCTCGGCAATCTGTCGACGCCCATTGCCAAGTCGCAACTGGCGGCGGCGTTGGCGCTGGTCGGCGACAGGGCGAGGGCGGAGCGGGTCTATGCGGCGGCGCTCGAAGCGCTCTCGCCCAAACCGGTGCTCGAGTTCGGCCGCGTCGATTACGGCTCGGCGCTGCGCGATGCCGCGGCGCTGGTTTCGCTTGCCAGCGAAGGCAACGCGCCGCGCGCGACGCTGACACAGGCGGTTCAGCGCGTCGAGGCGGCGCGCGGGCTCTCGCCATACACCTCGACCCAGGAAAATGCCTGGCTGGTGCTGGCCGCGCGCGCGCTCGCCAGGGAAATGCTGACGCTCGATATCGACGGGCAGCCGGTCAAGACCGCGGTCTATCGCAGCTACAAGGCTGAAGACATGACGGGCAAGCCGGTCAAGATCACCAACACCGGCGATGCCGCGGTGCAGGCGGTGGTCTCGGTCAGCGGTTCGCCGGTCACGCCGGAGCCCGCGGCCTCGAACGGCTTCAAGATCGAGCGCAGCTATTTCACGCTCGACGGCAAGCCCGCCGACGTCACAAAAGCCAGGCAGAACGATCGCTTCGCGGTGGTGCTGAAGATCACCGAGCCCAAGCCGGAATACGGGCACATCATGGTGTCCGACTATCTGCCGGCCGGGTTCGAGATCGACAACCCGAATCTGGTCTCCTCCGGCGACTCGGGCACGCTCGACTGGATTGAGGATGGCGAGGAGCCGGAAAATACCGAGTTCCGCGATGACCGCTTCACCGCCGCGATCGATCGCGCCAGCGACGACAAATCGGTGTTCACGGTCGCCTATGTCGTGCGCGCGGTATCGGCTGGCAAATATGTGCTGCCACAGGCCTATGTCGAGGACATGTACAACCCCTCGCGCTACGGCCGCTCCGGCACCGGCACGGTCGAGGTGCGTCCGGCCAAATGAGAGAGACCTCTGCCATAGCGCCGGCGACCCCTGGGGGACGCTGGCGGCGGATCGGGAAGGCGGCGGCGATTTCGGTCGCGGCCGTGTTGATCGGTGCCGGCGCCTTCGCCGCCTGGGTCGCCTCGCTCGGCCCGTTGCCGCTTGCGCAGGTCCGACAGGTCTCCACCTCCATCGTCGACCGCAACGGCAAATTGCTGCGCGCCTATGCCATGGCCGACGGCCGCTGGCGGCTGCCGGTCGATGCCAAAACCGCTGTCGACCCGGGCTATCTCAAGCTGCTGTTCGCTTACGAAGACCGCCGCTTTTATCGCCATGGCGGTGTCGATCCGCTGGCACTTGGCCGCGCGGTGTTTCAATTCGTAACGAGCGGCCGCATCGTCTCCGGCGGTTCGACCATCACGATGCAATTGGCGCGGCTGATGGAGCCAAGACGGGAGCGCTCGATCTCAGCCAAGCTGCGCCAGATGGTGCGCGCGATCGAGATCGAGCGGCAATTGAGCAAGGACCAGATTCTCGACCTCTATCTGGCGCTGGCGCCGTTCGGCGGCAATCTCGAGGGCGTGCGCGCGGCGTCCATCGCCTATTTCGGCAAGGAGCCGAAACGGCTGTCGCTGTCGGAATCGGCGCTGCTGGTGGCGTTGCCACAATCCCCGGAAACGCGGCGGCTCGACCGCTCTCCGGATCGCGCGCGGGCCGCGCGGGACCGTGTGCTCGATCGCATGGTCGAAGACCGCATTGTCACGGAAGAGGACGCGGCACAGGCCAGGGCGGCGCCGGTGCCGGCGCTGCGCAAGCCGATGCCGATCCTGGCGCCGCATTCCGCCGACCAGGCGGTCGCGACCATGAAGGATGCGCCGGTCATCAGGCTGACGCTCGATTCAAGCCTGCAGAAAGTTCTGGAAGCGCTGGCGCGCGATCGCGCCGTCGCTCAGGGTCCAAATATCTCGGTGGCGATCATCGCGGTCGACAACGAAAGCGGCGACGTGCTGGCGCGGGTCGGCTCGTCGGATTATTTCGACGAACGGCGGGCCGGGCAGGTCGACATGACCCGCGCGGTGCGCTCGCCGGGATCGACGCTGAAACCGTTCATCTATGGCCTCGCCTTCGAGGACGGCTTTGTGCACCCGGAAAGCCTGATCGACGACCGGCCGATCCGCTTCGGCTCCTACGCGCCGGAAAATTTCGACATGACGTTTCAGGGCACCGTACCGGTGCGCAAGGCGCTGCAATTGTCGCTGAACGTGCCCGCGATCGCGCTGCTCGACCGCGTCGGTGCGAGCCGCCTGTCGTCCCGGCTGAAGCAGGCCGGCGGTAATCTGGTGCTGCCAAAGGACGAGGCGCCGGGCCTCGCCATGGGTCTCGGCGGCGTCGGCGTCACCTTGCAGGATCTGGCGCAGCTTTATTCCGGACTGGCGCGGCTTGGCACTACAAAACCGCTGCGCGAGATCATGCTGGCCAAAGACGACCGTGATGCCCTGCGCCTGATGGATCAGGTCGCGGCCTGGCAGGTCGGCAATGTCCTGATCGGGACGCCGCCGCCGGAAAACGGTGTGCCCAACAAAATCGCGTTCAAGACCGGCACCAGCTACGGTTATCGCGACGCCTGGTCAGTCGGCTTCGACGGCCGCATCACCATCGGCGTGTGGGTCGGACGGCCCGATGGCGCGCCGGTGCCGGGCCTGATCGGCCGCACCGCCGCCGCGCCGATCCTGTTCGACGCCCTTGCGCGCACCGGCAAACTCTCCGCAGCGCTGCCGAAACCGCCCAAGGGCGCCCTGGTCGCAAGCAATGCCAGGTTGCCACTGCCGCTGCGCCGTTTCCGGCCGCTGGGAGAACTGGTGCGGACCGGCAACGACCAGGCGCCGCGCATCCAGTTCCCGCTGAACGGCTCGCGGATCGACGTCGATCGCTCGAATAGCGGGCAGTTCGCGGCGATGCCGGTCAAGGTCGCCGGCGGCGTGCTGCCGCTGACCATGCTGGTGAACGGTGTTGCCATCGGCGATATCGACAGCCGCCGCCAGCGCCTGATCGATCCGCCCGGGCCGGGCTTTGCGCGACTGACGGTAATCGACGCGACGGGCGCTGCCGATACCGTCGTGATCCGGATGCAGTGAGCGAGTTCGATTTACCTCGCTTCGCTCGCGGGGAGAGGTAGAAGCAGGCGAGCATCGCTGCGTCACTACCGGATGAACGACCAGTTCTTGTAAAAAATGGTCTTGAACGAGGATGCGATCAGCGCAGCACCTGCGATCGCGGCATCAAAGGCCGGCTGCAAATGGTTGGGCCGCACGATGTCCATGAACAGGCAGTAGCGCGGCTGGTCGGCATCGTTGACCGAGCGATGGAACAAAGTGTCGTCGAACACGAACAGCGGCTGTTTCTTCCAGTAATGGGTCTTGTCGTCGACGTCGATGAAGACATTGTCGCTGTCGATCGGATCGAGATTATAGAGCACGCGGAAGGTCAGGCGCAGCGGACCGAAATGCCAGGAGGTTTTTTCGCGGGCGTTGAACACCGAGACCGCGATGGTCTTGATGTAGCGATAGTCCTGCTCGAAGGCGGGAATGCGGACGGTGATGTCTTGCGGCTTGGCGAACCATTTGAAGGTCAGCATGCCGCGCTTCTTGTCGCCGAGCACCTCCGCGACGCGTGCCTTGATCAGATCGCCGTTGTCGACAAAAGCCTTCACGCAGGCCTCGATTTCTGCGCGATGTTCCGCCGGCAGATCCTCCAGCCGGTACACGCCGAGGTTCCGCGCCGACAGCAGGTCGGCCACGAGGTTGACGGGCGACAACAGCCAGGTCGGAATGCCGTTGCCGAGAAAATACTTCTCCGCCATGTCGGGCGTGATCCTGAAATGGCGGCTGATGTCGAGCGCGCCGCAGAGCAGGAAGAACAGCGTGAGGTAGGGCGCAAAATACAGCGCCGGAACCAGCACGATCAGGGCGATGCCAAGACGCCGGGCGCGCTTGCGGCTGATATAGTCAGCGATTGCCATCTTCGAAGCGCCATTTTGATCGCGGGTGAGGCTCAAGTTGCCTTGGGCCCCTCTTAAAACTTCCGCGACGGGCGGGCAAGGTCGGGGAGCCTGCCGGGTAGAGCGAACTGTGGAGTTGTTTGCAGTGCGGTTTCATCGTATGCGAACATCATGGTCGAAACCGTCCAACCCCGGCGTTTTGGAGCAGGCCAACAGGCTGCGAAACCAGCGAATTCCAGCCACAGGCTGCTCGTTGCGTTCAACTTCGCCACATCAAGTCATTGGCGCGCGATCGTCTTCCTGACGCTGTGCGGGCTGGTGTTTTTCCTGCCCGGCTTTTTCACCATTCCGCCGATCGATCGCGACGAGGCCCGGTTCGCGCAGGCGACCAAGCAGATGGTCGAGACCGGCGATTTCGTCGATATCCGGTTTCAGGATGATGTCCGCTACAAGAAGCCGGTCGGCATCTACTGGCTGCAGGCCGCGACCGTGGAAACCGCCTCGGCGCTCGGCCTGCCGCGGGCGCAGTTGCGCATCTGGTTGTACCGGGTGCCCTCGCTGGTCGGCGCCATCGGCGCAGTGCTCTTGACCTACTGGACGGCGCTCGCCTTTGTGACGCGACGCGGGGCGGCATTTGCCGCGCTGATGATGTGCAGCTGCGTTTTGCTCGGCGGCGAGGCGCGGCTGGCCAAGACCGATGCGATGCTGCTGCTCACCGTGATCGCGGCGATGGGCGCGATGGCCTGGGTGTATTTGTCCTGGCAGCGCGGCGAGGATCCCGCGCATCCGCCATGGTCGTATCCGACGATTTTCTGGACCGCGCTGGCCGGCGGCATTCTGCTCAAGGGGCCGCTGATCCTGATGTTCGTCGGGCTGACGATCGCGGTGCTGGCGATCCTTGACCGCACTGCGGTCTGGTTCTGGCGCATGCGCCCGGTCTGGGGCCTGACGTGGCTCCTGGTGCTGGTGCTGCCCTGGTTCGTCGCGATCTTCTGGCGCGCCGGCGATGCGTTCTTCTCCGATTCAGTCGGCGGCGACATGTTGAGCAAGCTCGCGGCGCAGGAATCCCATGGCGCGCCGCCGGGGCTCTATCTGCTGCTGTTCTGGGTGACGTTCTGGCCGGGGGCGCCGCTCGCCGGGATGGCTGCGCCCGCGGTCTGGCGGGCGCGGCGGGAGCCCGGCGCGCAATATCTGCTGGCGTGGCTGGTCCCGTCCTGGATCGTGTTCGAACTGGTGCTGACCAAGTTGCCGCACTATGTGCTGCCGCTCTATCCCGCGATCGCGATCCTGACGGCCGGCGCGCTCGAACGCCGGGTGTTGTCGCGATCCTGGTTGCGCCGCGGCGCGGCCTGGTGGTTCGCGATTCCCGCGATCGCGTCGGTGATCGCCATTGCCGGCGCGATCAAGCTGACGCATCAGCCGGTGTTTCCGGCCTGGCCGATCTTGGCGGCGGCGATGATTTTTGGCCTGTTTGCCTGGTGGCTGTTCGAGGACAGCCGCGCCGAGCGGTCGTTTTTGAACGCGGCGATCGCGGCCATGTTGCTGGCGGCCGGAATCTATGGCGTCGTGGTGCCGTCGCTGACGACGCTGTTTCCCTCCGCCGAGGTCGCGCGCGCCCTGCGCAACGTCGTTTGCGTCGGGCCGAAGGCCGCCGCCGCGGGCTTTCACGAGCCGAGCCTCGTCTTCATGACCGGTACCGACACCACGCTGACCGACGGATCGGGCGCCGCGGATTTTCTCGGCCAGGGCAGCTGCCGGTTCGCGCTGGTGGAAGCGCGCTCGGAACGCAACTTCGTGCAGCGCGCCGAGGCGATCGGGCTGCGTTACAATGTCGCCACGCGCATCGACGGCTACAACATTTCACAGGGCAGGGCGATCTCCATCGCCATCTTCCGCTCCGAAGGTACGGAGTAAGATGCCTGCGCAGGTCGGCACCGGCGAATCCAGCAATTATCTGTCACGTTTCGTCACCCTGCTGTGGCGGTCATCCGCCCAACTTGTACGTGCGCCATCGCATTCGCGCCGCGCGGAAGCCGCGCGGCGCTCGGCACGTCATGTCCTTCTTCTGATGGTGATGGTCGGAGCCGCCGTCATCGCGCTGATGGTTGCGCTCGACGCGCATGAGATCCGCTGGATGCCGCCGCGCGGCACCGCCAGCCTCTGGCCGGTTCGCATCCTGACCGATTTCGGTAAATCGGCCTATGTGCTGTGGGCGCTCGCGGGGCTGTTGGTCACGGTTGCCATCATCTCGCCGGCGCTGCGTGGAATCCAGCGATCCCTGCTGCTGGGTTTGGGAACGCGCCTCCAGTTTCTGTTTTTCGCCGTGCTGGTACCCGTTCTCGCCGGCGAGCTGATCAAATGGATCGTCGGCCGCGGCCGGCCCTTTGTCGGCGGCGAAGCCGATGCCTTCAACTTTTCGCCCTTCGTCGGCACCGAGGCCTATGCCAGTCTCCCGTCGGGCCACGCCGTTACCAGCTTTGCGCTGGCTTTTGCGGTCTCCGCGGTTTGGCCGCGGGCGCGGATCGCGATGATCCTCTACGCGGTTCTGATCGCGGCCACCCGGCTGGTGCTGCTGGCCCATCACCCGAGCGACGTGGTTGCCGGTGCGCTGGTTGGCGTCATCGGCGCGATGGCCGTCCGTTACTGGTTCGCCGCCCGCCGGCTGGGATTTGCGATCCACGGTGACGGCACGATTGTGCCGCTGGCCGGACCCTCGCCGGGCCGCGTCAAAAGGGTTGCCCGGGGCGCATTCGCCCCATAAGAAGCGGACGCCGCGACGGCCTGGCTGGCGGTCCCCGCCGCCGCAGGCCATCCAGCCCCATTCAAGCCGAGAGTGACGATTTGCCTTGTTCCGACAAAGCCGCGGTGGCCGTTTCCGTCGTTGTGCCCGTGCGCAACGAAGCCGGGAATATCGCCCCGCTGATTGCGGAAATCACCGGCGCGCTCGACGGCCGCTGGGCCTATGAGATCATCTATGTCAATGATGGCTCGACCGACGCCACCGCCGAGCGGCTTGCCGCGATCATGAAGCAGCGCCGGAACCTGCGGCAGCTTCGGCATGCCAATTCGAGCGGACAATCGGCGGCGGTGCGCAGCGGCGTCCGCGCCGCGCGCGGCGCCATCGTAGCGACGCTCGACGGCGACGGGCAAAACGATCCCGCGTTCCTGCCGGACCTGATCTCGGCGATCGAAGCCGGCGGCGGCCGCATCGGCCTTGCCGCGGGCCAGCGGGTCGGCCGCAAGGATACAGGCTTCAAGAAAATGCAGTCGCGCATCGCCAACGCCGTGCGCGGAGTCATCCTGCGCGACGGCACCCGCGATACCGGCTGCGGGCTGAAGGCATTTCCGCGCGAGGTTTTCCTGTCGATGCCCTATTTCGACGGCCTGCATCGCTTCCTGCCGGCGCTGGTCCGCCGCGAAGGGTTTGACATCGGCTATGTCGACGTGATCGACCGCCCGCGCCGTTCCGGCGTGTCAAACTATGGCTTCTTCGACCGGTTATGGATCGGGATCATGGATCTCGCCGGCGTGTGGTGGCTGATCCGCCGCAAGAAACCGACGCCCGTTGCGACCGAGGTTTTTCATGACTGACCTGCTCGACTATCTGCACGACGTCTTCGTCATCAGGTTCGACGCCTGGGTGGTGCTCGGCTTCATCGCGCAGGGCCTTTTCACCATGCGCTTCGTGGTGCAGTGGATCGCCTCCGAACGCGCGCGCAAGAGCGTGATCCCGGTGGCGTTCTGGTTCTTCTCGATCGGCGGCGGCGTGCTGCTGTTGATCTATGCGCTGTATCGAAGGGACCCCGTCTTCATCGCCGGCCAGGCGCTGGGGCTCGTGGTCTATGTGCGCAATTTGTATTTCATCGCCATCAACAGGCGGCGGGCGTCAGCCGGCAACTGAGCTTGGCGCGGCTCTGGTCAGCAAGGACTTTGAGATCATCGATGAAATCATCGATCTATCGAGGGCTGTTTCAGGACGGTCTCAGGCGGCATTGAAGGCGGCAAATCCGCGTTCGAGATCGGCCTTGAGGTCGTCGACGTTCTCCAACCCGATATGCAGCCGCAAGCTCGGGCCGCCCGGCGCCCATTTGGTGGCGGTGCGATAGCCGTCGCAGTCGAAGGGAATGACGAGGCTTTCGAAGCCGCCCCAGGAATAGCCCATGCCGAACAGTTTTACCGCATCGAGCAAGGCATCGACGGCTTTTGGCGGCGCGGGTTTCAGCACGATGCTGAACAGGCCGGATGCGCCGGTGAAGTCGCGTTTCCAGATCGCGTGGCCGGGATCGCTTTCGAGCGCGGGATGCAGCACCCGCATCACTTCCGGCCGCGTCGCGAGCCAGCGCGCCATTTCAATGCCTGATCGATGGTGCTGCGCCAGCCGCACTGCGAGCGTGCGCACGCCGCGCAGCGCGAGGTAGACGTCATCCGGTCCGGCGCAAACGCCGAGCAGGCGGATGCCCTCGGCAAGCTGCGGCCACGCCTTCGCGTTGGCCGAGACCGTGCCGAACATGATGTCGGAATGGCCGCCGATATATTTGGTGGCGGCCTGCATGCTGATATCGACGCCTTGCTCGAGCGAACGATGAAACAGCGGCGTCGCCCAGGTATTGTCATCGATGACCAGCGCGCCATGCGCATGCGCGACGGAGGCGATGGCGGGAATGTCGGGCATTTCGAAGGATTGCGAGCCGGGCGCCTCGACCAGCACCGCTTTGGTGTTCGGCCTGAACAGTTGTTCGATGGCGGCGCCGATCAGGGGATCGAAATAAGTGGTCTCGACGCCATAGCGGGCCAGCATGCCGTTGCAGAAATTCCGCGACGGCCGGTAGACGTTGTCGCAAACCAAAAGATGATCGCCGGCTTTCAGCACCGAAAGCAGGGTCGTGGTGATCGCGGCGAGGCCCGACGGCGCAAGGCCGACGCCGGCGCATTGCGGGCCTTCCAGCGCCATCAGCACGTCCTGCAGCGCCCTGGTGGTCGGGGTGCCGTGGCGGCCATACTGGAATTCGCCGCGATGGGCGTGCAGGTCTTCCGCGGTCGGGTAGAGCACTGTGGAGCCGTGGACAACGGGGGGGTTGACGAAGCCCTTTTGCGCCCTGGTGTCGCGGCCCGCCGTCACCAGTAGGGTTTCGGCTTGATGCGACCTGGACGGTCCGTCGTTCGAAAAACTCATGCGCTCGCCGCCACCAAGGACTTTTTGCCGCAGCCGTTGTGCATCAGGACAGAGGCAGGTCCGGGCCGGGTTTGTTACTAACAGGACACATGTTTACTAACAGGAGACAGAAGAGGGCCGTCAACCCCTTGACCCGGCCCGCCAGTCGTTCTGTGATGCGCGCCATCTATCCAGTCGCCGCATGGTTGAGGGGCTTGCCGCGACCTTTGATCCATTGCCAGGTCGAATGTCAGGTCAAACTGCCGGCCGGATTGACGTTTTGGCAAGAGATCATCGGGTTGGCCGATTGGCATGCGCGCGACAATGAGTAATCGTTCCCCGGACGACCCCCCTGGAAAGGCTATCCCATGAAACGCGTATCTCTGGTTCTTGCCCTTGCCGCTGCCGCCGGTCTTTCGGCCGAGGCCGCCTCCGCGCAAACCCTCAAGACGGTCAAGGACCGCGGGATGCTGTCCTGCGGCGTCAGCCAGGGGCTGCCGGGCTTTTCGTCGCCGGACGACAAGGGCAACTGGACCGGCATCGACGTCGACATCTGCCGCGCCGTGGCGGCGGCGATCCTTGGCGATGCGACCAAGATCAAGTTCGTGCCGCTGTCGGCCAAGGACCGCTTCACGGCGCTGCAATCCGGCGAAATCGACCTGCTGTCGCGCAACACCACCTGGACGCTGTCGCGCGACACCTCGCTCGGCGCCAACTTCACCGGTGTGACCTATTATGATGGCCAGGGTTTCCTGGTGAAGAAGTCGCTGAAGGTGAATTCCGCGCTGGAATTGAACAGCGCCTCGGTCTGCGTGCAGACCGGCACCACGACCGAACAAAATCTCGCCGATTACTTCAAAGGCAACAACATGAAGTATGAGGTGATCGCATTCGGTACCGCCGACGAAACCGTCAAGGCCTATGAATCCGGGCGCTGCGACGTTTACACAACGGACGTTTCGGGGCTCTATGCCGAACGTCTGAAGCTTGCCAATCCGGCCGACCATGCCGTGCTCCCCGAGGTGATCTCGAAGGAGCCGCTCGGCCCCATGGTCCGCCATGGCGACGATCAATGGTTCGACATCGTTAAGTGGACGCTGTTTGCGATGATCAATGCCGAGGAACTCGGCGTGACCCAGAAGAACGTCGACGACATGGCGAAATCGGACAAGCCCGAGCTGAAACGCGCGTTCGGGACCGACGGCAATCTTGGTGAACAGCTCGGCCTGACCAAGGATTGGGTGTCGCGGATCGTGAAGGCCGTCGGCAATTACGGCGAATCCTTCGATCGCAACGTCGGCGCCGGCTCCAAACTCGGCATCGCGCGTGGTCTCAACAACCTCTGGAGCAAGGGCGGTATCCAGTACGCGCCGCCGATCCGCTGAGCGCGGGCTGATCGTGGCGATGGCCATCGAGCCCCGAAAACCGCCATCGCAGTTCCTCATCCGACTGCAGCGCGGGCTCGGCGGCCGGGCGGGGTGGGGAGGATTCGTCCTCCAGATCCTGTTCGTCGCCGCCCTCGCCTGGATCAGTTACGAGATCGTCGCCAATGCCCGCGCCAATCTGCAGGCGCAGCGGATCACCGCGGGTTTTGGCTTCCTGGCCAATACCGCGGGCTTCGACGTCAGCCAGAACCTGATCCCGTATTCGGGATCCGATACCTACACCCGCGTCTTCTTCGTCGGTCTGCTCAACACGCTCATGGTCTCGGTGATCGGCATTTTCTTCGCCACCCTGATCGGATTTCTCGTCGCATTGGGCCGGCTGTCGCCGAACTGGTTGTTGTCGAAAATCTCCGGCGGCTATGTCGAACTGGTGCGCAATCTGCCGCTCTTGTTCCAGATCCTGTTCTGGTATCTCGCCGTGCTGTCGGCACTGCCCAACCCCCGGCAGAGCATCGGGCTGCTCGATATCTTCTTTCTCAGCAATCGCGGATTGGTGATCCCGAAGCCGATCGGCAATCCCGGGTTCGAGCCCTTCGTTCTTGCCATCCTGATCGCGATCATTGCCGCCATCGTGTTGTGGCGCCATGCGCGCCGGCAACTGTTCGAAAGCGGCAAGGTGATCAAGGTCTGGCCCTATGGGCTCGGCCTTTTGATCGGCCTGCCGCTGTTGTCCGCGCTGATCTTCGGCGCGCCGGTGTCGTTTGAGGTGCCGGTGCTCAAGGGGTTCAATTTTGCCGGCGGCTCGCGCGTCATCCCGGAATTCGTCGCGCTGACGCTGGCGCTGTCGACCTATACCGCGGCCTTTATCGCCGAGATCGTGCGCGCCGGCATTCTGTCCGTCCACAAGGGGCAGATGGAAGCCGGCTCCTCGCTCGGCCTGCAACGGGGATCGGTGCTGCGGCTGATCGTGATCCCGCAGGCGCTGCGCGTGATCCTGCCGCCGCTGACCAACCAGTATCTCAATTTGACCAAGAACTCCTCGCTGGCGGTGGGGATCGGCTATCCCGATTTGGTCTCGGTATTCGCGGGAACCACGCTGAGCCAGACCGGGCAGGCGATTGAAATCATCGGCATCACCATGGGCGTCTATCTCCTGATCTCGCTCGTGACGAGCGCGATCATGAGTTTCTACGGATGGCGGCTTGGCAGGAGTCTCGGCCCATGAGCGATATCACCCGCGATATCGCCGCCGCCTCCTTTGTCAGGCAGGAACTCGTTCCCGAGCGCCCGGCGCCAATCAAGACCACCGGCTTGGTCGGCTTCCTGCGCACAAAACTGTTCAATTCACCGACCAACATCTTGATCACGATCGCAAGCCTGCTGTTGCTGTGGTTTATCGTGGTTCCCGCGCTGAAATTCCTGCTGGTGGACGCGGTCTGGAGCGGCACGGATCGCAACGCCTGCCTCGCCGAAAACGCCGGCCATGCGGTCGGCGCCTGCTGGCCTTTCGTGCAGGCAAAACTCAGCCAGTTCATCTACGGATTTTATCCGGAACCGGAGCGTTGGCGGGTCAATCTGACCTTCATCCTGGCCGCGATCTTGCTGTTGCCGCTGCTGATTCCGCGGCTGCCGGCCAAGGGCCTCAATTCCTGGCTGTTCTTCCTGGCTTTTCCCGTCGTCGCGTTCTTTCTGCTGCATGGCGGCGGACTGGAAGGCTTCGGCATCAGTTGGACGGCTGGGCTTCTGTCAGGGTTCAACGACAGCATCGGCGAAGGCGGAAGGAAGCTTGCGGCGGCCGGCGAGACCACGGCAGTGATTGGACCGTTGCTGTGGTTGCTCGGCAAGCTGATCAGCCTGCTCAGCACCATCATTTCGTGGCTGCTCTGGCCGCTGACCTGGCTGCGCGATCAGATTCAGACGTCCAGCCGTCCGGTCTGGTTCGATTTTGCGGCGACAGCCGCGATCGTTTCGATCCTGTTGTTCTGGTTGGGCGGAGGCACGCGCGCCGGCTGGCGGCCCCTGATCATTGGTCTTGCGATCTTCGCTGGAATCGGAATCGTCATAGCCGTCATGGGGCTCGAGCGCGGCGGATTGCCGGTCGTCGATACCCGGCTGTGGGGTGGCTTGCTGGTGACCCTGGTGGTGTCGGTGACCGGCATCGTCGCGTCAATGCCGGTCGGTATCGCACTGGCGCTCGGCCGGCGCTCGACGATTCCGCTGATCCGCATTTTCTCGATCGCTTTCATCGAATTCTGGCGCGGCGTCCCGCTGATCACCGTGCTGTTCTTCGCCACCTACATGCTGCCGCTGTTCGTGCCGACCGGCTTCACCATCGATGGGCTGATGCGGGCCCTGATCGGCATCGCGCTGTTCGCCGGTGCCTACCAGGCCGAGGTGGTTCGGGGCGGCCTGCAGGCGATCCCGCGCGGGCAGGGCGAGGCCGCGAGCGCGCTCGGCCTGTCCTGGTCGAAGACGACGGCGCTGATCGTGATGCCGCAGGCGCTGCGTCACGTCATTCCCGGCCTCGTCAACAGCTTTATCGCGCTGTTCAAGGATACCTCACTGGTCTCGATCGTCGCGCTGTTCGATCTGCTCGGATCGCTCAGGGCATCCTTCAGCGACCCGGTCTGGTCGACGCCGACGACGCTGTTCACCGGCTTCGCCTTCGCCGGCCTCATCTATTTCATCTTCTGCTTTGGCATGTCGCGCTATTCGCTGTTCGTCGAGAACAGGCTGAACGCGCACCAGCGTAATTGAGCACATCATCATGACAGCGAACCCGATCGTCGGCATCAACGGTCTCAACAAATGGTACGGCGATTTTCACGTGCTGCGCGACATCAACCTCGACGTCGCCAAGGGCGAGCGCATCGTGATCTGCGGGCCGTCGGGCTCGGGCAAATCGACCTTGATCCGCTGCATCAACGCATTGGAGGAATTCCAGGAAGGCACGATCGTCGTCGACGGCATCGAGCTCGGCCCGAATTTGCGGCGGGTCGACGAGGTCCGGCGCGAAGTCGGCATGGTGTTCCAGAGTTTCAACCTGTTTCCGCATCTGACCGTGCTCGACAACTGCACGCTGGCGCCGATCTGGGTTCGCAACATCCCGAAGAAGGATGCCGAAGCCAGCGCGATGAAATTCCTGGAGCGGGTGAAGATTCCGCAACAGGCCAACAAATATCCGGGTCAGATGTCGGGCGGCCAGCAGCAGCGCGTCGCGATCGCACGCGCGCTGACCATGAACCCGAAGGTCATGCTGTTCGACGAGCCGACCTCGGCGCTGGATCCCGAAATGGTCAAGGAAGTGCTGGACACCATGGTCGACCTCGCCAGGGAGGGCATGACCATGCTGGTCGTCACCCACGAAATGGGCTTTGCGCGCGAAGTCGCCAACCGCGTCGTGTTCATGGACGCCGGCCAGGTCATCGAGTCGAACACGCCGGAAAATTTCTTCGCCAATCCGCAGCATGCCCGGACGAAGCTGTTCCTGAGCCAGATATTAAGGTGAGTTGGGCGAATAGCGAATGGCGAATAAGGATTCCACTCGCTATTCGCCACTCGCCATTCGCCTCTTACTCGAACGGCACCTCGATCTGGCTGCGCTTTTCCAGCCATTGCGGCACCGGCAAATTCTTCGCACGCATGAATTCCGGATTGAACAGTTTTGACTGATAGCGGTTTCCGGAATCGCACAGGATGGTCACGATGGTCTTGCCGGGCCCGAGCTGTTGGGCGAGGCGGATGGCGCCGGCGACATTGATGCCGCTGGAGCCGCCGAGGCACAGCCCCTCGTGCTCGAGCAGGTCGTAGATCACAGGCACGGCTTCCTCGTCGGGAATGAGAAAGGCGTCGTCCACCTTGGCGGTCTCGATCACCGGCGTGACGCGGCTGAGCCCGATGCCTTCGGTGATCGATCCGCCCGGTGTCGATTTGGCGGTGCCGTGCTTGAACAGCTCGTACATCGCGGCCCCGCGCGGATCGGCGCAGGCGATGAAAATGTCGTTGTTCTTTTCCTTCAGAGAGCGGCTGATGCCGGCCAGCGTGCCGCCGGTGCCGACCGAGCAGATAAAGGCGTCGACCTTGCCGCCGGTCTGTTGCCAGATTTCGGGGCCGGTGGAATCGTAATGCGCTTTCGCGTTATCGAGGTTGTTCCACTGGTCGGCGAACAGCACGCCGTTCGTCTCGGTCTTGCGCAACTGGTCGGCCAGGCGCCGGGCGACATGCTGATAATTGTTCGGGTTGCTGTAAGGCAGCGCCGGCACCTCGATCAGCTCGGCGCCGCACAGCCGCAGCATGTCCTTCTTTTCCTGGCTCTGGGTATCGGGCATCACGATTAAAGTGCGGTAGCCGCGCGCGCTTGCGACGACGGCGAGACCGATGCCGGTATTGCCAGCAGTCCCCTCCACGACAAGCCCGCCGGGCTTCAGCTCGCCGCGCTTTTCGGCCTCCAGAATCATCCATTTGCCGGCGCGGTCTTTCACCGACTGGCCGGGATTCATGAATTCGGCCTTGCCGAGGATGGTGCAGCCGGTGGCTTCGGAAGCGCGCCGCAACCGGATGAGCGGCGTATGGCCGATCGCTTCGACGACGTCTTTGTGGATGGTCATGTCTGGAAATGGCCGGTTTGGTCGCCCAATTGTTGGGCGACCCTAAAGGACCGCCGCGGAGCATACAAGCCAGCGAGAGCCGAGGCTGTCAGCCGGATTTTGCGAACACCACCTGGCGCACGTCGATATTGCCCGAGAGGAATCCGGCCTCGCAATACGACAGATAATACTCCCACAGCCGCCGAAAGCGGTCGTCGAAACCGGATGGCATCAGGTTCGGCCAGGCCGCGCGGAAATTGCTTCGCCAGATCGCCAGCGTCCTGGCATAATCTTGCCCGAAAATGCGCTCGCGGATAACGGGAACGCCGAACTTCTCGCCGAGCGACTTCAGGATCTGCGGCGAGGGCAGCATGCCGCCGGGAAAAACATAGCGCTGGATG
>NZ_JBAVNZ010000303.1:0-1626 GCF_049691595.1 Bradyrhizobium sp.
TACGCGCGTTGCGCGTGTGCCGCCGGCAGATGCTTGTCGATGAAGGTGCCGCCGCGCATCATGTGTGGACGGCACCTGTGGGTCAAGTGCAATTTGGTTCTGCTCACTCGTTTCGCTGTCGGGGGCGCCAGTCATGTGTCCGGCCTGAAGTGCGGGTGTTACGCCGCGGCCAAGATGCCATTCGCCACCATGGTCCCGATCATCCTCACGGCTTCGCTGAGCCGATGACACTGCTGGGTTGTCCGTGGTGCCGTTCCCGTCTGCGTCGCGTGCGTGCATCTCCTCGTCGCGCCCCTCACCACTCATGCCGCTGGTCCGGTGCGATCTGCGCTCGGTCCAGCGTATTACGTCATCGCCGAGCCCTACGCGCGTTGCGCGTGTGCCGCCGGCAGATGCTTGTCGATGAAGGTGCCGCCGCGCATCAGCAACACCCAGACGATCCGCGCCGTCTTGTTGGCTAGCGCCAACGCCGCCTTGCGGAACGGCATGCGCGCGAGCAGCGCGTTAAGTTTCGGATCGGCCCGATCGGGCCGCTTCGTCGCGGCAGCCAGCCGGGCGGCAGACGCCAGATACAGCAGGCGGCGCAGATAGACGTTGCCGCGTTTGCTGACCGGACCATAAGTGACCTCGCCTCCCGTGCCGGTCATCTTCGGTGTCACACCGAGAGAGGCTGCGAACGCGCGACCCGACGGGAAGATCTGTGGCGCGGTCACGGCCGCGACGAAGGCGCTGGCGATCAGCGGCCCGACGCCGGGAATGGTCTTCAAGCGCCTGACGCGCTCGTCGGCCTTGGCGTGAGCGGCGATCTGGGCATCGATCCGATCGAGCGACGCCTCGGTCTCGGCGAGAACAGCGGCGGCCGCCATCAGCGGCGCGCGCAGTGCTGCCGCAATCTCGGTGCGCGCTGCGTCGGTCACGATCGCCAGCAGTGTCGCCATGCCCTTGTCGCCGGCCGGCGCGATGATGCCGAACTCGGACAACAGCGAGCGGATCATGTTGCGCGTGGCAGTTCGTACGGTGATCAGATGATCGCGCACCGTGTGCGGCACCGACAGCATCTGCTGCTCGACCGTCTTGGTCGGCACGACTTTGAGACGCGGGCGCGTGACCGCCTCGCAGATCGCCTCGGCATCGGCGGCATCCGTCTTGTTGTGGCGGCGGTAGGCCTTCACGTCCTCGGCCGGCAGTTGATGCACCGTGTGCCCGAGGGCCTCGATCCGGCGCGCCCAATCGTGGGAGCCGCCGCACGCCTCCATGCCCACCAGGCAACGCGGCGGCAGCTTCGCGAAAAACGCCAGAACCTCGCGCCGCTTGAGCTGCCGGCGGATGGTCGTCTTGCCGCCCGCGTCGACACCGTGAACCTGAAACACGCTCTTCGCCAAATCCAGTCCGATCGTGGTAGTCGTTGCCATGGACGGCCCCTTTGCTCGCGATGATTCGCTTCCAACGATCACCGTATGGCGCTTTGACGCCGGAGGAAGGGTGCCGTCCACAGCATCATCCTCGGCCGAACTGAAAGCGAGCTGCCGAGGACCCAGAGTGCGGCGCGCTCGATCATCGAGCTTTCGGTCAGCTTTCGCAGCCCATTTATCCGGCGTGACCCGCCGACGGCTGGGTCCTCGGGAT
>NZ_JBAVNZ010000304.1:0-4547 GCF_049691595.1 Bradyrhizobium sp.
GCGCGAGGCCATCGAACGCCCCGATCGCGGAACCCTCGGCCGCCTCGACCGCGTCACGGATCGCGGCCAGGATTCCGGTCAGGGCTTCGGCCAGCGCCAGTCCGGCGTCTTCGGCCGCGGTCGCCTGCCGCTGCGCGGCAAGGCTTTCCTCGATCCGAGCCACCGCATCGAGCACCATGCTCGTATCGGCATTGCGGTTGCGTTTGGCGTATTCGCCGAGAAACCAGCGGCCCCGTGCGGTCTCCATGAAGGCTTCGCTGATCGCGGCGTAATCCTCCTCGCTCGGCAGCGCCGCGCGGGCTGAGATCGGCGAAAGGGCGAATACTTCGTCGGCCATGTCAAACTCTTCGCGCAAATCACCGCGCGCTGCGCTAACGATCAACACGATATCGAGCGAATCGCAATTGATTTGATGCCGACCGAATCAACAATCCCCATCGCTTCTCGCCCGGCATCGAAGCGATTCGCGCTCGGGCTGGCCCTGTTTTACGCAACGATGTTCGGCCTGGTGGGTACCCACCTGCCGTTTTTCACGGTGTGGTTGAAGGCGGTCGGGATTGATTCGTTCTGGATCGGAATCATCACGGCGGTGCCGTCGGTGACGCGGTTCACGGTTCTACCCCTGGTGACAAGCCTTGCCGAAAGGCGGCAATCGCTCCGCGGCGCGATCGTCATCGCCACCTTCGTGAGCGCGCTGGGGTTTTCGATGATGGGCACCCAGCATCAGCCCGCCCTGGTATTGCTCGCTTACGTTATCGTCTGCTGCATGTGGACGCCAACGGTGCCGATGACCGATGCCTATGCATTGAGGGGCGTGGCGCATTACGGCCTCGATTACGGTCCGCTACGACTGTGGGGCTCGGCGGCCTTCGTCGCCGGTGCGCTCGCCTGCGGGCTGCTGGTCGATATCATCGCCGCCAAAAACCTGATCTGGGTGATCGCGTCGGTGGCGGCGTTGGGCGCCTTCGTCAGCCTCGGACTTCAGCCGCTGGACCAACCCAAAGCTGGCGCGACGCAGCAGCACGGCGCCGGCGCGCTGCTGCGAGACGCCGGCTTCCTCGCCATCATCGTGACGTCGGCACTGATCCAGAGCAGTCATTCCGCCTACTACATTTTCGCTTCGATCGCCTGGCAGCAGTCGGGCTATGGCGGGTTGACGATTGCAGGCCTGTGGGCATTGGGCGTGCTCGCCGAGATCGTCGTCTTTGCGCTGTCGCCGCGCTTCGCGCTGCAGCCAGCGGTGCTGGTGGTGATCGCCGCGATCAGCGCCGTGGCGCGCTGGGTGATGACCGCCCAGGATCCGCCGATCGCGATCCTTGCGGTCGTTCAACTCGCGCATGGGCTGACTTTCGGGCTCACCCAGGTCGGCACCATGGGCCTGATGGTGCGTCATGTGCCCGGCCATGTGATGGCGCGCGGGCAGGGCTATCTCGCCGCATGCAGCGGCATCGTCGCCGGCAGCACGGCAATCCTGTCGGGCATGATCTATGCCCGGTACGGCCAAGGCATCTATTACGTGATGGCGGCCATGGCGGCCTCGGGCGCGCTGGTGATGTGGCTGGCGCGGCACCGGCTCTCTCACCCCCACAGCGCCGCTTCCGGCGGATAGATCATGCTGCCGTCGTAGCGCAGCCCCCCGTCGCGATCGCGCGCCAGCAATAACGGCCCGTCGAGATCGACGAAGCGCGCCTGTGGCGCGAGCAGCATCGCCGGCGCCATCGCCAGCGAGGTCGCGACCATGCAGCCGATCATGATCTCGAAGCCGAGCGCCTGCGCGGCATCCGCCATCGCCAGCGCCTCGGTCAGCCCGCCGGTCTTGTCGAGCTTGATGTTGACGGCGTCGTAGCGCCCGCGAAGACGATCGAGCGAGGCGCGGTCATGCACGCTCTCGTCGGCGCAGACTTTGAGCGGCCGCCTGATCCGCGCCAGCGCCTCGTCCTGGCCGGCGGGAAGCGGTTGCTCCACCAGTGTCACGCCGGCATCGGCGCAGGCGGCGAGGTTTTGCGCCAGATTGTCCGAGGTCCAGGCCTCGTTGGCATCGACGATGAGTTCGGATGCGGGGGCGGCCTTGCGCACCGCCGCGATCCGCTCGCCATCGCCGTCGCCGCCGAGCTTGATCTTGAGCAGCGGCCGATGCGCGGCCCGGGCGGTCGCCGCCGCCATCGCCTCCGGCGTCCCCAGCGAGATCGTATAGGCCGTGGTGCAGGGCCGCGGGGCAGGCCGGCCAAGCAGGTTCCAGACCCGCCGACCCCCGCTTTTGGCCTCGTGGTCCAACAATGCGCAGTCCAGCGCGTTACGGGCGGCGCCGGGCGGCATCGCGGCCTGCAGGGCGCGCCGGTCGAGCCCTCTGGACAGCGGTTCCTGCATCGCCTGGAGGGCAGCCAGGGTTCCCTCCGGGGTCTCGCCGTAGCGCGGATAGGGCACGCATTCGCCGCGCCCGGTCAGGCCACCGTGGCTGACCTCCGCCACCACGGTCACGGCTTCGGTCTTGGCGCCACGGCTGATCGTGAAGGAACCCGCGATCGGCCAGTGCTCGATCCGGGCGGAAAGCTGTCGGGACAGGGTGGAAGTCATTTTAAAATCTGGCAATTCTCTGAACCGCTGGCTTGCCCGGCGCAACCAATTGTGGCTGGTTAAAGCATGATCCGGAAAGTGGATACCGGTTTTCCCTCGCGACAAACGCGGAACGCGTTTGCGCGGAGATCATGCTCAAATAATCAAGCACTAGACCATGATTCATCGGATCATGATCTAACGATTGATCTGACAAGGCAACGCGGCGTGTCGGCAGTTTCATTTTCGATCAGATGCGGGCCGGCCAAAGGGTGGGCATCGTGAGCGGCGAGCCGACACTGGAGCGGATAGCCCAAGGTGATGGACTTGCGCTGTGCGCCGCGGGGACGTGGACAGCCCGCTTTGCGCCCGTGCTCGAACGGCTGGTTGCCGACGCCGAAAAGCTCGGCGGCACCCGTCCCAACATTTTCATCGACGTGTCGCAGGTCTCCAGGCTCGATACGTTCGGCGCCTGGCTGATCGAGCGGCTTCGCCGCGGCCTGACCCGGGGCGGCGTGGAGGCGAAGATTGCGGGGCTGTCCGCCAACTATTCGAGTCTCGTCGACGAGGTGCGCCGGGTGAGGGTCGCCCCCGCGGTCGAGGCCAGCACCGTGACGATCACGGGCATGCTGGATCAGGTCGGCCGCAGCGTGGTCGGCATCGGCGCCACCCTGGTCGGACTGGTCGATATGCTTGGTGCGGTGCTCGCCGCGGCCGCCAACGTCGTCATTCACCCCCGCGGCTTCCGCCTGACCTCGACCGTGCATCACATGGAGCAGGTATGCTGGCGCGCGGTGCCGATCGTGGTGCTGATCACGTTCCTGATCGGCTGCATCATCTCGCAGCAGGGCATTTTCCATTTCCGCCGGTTCGGCGCCGATATTTTCGTGGTCGACATGCTGGGCGTGCTGGTGCTGCGCGAGATCGGCGTGCTGCTGGTGGCGATCATGGTCGCGGGCCGCTCCGGCAGCGCCTATACCGCCGAACTCGGCTCGATGAAGATGCGCGAGGAGATCGACGCGCTGCGCACCATGGGCTTCGATCCGATCGAGGTCTTGATCCTGCCGCGCATGCTGGCGCTGGTGCTGGCGCTGCCAATCCTGGCGTTCCTCGGCGCGATGGCCGCGCTCTATGGCGGCGGCCTGGTGGCGTGGCTCTATGGCGGCGTCGATCCCGAAGCGTTCCTGCTGCGGCTGCGCGACGCCATCTCGATCGACCACTTCATCGTCGGCATCATCAAGGCGCCGGTGATGGCGGCGGTGATCGGCATCGTGGCCTGCGTCGAGGGGCTCGCGGTGCAGGGCAGCGCCGAATCGCTCGGACAGCACACCACCTCCTCGGTGGTGAAGGGAATCTTCCTGGTCATCGTGATGGATGGCGTGTTCGCGATCTTCTTCGCCTCGATCGGAATGTGACCATGCCCCAGACATCCGAGGCCATCATCCGGGTCCGCGACATCACCGTGCAGTTCGGTTCGACGCGCGTGCTCGACGGGCTCAACCTCGATGTCAAGCGCGGCGAGATTCTCGGCTTCGTCGGCCCGTCGGGGGCCGGCAAATCGGTGCTGACGCGCACCATCATCGGGCTGGTGCCCAAGATCAGGGGACGCATCGAGGTGTTCGGCGTCGATCTCGACGCCGCGGATGCCGCGGCAAGGCGTGGCGTCGAACGCCGCTGGGGCATCCTGTTCCAGCAGGGCGCGCTGTTTTCCTCGCTCACGGTGCGGCAGAACATCCAGTTCCCGGTGCGCGAATATCTCAACGTCTCGCAGCGGCTGCTCGACGAGATCATGGTGGCCAAGCTCGGCATGGTCGGGCTTCGGCCCGAGGTCGCCGACCGTTACCCCTCGGAACTGTCCGGCGGCATGATCAAGCGCGTGGCGCTGGCGCGGGCGCTCGCGCTCGATCCCGAACTGGTGTTCCTCGATGAACCGACCTCGGGTCTGGATCCGATCGGCGCCGGCGACTTCGACGAGCTGGTGCGGACTCTGCAAC
>NZ_JBAVNZ010000305.1:0-1596 GCF_049691595.1 Bradyrhizobium sp.
TGCCGGAAGGCATCCGCAACCATGTGCGCCGGATTCAGGCCACGTTCCCGACATGGAAGAACATCAAGCAATATGGCGACGGCGCCGAGGTTGCCCCTGGCGTGCGGGCCATTGCGACCCCAGGCCATACCGTAGGACACATGTCGTTCCTGGTGGCCTCGGGCGGGCAGCAATTGTTCATCCAGAGCGACGTCACCGGCATCCACCAGCTGTTTGTCAGGAATCCGGGCTGGTATTCGATGTTCGACACCGACGGTCCGAAGGCCGAGGCGACGCGACGCGCCTTCTTCGATCGCGTCATCGCCGAGAAGGGCATGATCGCCGGTTATCATTTCGGCTTCCCCAATGTCGGCACGCTGTCGAAGGACGGCAGCGGCTATGCCTTCGCCGCCGTGAAGGCGTAGTAGCCGGGAACACTGACCTGAGGCGACCGAAGGCGCCGTGTTCGCGCGGCGCCTTTTTCATGCGACCAGCCTTTCCCGGCACCTCAGGTTTGCAAAACCCGATCGCTGCGGCATGGTTGTGCCTCTGCCGGCAAAGCGGCTGGAACGGTCCCCCGAAACGCCACATCATCACGGCCATCGTGAGCGGGGGGCCGGCCACTGCCGCCTCTGCAATACTTCCCGGTTGCAAAAGCCCCCGGACCCGGCATGCTTGCCGCCGATGCCGGCCAAGACCAGCGACAGCGATGCTACCTCCGCCGAGACGCCGCATTATCACGGCCATCGCGAGCGGCTGCGCGAACGCTTCTACAGCGCCGGACCGGACGCGCTGAGCGATTATGAACTGCTGGAGATGGCGCTATTCCCGGCCCTGCCCCGCCGCGACACCAAGCCGCTGGCCAAATCCCTGCTGAAGAAGTTCGGCTCCTTTGCCGAAGTCGTTCACGCCCCGGAAGCACGGCTGCGCGAAGTCGAGGGGATCAAGGATGCCTCGATCAACCAGCTCAAGCTGATCGCGGCTGCCGCCAGCCGCATCGCCAAGGGCGAGATCAGGCGGAGCATCGCGTTATCCTCCTGGAACGACGTGATCGGCTATTGCCGCAGCAGCATGGCCTTTGCGGATAAAGAGCAGTTTCGCCTGCTGTTCCTCGACAAGCGCAACCAGTTGATATCGGACGAGGTGCAGCAGGTTGGCACGGTGGACCATACGCCGGTCTATCCGCGCGAGGTGATCAAGCGCGCGCTGGAATTATCCGCGACCGCGCTCATCCTCGTGCACAACCATCCGTCCGGGGATCCTACGCCGTCGCAGGCGGACATCCAGATGACCAAGGCGATCATCGACATCGCGACCCCGCTCGGCATCTCCGTGCACGACCACATCATCGTCGGCAGGAACGGGCATGCGAGTTTGAATGGGATGCGGCTGATTTGACGGCCGCAAGGCCGACGCGGTTCTCACTCCCAGCAAAAATATCGAAAACAACCCCATGCAAAGTAGCCGGTGGTGCTGTCATGGATGCTTTACCTGCGAAAACATTTTTGACACGTCGGGCAAATCAGCGGCACTATTCCATCATCGCGCAATTTGTAAGACCGCCCATGGCGCTGCCCATCGGGCTCTCGGCGCTCACCGACAGAGATACAGACACTG
>NZ_JBAVNZ010000306.1:0-12342 GCF_049691595.1 Bradyrhizobium sp.
GCATAGAACCGCCGCAGCGGTTCCAGTTGCGTCGCCGCTGTCGCCGCCCGATAGGCTTCGCGCGCCGCCGCATGACGGCCGAGCCGTCGCAGCAGATCGGCGCGCACGGCCGGCAGCAACTCGTAACCCTTGAGCCCGCCGCGCGCCTCCAGCGCATCGATCAGGTCGAGCGCCCGCGCCGGTCCGTCGACCATCGACACCGCGGCGGCAGCATTGAGCTCGACCACCGGTGACGGGCTGATCCGCAGCAGCACCTGATAGAGGCCGGCGATCTGCGGCCAGTCGGTGTCTTGATAGTTCGGCGCACGGGCATGGAGTGCGGCGATCGCGGCCTGCACCGCATAGGATTGCGGCCGTCCCGGCATCCGCAGCGCGTGCTCGACGAGCATCACGCCTTCGGCGATCTGGCCTGCATCCCACAGCGTGCGATCCTGCGCTTCCAGCAGCACGATGTCGCCGCCCGCGGTCTGGCGCCCGGCGCGCCGCGCATCATGCAGCAGCATCAGCGCCAGCAATCCCTTGATCTCGCCGCGCCCTCCGATCAGCGCGTCGAGCAGGCGCGCCAGCCGGATCGCTTCGCGCGCCAGATCCGGCCGCATCAGGTCCTCGCCGGAGGTTGCGGCGTAGCCTTCGGTGAACACGAGATAGATCACCGCCAGCACGCCGCGCAGCCGCGGCTCCAGTGCGTCGTGTTCCGGCACCTGATAGGGAATGCCGGCGAGGCGGATTTTCTGCTTGGCGCGGACCAGCCGCTGCGCCATCGCCTCTTCGCTCGAGAGAAACGCGCGCGCGACCTGCGCCGTGGTCAATCCGCACACCGTGCGCAGCGTCAGCGCAACCTGCACCTCGGCGGCAAAGGAGGGATGGCAGCAAGTGAAGATCAGCCGCAGCATGTCGTCGTCGAGGGCGCTGTCCGCCGCCTCGGAAGGGGCCGATGCGTTGAGCAGGAGCTCGTGCGTCAATTGCGCTTTCTGGCCGCGAAACGCGATGTTGCGGCGAACGCGGTCGATCGCCTTGTTGCGGCCGACATTGACCAGCCAGGCGCGTGGATTCGACGGCGGATCGCAGGCCCGCCAGCGCTCCAGCGCCACCGCAAACGCGTCCTGCAGCGCGTCTTCGGCAAGATCGAAATCGCCGACCAGACGGATCAACGTGGCCAGCGCCCGGCCCGCCTCGTCGCGGAAGATTTTTTCGATCTCGACGGGAGTCATGAGTAAGCCCCTGGCAGCCGTCATTCCGGGGCGTCCCAACGGGTCCGCGCAAAGCTCGGCCCGATGAGACGAGCCCGGAATCCATAACCACGATCGTGAGTATGAATTCCGGGCCTGCGCCAAGGGGCGCATCCCGGAATGACGGCTTTGCCGTCAATTATAAACCCAGATCGGCCGCACCTCGATCGAGCCGAATCTCGCGCCGGGAATGCGCGCGGCCATCGCAAGCGCGGCATCGAGGTCCCTGGCTTCGACCAGATAATAGCCGCCGAGCTGCTCGCGGGTTTCCGCGAACGGACCATCCGTGGTCAGCGTCTTGCCGTCGCGGACGCGCACCGTGGTCGCCGTGTGCGTGTCCTGCAACCGGTCGCCGGCCTTGAAGTTGCCGCTTTGGATGATGGACTGGGTGAACGCGCCATATTCCTCGTACACCTTCTGAAGCGACGCCGGGTCGATTTTGCCGTACTCGGCCTCGTTCTGATAGATCATCAGCAGATACTGCATTTTTGTTGCTCCTCTTGATCGGCTGGATCGCCGACACCCGGTCGAACGGGCGCGGCACAAAACGACATCTTCAGGATAATTTGTTCTGACCGGCTTGGCGGCCGTTATCGGCTTGACGCCGCGCCCCGGAATCCCCATTCCTTAAAGCGTCAGTCGGCCGGACGGCCGCTCCCGCACCGGCCGAAAGGCCGCGGGGGAGGAAAGTCCGGGCTCCATCGACATACGGTGCCGGATAACGTCCGGCGGGGGCGACCCCAGGGACAGTGCCACAGAGAACGAACCGCCCGCCTACGCCCTTCGGGGCTTCGGCGCGGCAGGCCCCCGGGCTTGCTGCGCCATAGCAGCGCAAGCTGCGACGGCGAGCAAGGGTGAAAAGGTGCGGTAAGAGCGCACCGCGGGTCCGGCAACGGAACCGGCATGGCAAACCACACCGGGAGCAAAACCGAATAGGGACGGCAACGCGGGCTGTTCGCGAAAGCGATAACGCCGCAGGGCAATGTCAGGCTCGCCGTCCGGGTAGGTTGCTCGAGGCCCTGCGCAAGCATGGCCCCAGAGGAATGGCCGTCACGTATCGTCCGCGCAAGCGGGCGGTGCCCTACAGAACCCGGCTTACAGGCCGGCTGATATCTTGAGAATGAGGGGTTCGGCGTTAGCGCGCCGGACCCCTCGCCATGTCAGGCATCGTCATTCCGGGGCGTGCGAAGCACGAACCCGGAATCTCGCGCAACAAGCTCGAGATTCCGGGCCCACGCGAAGACGCATGTCCCGGAATGACGTCCTGGACTGCTACGCCACTATCCTCTCCAGCAGCGCCATCAGCGCCTGCGGCGCGGTGACGTTTGGCGAATGGCTGGCGTCGATCTCAAAATAGCGCCAGCCTGCCTCGCTTTTCGTGCGCGTGGCGAATTGACCGAATGTGTCGGCCGGCGTGATGCGGGTGGCGTAGATATAGCTGCGCGGCAGGGTCAGCGCGCCGCCCTGCAGCTTGAGCTTCATCTCGAAACATTTGATCGGCATGTCGACGCGGCGCGCGGTCAGCCATTCGAGGTCGGCGGCGGAGGTGTCCGGCGGCGTCGGATTCGGCGGCACGCGCCAGCCGTCGCCGGAAGCCGCGAGTTCCTGCATGCGCGTTCGCGCCACTTCGTTGAGGTCGAGCAGCGACTGTCCGTTGTTTGGCACGAAGGCGTCGAGATAGATCAGCTGCGTGACACGGTCGCGCGCGCGATCGGCGACGCCGGTCGCGACCATGCCGCCATAGCTGTGGCCGAGCAGCACGATGTCGCGCAAATCCTCATACGTGATGACGTTCAGCACGTCCGCAATGTGGGTTTCGAGATCGATCGACGGGTTGGCCAGATGCGCCCGCTCGCCGAGACCGGTATAGGTCGGCGTGACCAGCCGGTGTCCGGCCGCCTGCATCAGCGGATGCATCTTCTTCCATGCCCATCCCGCCGACCAGGCGCCGTGGCAAACGAGAAAGGTTTTGGGGGATGGTGAATTCATTGGGTGGTTTCCGCGAAATAATTGTTGAAGCACGATCGGCGATAGTACCTCGCCGCGGCGTCGTGTAAACGTGCGCGCCCCGGAATGACGGCCCAACGCATGGCCGCCATGCGGCGCGAGCCAAAAACTGTACGCGTGCGCGCAAACCCGCTAACCACGCCCACCATGACTTCTGCCTCATTTCAGCGTGAACGCCTCGGCCTGCTGCTGGGCTTTGTCGGCATGGCGATCTTTGGCGGCACGCTGCCGGCGACGCGCATCGCGGTTTCGGCGATCGACCCGATTGCATTGACCGCGCTGCGCACGGCAATTGCAGGCCTTTGTTCGCTGGCATTGCTGCTCGCGTTGCGCCGGCCGCCGCCGCCGCGCGCGCTGTGGTTTCAACTCGCCGTCACCATGCTGTGCGTCGGCATCCTGTTTCCGTTCCTGATGGCGCTTGCGATGCAAACCGTCGATGCCTCGCATGGCGGCGTGGTGATGGGCATCCTGCCGATCGCTACCGCGCTGGTCGCCGTCGCCATCACCCATGAGCGGCCGAGACCGCTGTTCTGGATCGCCTCCGTCTCCGGTGCGGCGCTCGTGGTGGCGTTTGCGTTGCGCCAGGGTGGCGGCGCGTTCTCGGCCGGCGATTTGCTGCTGTTCGCGGCGATCGCGGTATCGGCGATCGGCTACGCCTTTTCCGGCCGGCTGACCACGCAAATGCCGGGCTGGGAAGTCATCAGCTGGGTGCTGGTGATCGCGCTGCCGGTCTCGCTGCCGGCTGCCGTGCTGACGCTGCCGGCGGATCCGACAGAGATCGCCATAAAACCCTGGCTCGCGCTGCTTTACGTCGCGATTTTCTCGCAATGGGTCGGGTTCTTTGCCTGGAATGCCGGGATGGCGATGGGCGGCATCGCCCGGGTCTCGCAGGTGCAACTGCTGCAACCTTTCGTCACGTTTGCGCTCGCCGCCTATTTCGGCGGCGAGACGATCACGCCGCAGATCGCGCTGTTCGCCTCCGCCGTGGTTGCGACGGTGGCGATCTCGGCCCGCACGCGGGTTCGGCAGACCCCGGCCGTTCAGGCCTGATGTGCGGGATTCGGCGCGGATCGCCATGGATCAAGCGTTCGCCTGTAACGCTCCGCGGGAGGCCGTCTGCTACAAGGCAATTCGATCAATTCCGGCTACCCGGAGCCGGCCTCGCGTCAGTTCCAAGCTCGGTGGATTCAATCGAGGTGGAGAAAAGACGGGCGTAGCGATCACTGCCGATCCAACCGACAAGTCCGATCGCGACGACAACGGCAAGCAACATCGCCGAGAATTTCATCACAAAATTCCTCCTGCGCTGTTTGCGAAAACTCCAGATCGTTCGTCGCCCCCGGAGATGGTGCCGTACTTCACAATTCAGAACGCGACCCTCAGCCCGCCCTTCGCCGTGCCGATGCGGCTCTGGTCGGACATCATCATGCCTTCGATGGCGCCGAACACCCGCGATGTTGGCGTTGTCGCGCAAAGCGCGATAGGCCCGAGACCGTTGCACAACTGCAACGATCATGTCGTTTCAGGAAATTTCCCGCAGCGGACTGGCGTTGGCCGCGACGAGCTTGATCAGCTCCGCCTGCCGGCTGGTGCCGGTCTTTGCGAACAAATGCTGCAGATGGGTCTTGACGGTGGCTTCCGATATCCCGACCACCACGGCCACGGCCGAAATGCTGCCGACCTCGATCATCGCCGCGAGCACGCGTAATTCGGCCGGCGTCAGCCGATACAGTTTCGACATGGTTTCCATCGCCAACGGCGTCTCGAGCGATGCCTTGTGAACGAACACCGCGGCGACAGCGGAACACGCCGTGCCGGCCTGCTGCCTCGCCCCCGAGGTCAGCGGCAGGACATGGGCAAGCCAGATATCCGCCGGCGGGAAGGAAAGCGGGATCGCGACCCCCCTTGTTCCGACCGCGGCGTCCCCGTGGCGCGCCAGGGCAATGACATCCCGCAGCGCCGTCGCTGCACGCGGATCGACGGCGATCAGCGTGCGGTTTTCCCGACAAACGGCTTTCCTGTCGTCGAGCATGATCTGCCCGGAGGTGTTGGCAAATATCAGGCACGCGTTCCTGTCGACGAGAAAGACGCCGGCGGCGAGGCCATTCAACGTATCGGCAAAACCCCTCGCCTCCGTCGCGTTGAGATCCAGCACGTTTCCGATCAGCACCGCCCGGCGAACATGCGGGATGATGAGCCGCATTCGCCGACGCATCTCTTCATCGACCAGGCCCTGCGCGTCGTCCCGAAAAATCCCGAATACCGAAAAGCTCGTCGCCGACTTGTCGAGATTGACCCCGAGATGATCCAGCCAGCGCTGAGGTTTTGCCCACTCCTTGTAAACACGCGATTCGAAGAATTCCTTGTATGGAATGCAATCGCCGATGCTGTAGGCCTGTCCCACGTCAAACATGAACTGGCAGGTAGTGGCAGGATCGATTCTTACATATTCGTCGAAGTAATGTATGGCCGGCGTGTCCGATCTCGAATTCCAGTACAGAGTCGTCTTGCCGGTCTTGCGGGCGGCGTTCTTCGAATAGAGCGCGACCGCAGATCCGCCGACGAATTCCACCGACTTTCGCAGCGCCTCGGGCCACAGGGAGCGGTCGAGCGTGGTGTCGTAGACCGTTCCGATCAGGTCCGAGAGAACTTCCGAATCCGGAATCATCGCGCCTGCCTCACCATCCCCGGGGTTGATATGGCAACACGGGGCCCATCGCGTCAGCCGAACGGCCGATGCGATCCAATCAGGCCGTCAGCGGCGTCGCATAGGCGGCGACCAGCTTGACGAGGTCGGCCTGCCGGGTGGCGCCGGTCTTTTCGAACAAGCGGCCAAGGTGGGTCTTGACCGTGGAATCGGAAACCCCAAGCGCCGCGGCAACCTTTGCCACGCCTCCCACCTCGACGATCGCCAGCAGCACGCGAAGTTCGGTCGGCGTCAGCTTGAACGCCTTGCCGATGACCTCGGGAGGCGACGGCGTCGACAACGCCGCCTTGCGAACGAACAGCGCGGCCGCGGCAGTATAGGCGATGCCGGCCCGGCGCCGCGCGCCTGACGTCAAGGGCAAGACATGGGCGACATAACGCTCGCCGTCCTTCCCGGCCAGCGGCACCGCGATGCCCTTGGTGCCGAGCGCGGCATCGCCCTGGCCGGCGGCGGCAAACACCTCGCGCAGGGTCTGATCGATCCTGGCATCGCAGGCGACCAGCCGTCCGCCGACGACACGCAACACGTCGCCCGCGGCGATGATGGCGTGCCCCGCGGCATTGGCATGAACGATTCGCCCTTCCGCATCGATCAGGCACATGCCCGCGCTGAGCCCGTCCAGCGTTTCGGCGAAGGTCTCGACCTCGGCGGCCTTCAGATCGAACATCCTGCCGATCAGAACCGCGCGACGGATGTGGGGGACGATCAGGCGCATGCGACGACGCGCTTCGTCGTCGACGATGCCGTTGCGTTCATGGCGAAACACCCCGAACATCGCCACCGACGTCGCCGACTTGTCGAGGACGGCGGTGGCGAAATCGACCAGGCCCTGCGGCCGCACCCATTCCCGATAAAATCGAGTCTCGGTAAATTCAGCGTAAGGCATCAGATCGGCCGTTGCGCAAGGCTCCCCTATCTCGGCGAAGAACTGTCCCGTGGTGGCGGGATCGAGCGCGATATACTTTTCAAAATAGAGCTGCTTGTAATAGGGGTCGGTTCCGACGTCGTAGTGCACGTCGCCGAGCTGCCCGGCGGCATCCTTGGAAAACAGCGCTGCGCCGACCCCGCCGACGAAATCCGCGGCCCGCGCGATCACGCCTGGCCACAGCGATTGGTCGAGCGCCGCGTCGTAGATGTCACCGATGAGGTCGCTGAGCTTCTGATTGTCCTCGGCCGGCGCGGAAGGCTGAGGTGCTGTCTGTCGACGTGTCCCGAGATCCATTGGTAGATGTCCTCTAATGCGTCACCGGAAATTCAAGTCAGACGAAGCGGCAAGCTGCGGGGGAGCAACCCGATCGAACGCAAAGCCGCGGTCATGCCCTTCTTGTCAAAGCGAAGCGACGGCTCAAACGCCGAGCCTGTCGGTAAAAATACCGCCGAACCCGCTCCAGACCCGGCATGGCGCGGATCATACAAGTCGAGCTCCACGACAGTCTGTGTGATCGATCACAGCCGGCGTCATAGCCGCGGTGCAATATAAAACATCCACCGATCGGATGACGCCTCGCGGTGACGCGCAACGAGGTCCCGCTTTTCAGGAGCAATTCATCCCTCGCGACGGCCAGGGCAAGGCGCCCCGGTCCGCCATCTTTGATCGATGACGATATCAATGCCCGTTCGCGGATGCCTTCCACACCTTGCTGGCGAACTGCTCGTGGCGACCCGCTCTAGATCGAAAGCCGGGGCGCGCGCGTCGCCCGATCGGCTGAGCGGCCGCCAGATTCGAGGCCCCGCGAGGTGGATGATCGGGGATGGTTGCACAACGGCAACGGTGATCGATGTTCCTTCACTGCGCCGCCGAGACCTGGCCGAACTCGGTCGCCTGCCGCTCGAACAGACCCCGATAGATGCCGTCGGCCCGCGCGGTGAGCACCGAATGCGTGCCCTGTTCGACGATCCTGCCGTGATCGAACACCAGGATGCGGTCGAGGCTGCGCACGGTCGACAGCCGGTGCGCGATCACGATCGAGGTGCGCCCCTTCATCAGCCGCGCCATCGCCTGCTGGATCAGCCCTTCCGATTCGGAATCGAGGCTCGAGGTCGCCTCGTCCAGGATCAGCACCGGCGCGTCGGCCAGGAACGCGCGTGCCAGCGCCACGCGCTGCCGCTCGCCGCCCGATAGCTTGACGCCGCGCTCGCCGACCAGCGTGCCGTAGCCTTTCGGCAGCCGCAAGATGAAGTCGTGCGCGTTGGCGAGCCGGGCCGCCTGCTCGACCGCCACCATGCCGGCGCCCGGCCGGCCATAGGCGATGTTTTCCGCGAGCGAACGGTGAAACAGGATCGGATCCTGCTGCACGATCGCGATCGCCTGAAGAAAACGCGTCAAAACGAAAACTAATGCGCCGGCCCCGTCGGCAGCGCCGCCGGCTTTTTCAACAGCATCACCAAAAGGCTGAGGCCGAAATAAAACATGGTCAGCATGACGAAGGCGTCGCCATAGCCCATCACCACCGCCTGGCGATGCACGATCTGGGACAACTGCTTCATCGCCATCAGCGCGGCGTCGCCCATGCCCTGCAGGCGCTGGGTGAGCATCGCGAGCGTCTCGGTCGCGGTGGCGTTGCCCCAGTGCACCCGCTCCTGCAGCCGCGCGATGTGCAGATCGGTGCGTTCGTTCAGCACCTGGTTGATGAGCGCCAGTCCGACCGCGCCGCCGAGATTGCGCGTCAGGTTGAACAGGCCCGAGGCATTCTTCACCCGTTGCGGCGGCAGCGTGCCGAGCGCGATGGTGTTGGTCGGCACCATCGCCAACATCATGCCGATGCCGCGCAGGATCTGCGGGATCAGCAGTTCATAGAAGTCATAGTCGCGGGTGATCCCGGTCATCTGATACGAGCCGAGCGCGAAGATGACCAGGCCGGCGGCGATGATGTAGCGCATGTCGTATCTGGTCATCAGCCGCCCGACGATCGGCGCGGTCAGGAACATGGTCAGCCCCGAGACGAACATGGTCTCGCCGATCATCAGCGCGCTGTAGCCGCGCACTTCGGCGAGATAGCGCGGATACATGTAGGTCAGGCCGTACAGCCCGATGCCGATGCAGAACGAGATCAGGCAGCCGATGCCGAAATTGCGGTCGGCGAACGCGGTGATATCGACGATCGGCTCCCGCGCGGTCAGCACGCGCCAGAAGAACGCGATCGCCGAGATCGCGCCAACCGCGGCGCAGACCGCGACGGATGTATCCTGCAGCCATTCATATTGCGGTCCTTCCTCCAGCACATATTCGAGCGAGCCGAGAAAGCCCGCCATGAACAGCAGGCCCCACCAGTCGAAATGCTCGAGCAGCCTGAAATCCGGCTGGTCGAAATCGACCAGCACCAGCACGCCGATGGTGATGCCGATGCCGGGGACGACGTTGATGAAGAACAGCCAGTGCCACGACATCACATCGGTGATGAAGCCGCCGATGGTCGGGCCGATGGTCGGCGCCAGCGTCGCCACCAGCCCGATGATCGGGCCGACGATGTAGAACTTCGAGCGCGGAAACACCGTGTAGGCGGAGGCGAACACGGTCGGGATCATGCCGGCGCCCAGAAATCCCTGGATCGCGCGCCACAGGATCATCTGCTCGATCGAGGAGGCGAAGCCGCAGAAGAAACTGGCGATGGTGAAGCCGGAGGCCGAAATCGCAAACAGCAGGCGGGTGCCGAGCGCGCGCGACAGGAAACCGGACAAGGGGATCGCGATCACTTCCGCGATCAGATACGCGGTCTGGACCCATGACACTTCGGTCAAGCTCGCCGACAGACCGGCCTGGATGTCGGAGAGCGAGGCCGAGACGATCTGGATGTCCAGGATCGACATGAACATCCCGAACACCATGATCAGGAACGCGAACAGTCGCCGCGGCGCGATGCGCTCGGACGGCGGCGCCGCGGCGTTCATCATGACAGGCGGAGCGGTGGGTGCGTTCGCCATGATCTGCTCAGGCCATGCGCCCGGGCTTCGCCCGAGGCTTTGAAAAGCTACTTCGGATGGACCATCGGCGGCGAATCGAGGTCGGCTTCATTGTCCGCATCCGCCGCGCCCTCGCGCGTATCGACGGTGGTGTAGACCGACATGCCCGCGCGCAGCAGGTTTTGCCTGGCGACTTCCCTGGGCACGCGAATCCGGACCGGAAGCCGCTGCACGATCTTGGTGAAGTTGCCGGTGGCGTTGTCGGGCGGCAGCAGCGTGAACACGGAGCCTGCGGCGGGCGAAATGCTGTCGACCGTGCCGGCAAACTTGCGATGGCCGTAGGCGTCCACCGAGATCGTCACCGGCTGGCCCGGGCGGATGCGCCTGAGCTGGGTTTCCTTGTAGTTGGCGTCGATGAAGACGTCGTCGAGCGGCACCACATTGCCGAGCCGCTGGCCCGCCTGGATGAAGTCGCCGGTGTTGACGAGGCGGTTGGAGAAGGTGCCGTCGACCGGCGCGCGCACCGACGTGAAGCCGAGGTCGCGCTCGGCCCTGGCAAGCGCGGTCTGCAATTCCATCAGTTGGGCACGGGCCTCGTTCTGCTGCGCCTTGGTGACTTCGACATTGTCGCGCGCGGCGTCATGGGCCGCCTCGGCCGATTTCACCGCGGCGACGCCCTGGTCGCGTCCGGCCTCGGAAACCTCGAAGGTGGCGCGCGAGGCAAATCCCCTGGTGCTCAAGGCCTGCTGGCGGTCGAAGTCGAGACCGGCCCGCTTCAATCCGGCTTCGGCCGAGACAAGCTGCGCCCTCGCCTGCTCGACCGCGCTTTCCATCGCGGCGACCTGGCGGCCGATGCGGTCGATGGTGGCCTGCTGGGTCGCGATCTTGCTGCGCGCGGCCTCGACCGCGATGCGGTAGTCGCCGTCATCGATCTTGAAGATCACGTCGCCGGCACGGACGATCGAATTGTCTCCGGGAAGGATCGCCGCGACATGGCCCGCCACCCGCGCGCCGAGGGTGGTGTTGTTGGCGCGGACATAGGCGTCGTCGGTGGAGATGTAGAAGCGACCGGCCAGAAAGTAGTAGACGCCGTAACCCGCCGCCGCGAGCGCGAGCAGCGCGACGACGCCCATCATCGCGAATTTGCGCTTTGCCGATTTCGGCGCGGCCGGGCTGAGCGCTTCGGTCGACGGCGCCGCCGGTTTCTCGGTGGCGGGACCGCCGGGCACCTCCGCGGGACGGCGCCTGGTTTCGTCCGTGACGTCAGTCCGAAGCTGATGGGCCGGATCGATCGCGGCGTCGCGCAGGGCATCGCCATCCGCCGTTTCCGGCCCGGAACGAAGGATGCGTGCGGCCTGGTCTCTCGCTGCGGCCATTTTCGGCCTCCTCATTACTAATGTCGCGAGGCAGCCCGGCCCGAACCGGCCTCGCGCATCGTCAGTTTCACAAATACATTGACCGAACGGTTCGGTCAAGATAAATTAGTTTGCCCGCTCCGTAGCACAGGAATTCCTGCTCGTGCATATCGCCGGTTGAAATCTTTGCCGGGAACCTGAACCAATGGTTGCAGCCACTCCAAACCCGCTTCATCTCGTCGGCGACGAGGACAGTTCGAAACGCCGCCAGATCCTCGATGGCGCGCGCAAGGTCTTCATGGATCTGGGGTTCGATGGCGCCAGCATGGGCGAAATCGCCCGCTCCGCCGGCGTCTCCAAGGGAACGCTCTATGTCTATTTCGCCGACAAGAGCCGGCTGTTCGAGGCCATTGTCGAGCAGGAGACGCTCGAGCAGGGCAAGGCGGATTTCAACTTCGACCCGGCGCGTGACGTGCCGACCACACTGATGGAATTCGGACAGGCCTATATCCAGCTGCTGTGCCGGCCCGGCGGCGGATCGGCCACCCGGACGGTGATGGCGATTGCCGAACGCATGCCGGAGGTCGGCCGGCGGTTCTACAACAATGTCGTGGCGCTCACGATCGCCAGGCTTGCCGGCTATCTCGAGGCGCGAACGAAACTCGGCGATCTCGAGATCGAGGACTGCCAGCTCGCGGCAACGCAATTCATGCAGTTGTGTCAGGCGTCGCTGTTCATGCCGTTCCTGTTTCAGGCGGCGCCGGCGCCCTCGGCGGAACGGATCGCGCGGGTGGTCGGCAGCGCGACGCGGATGTTCCTCGCGGCGTACCGGGTGAAAGCCGCCTGACCGGCCGCACGGCTTTTTTTGATCGGCGCGGCGTTGGACTACGGAGATTGCTTGCCTACGGGCTGGCAAAGCAAATGGCTGTTGTGCAAGGGAAACGATTTCCGGCTGACCGATGTGAACATTGCCTGACCGGGCTCCTGACATCGAAGTCGCAAGCGAGCGGAGCATGCGATCCGAAATGACTTCCGCTTTCGGGGTATCGCGGTTATCGCCGGACTTGCCGCCGACTCGAGCCCGGCGCGAATGACCCGAGGCGGACGTGTCCACGAATGCGATTATTGTCCCGCTGATGGAGTT
>NZ_JBAVNZ010000307.1:0-1878 GCF_049691595.1 Bradyrhizobium sp.
AGCGAATTCTCGGCGATGTGCCGGCCCGGCATGGCGAGGTGGTAGGGGATGCGCTGACTCCCGATGCGGGCGGTGATGTCGCTCCCCTCTTCGCCGAGGTCGAGTTTTTCAGCACATACGTCCGCGCCGTCTTGTAAGCCGAAGCTGACAACGCGAGCAGCCTCGGCCTGGGCGCGCACCCGCAACCGATCGAAGTGCGGGCTGTCGCGCTTGATGATGGCCGCGCCGCCGGAGACGAGGCCCTGGAAGATCTCGGCCTTGGCGTCGGCGATCCCCTCGACATCCTTGAAGTGTTCGAGATGTACAGCTTCGACCGTGGTGATGATAGCGGCATGCGGATTGACCATCGGGGCGAGGGCTGCAATTTCGCCCGCATGGTTCATGCCGATTTCGAAGACGGCGTAGTCCGTGTCCGCTGGCATTTTCGCCAGGGTGAGCGGCACGCCCCAATGATTATTGAAGGACTTTTCCGAGGCATGAACCTGCCCGACGCGCGCGAGGCAGGCGCGCAGCATTTCCTTGGTACCGGTTTTTCCGGCGCTGCCCGTCACCGCGATGACCCGGGCAGACGGCGCAAGGCGATGACGGGCGGCTTCGCCGATCCATTTGAGAGCTAAGAGCGGGTCACAGTCCGGGAGTGGTTCATGGTAGTCCGGCAGGCCCGCGCGCAAATGATCGATTGCGCAGCGAAGAAGCGCACGATCGCCAGGTTTGCGCTCATATGTCCCGCTTACGATGGCCAGCGATGCGCCGGCCTTGAAGGCGTTCGAAACGAATTCGTGCCCATCGCGCTGATCCTTGAGCGCCACGAACACCTCGCCCGGCAGTAGCGACCGCGTGTCGATGGAAAAGCCGGTGATTGGCACGCTCGGGTGCCCGTCGGCAACCGCGAAGGGCACCGCCTCAAGCAACTCATCGAACGTCCACAAGTCACACGCCATGCCGTGCCACCTGCTTGATGGCGAGGCGCAGCGCCTCGTGATCGGAAAACGGGATGACGGTTGTCCCGACAATTTGGCCGGTTTCGTGACCCTTGCCGGCGACCAGCACGACGTCGCCCTTGCCCATCATAGCGACGGCTGTGCGAATGGCCTCGGCGCGATCACCGATTTCGCGGGCGCCGGGGCAATCGGCTAGAATTTCGGCGCGAATATTGGCTGGCACTTCCGAGCGCGGGTTGTCGTCGGTGATGATTGTCACATCGGCCTTTTCTGCCGAGATGCGGCCCATAATGGGGCGCTTGCCATTGTCGCGGTCGCCGCCGCAGCCGAAGACCGAGATGAGCATTCCGGTTGCGAACGGCCGGCAGGCGTCGAGCGCCGCGGCCAACGCTTCGGGTTTGTGCGCGTAGTCGACAATCGCCAAGCCGCCATTGGATTCGCCGATAATTTCGAGCCGGCCAGGCACGCCTTTCAAGTGCGAGAGCGCTTCGAGCACGGCGCGCGTATCCTCGCCAGTTGCGATCGCAAGGCCAGCTGCGACAAGCGCGTTTTCGACCTGATAGGCGCCGACCAACGGCAGTCGCACGGTATAATTTTGCCCGCCGCTTTCGATTGTCAGGACTTGCGCAAAGCCTTGCCGCGAGACCGATGTAAGGCGCAGGGTTTCGCCGCGCTGCCCCACGGTTAGTACGTTGAGGCCACGTTTCGCCGCCGCCTCGATCCCGCGCTGCGCATAGGCGCCATCGGTGTTGACGACCGCGGTCTGGCCGGGCGCGAGCAGTTCGGTGAACAGGCGCAACTTGGCGGCGAGATAATCGTCAACGGTTGGATGATAATCCATGTGATCGCGGCCGAGATTTGTGAATGCCGCCGCTGCAAGGCGCACGCCGTCGAGCCGATGCTGATCGAGCCCATGAGAGGACGCCTCGAACGCGAG
>NZ_JBAVNZ010000308.1:0-4593 GCF_049691595.1 Bradyrhizobium sp.
CGTTAACCGGCGTTGCCCGCGCGCCACAGGCAAGCGATCGCCGGCGTTTGCGTCGTCGGATCGAAAACGTTGGTAAACGGGCGCTCGATGAAGGTGGTATAGATCCCGTCAACGAAGATGATGAAGGAACTTTCACGCGCGAATTTTGCCGATTGCGGCCGCGCTATTCCTTCAGCGAAGCCTTGATGGCCAGCAATGCTTTCTTGAGTGCCGGCAAATCGTCTTTCACGGCGTTCCAGATAATCTGACTGTCAATCCGCTGGTACTCGTGGCGAAGGATGTTTCCTATGCCAGCGATGTCCTTCCAGCGCACATCCTTGTGTTGTAATTTGAATTCACGACCAAGATGGCGACTGGCTTCGGAAATCACCTCGATACCTCGCTCAAGGGCTGACCGTAAAACCCAGGAGCGCTCATAGTCGCGGAACGTTTTGCCGGCGATGGCTTTTTCAATTCCCCGGATGCTCTCGAGCATGTCATGGATGCGGAGCAACGCAGACCGGCTCGACATTAAAAGACCCGCGTGGCCTCGGCTTCAACCCGCTTGCGAATAAGAGGGTGCAGCCCCTTGCGGGTGGTTATATCCACGTCGACGCCCAAGCCTTCCCGCAGCAAACGCTTGCTGGCGACCAGGTCGAACGCGTTAAATTTTCCACGGGGGTCATAATCGATGAACAGGTCCAGGTCGCTGTTGGCGCCAGCCTTGTTTTTAGCTGTTGATCCAAACAGGTAAAGCGAGGTCGCGCCCTTCGCCCTGAGGGCACCGGCGAAGCTACGCAACTTTCTAAGGGCCTCTGCTCGATTCATGACCCACTTCTATCAGAAGATGCAGGAAGCGGCAAAAGACGAATCCAAACTCCCGCGGTCGGACTTGCAATCCCGAAGCAGATTGCCTTATCACGCCTGGCTGGCCACCGTCTTGCCGAGCGCGGCCTGGGCTGCGGCCAGCCGCGCGATCGGCACGCGGTAGGGCGAGCAGGAGACGTAGTCGAGCCCGATCTCGTGGCAGAACGCCACCGAGGCGGGATCGCCGCCGTGCTCGCCGCAAATGCCGACCTTCAGGTTCGGCCGCGTCTTGCGGCCGCGCGCAACCCCAATCCTGACGAGCTCGCCGACGCCGTCGCGATCGACCGAGATGAAGGGATCGATCTCCAGAATTCCCTTCGCCACATAGGTGCCAAGAAAACTCGCGGCGTCGTCGCGGCTGATGCCGTAGGTGGTCTGGGTCAAATCGTTGGTGCCGAACGAGAAGAACTCCGCGGTCTGTGCGATGTCGCCGGCCATCAGGCACGCCCGCGGCAACTCGATCATGGTGCCGACCTGATAGCTGAGCTTGACGCCGGTTTCCTTCATCACCGAATGCGCGGTCGCATCGATCCGCGCCTTGACCAGGTCGAACTCGGCCCTGGTGGCGATCAAGGGCACCATCACCTCGAGGCCGACCGCCTTGCCGGTGCGCTTTCCGGCTTCGACCGCGGCCTCGAAGATCGCGCGGGCCTGCATCTCGGCGATCTCCGGATAGGCGATCGCGAGGCGGCAGCCGCGAAAACCCAGCATCGGATTGAACTCGGCGAGATCGCGGGCGCGATCGGCGAGCTTGCGCGGATCAGTGTTCATCGCGCGCGCGACTTCCTCGATCTCGGACTGGGTGTGCGGCAGGAACTCGTGCAGCGGCGGATCGAGCAGCCGGATCGTCACCGGCAGGCCCTTCATGATCTCGAACAGCTCGACGAAATCGGCGCGCTGCATCGGCAGCAGTTTCGACAGCGCCGCGCGGCGCGACTGCTCGTCCTCGGAAAGGATCATCTCGCGCACGGTGCGGATGCGCGTCTCCTCGAAGAACATATGCTCGGTGCGGCAAAGCCCGATGCCCTCGCCGCCGAACTTGATGGCGCTGCGCGCATCCTCCGGCGTGTCGGCGTTGACGCGAACGCCCAACTTGCGGACCTGGTCGGCCCAGCCCATCAGGGTGCCGAACTCTCCGGACAATTCCGGCTCGATCATCGACATCCGCCCGGCCAGCACCTGGCCGACCGAGCCGTCGATGGTGATGACGTCGCCGGTCTTGAAGGTGCGGGAACCGATGCTCATGGTGCCGCGGCCGTAGTCGACGCGGATGGTGCCGCAGCCGGAGACGCAGGGCTTGCCCATGCCGCGCGCCACCACCGCGGCGTGCGAGGTCATGCCGCCGCGCGTGGTCAAGATGCCTTCGGCGGCGTGCATGCCGTGAATGTCTTCCGGCGAGGTCTCGATCCGCACCAGGATGACCTTGCGGCCGTCGGCCTGCAGTTTCGCGGCCTCATCGGAAGAGAACACGATTTCGCCGGAGGCGGTGCCGGGCGATGCCGGCAGCCCGGTGGCGATGACGTCGCGACGGGCGGCGGGATCGATGGTCGGATGCAGCAGCTGATCGAGCGAGGCCGGATCGATCCGCATCACCGCGTCCTGCTTCGAGATCAGGCCTTCATTGGCAAGCTCGACGGCGATGCGCAGCGCCGCCTTCGCGGTGCGCTTGCCGGATCGGGTCTGCAGCATCCACAGCTTGCCCTGCTCGACCGTGAACTCCATGTCCTGCATGTCGCGGTAGTGCTTTTCCAGGAGCGTGTAGATCCGCGTCAGTTCGCCGAACGCCTCCGGCATCGCGCTTTCCATCGATGCCTTGTCGGAGCCGGACTCGATGCGCGCATCTTCGGTGATGTCCTGCGGCGTGCGGATGCCCGCCACCACGTCCTCGCCCTGCGCGTTGATCAGGAATTCGCCATACAGCTTGCTCTCGCCGGTCGAGGGATTGCGCGTGAACGCAACGCCCGTTGCCGAGGTCTCGCCCATATTGCCGAACACCATCGCCTGGACGTTGACCGCGGTGCCCCAGGATTCCGGGATGTCGTGCAGCTTGCGGTAGGTCACCGCGCGCGCGTTCATCCAGGATGAAAACACCGCCCCGATCGCGCCCCACAACTGGTCGTGCGGATCCTGCGGGAAATCCCTCCCCGTCTCGCGCGCCACCGCATCCTTGTAGCGGCCGACCAGTTCGACCCAGTCGTCGCCGGTCAAATCGGTGTCGAGCGTATAGCCCTGGCCGTCCTTGAAGGTATCGAGGATGTCCTCGAAATGATGATGCTCGAAACCGAGCACCACATCGGAATACATGGTGATGAAGCGGCGATAGCTGTCATAGGCGAAGCGGCGGTCGCCGGACAATTCGGCCAGCGCCTCCACCGTGTGGTCGTTGAGGCCGAGATTGAGCACGGTATCCATCATGCCCGGCATCGACGCGCGCCCGCCGGAGCGCACCGAGACCAGCAGCGGATTTTTGGCGTCGCCAAAAGCCTTGCCGGTCAGCTTGCCGACATGCGCCAGCGCTTTTTCGACCTGCGCCTTCAACTCCTTCGGATAGGTTTTTTCGTGCGCGTAGAAATAGCTGCAGGCCGAGGTCGGAATGGTGAAGCCGGGCGGCACCGGCAGGCCGAGACTGGCCATCTCCGCGAGGTTGGCGCCCTTGCCGCCGAGCAGATCGCGCAGACCCGCCTTGCCTTCGGCCTTGCCGTCGCCGAAAGTGTAGACCCATTTGCCGGCTTTTACGGCCGGAGCAGCGGACTTGCCGAGGGCGGCCTTGCCAGCCGGCCGGGCTGCGGCTTTCGGCGCCGGTTTGGCCGCGGTCTTCTTCAGCGCCTGGCGGGCCGAGGCCGGCGGCGCGGCCTTTCGAGCCGGCGCCGATGGCTTTGATTCCGCTGCGATTTTCTCAACGATTGGCCCAACGGCTTTCTCAACGGTTTTTTTGGGCTTCGCGACGGCTTTGGCCATGGCTGACAACAATCCGAAAAGAGGGGAGAAGCTGCGCGCCTTACACCATTTTGAGGGGTTCCGTGCAAGCCGCGAAACCCGGCTCACCCGCTACAGGTGGAGCCAGCGGAGCAGCCCGAGTCCGATCAGGCCGACGACGATCAGATAGATCGCGACGATGAAGTTGAGCAGCCGGGGCATGATCAAGATCAAGATACCCGCGATCAGGGCAACGATGGCGGGAACGTGCGCGGCGGTGATGGTCATTGAAACTCTCCGGAGGATCGACGGAATTCGAATCGGGGCGTGCAACTTACCCGCTGCAGTGGTTCGGGAACAGCAGACGTCCGTCGCCTCGGCAGGTTCCCGCCTTGATGAAAAACGCCCGAAATTGTCGCGGATGCGGCGGCATGTTCCCGGAACTTTGGCGCGCGCCATGAATTGGCTCGCATGGTGCGCCGGCCGAGCCGCGGCCGCCGATCCCCGTCGAAGGAGCAGACCATGCGGACCAGCATCCCTGTCATTGCCGCGATCGCCGGCGCGATGGCGGCACCGGACCGCGCTCGCGCCGCATCGTTCAGGTGGTCGAACAGGTTTCGATAGCCTGAACGAATGGTCCGGGCGCCGCGCAAGCGGACCTGCGCGAGAGCGACCGGACCTGAAGGCCCCGTCCGGCTTCCCCTCCGGGCGGGGCCTTTCATTTTACGGGACATCACGCGGCTTGGTGTCCCGGACGCGGTGCAGCGTTCTTCACGCTGCTCCGCAGCGCCGGGACCCACCGCGCCCGCCGCATAGACCCCGGATCAGCAG
>NZ_JBAVNZ010000309.1:0-2531 GCF_049691595.1 Bradyrhizobium sp.
GGCTTGACCTGCTTTGCCACGCTTTCCCACAGCGCGCGTTCTTCTTCGCTCAAGGCGCGCTTGCGCCTCGGCGCTTCGGAGAAATCCGGAATCGGAGCGGGCCGGCGCGTCATCCAGGGTAGCGATAATGGCGGATGTGGCGGTGGCGCGGCCGCTCGGCGCCCGGTTTGATTTGAGGCCGGGGTTCCGGCAACGGAACCGGCTTCGCCGTTGGGGGCGAGGCTTGCGCGACCGGCGTTGTGGCAACCGCTGCGTCTTTTGAGGCAGAAGCCGCCGAGGCCCCGGCAGGCGTCGCGCCGTTGTTCTGGTCGTTCGACTGACCCTTCTGCGGATCGAGCTGCGGAAAAAGTTTGGCGATTTTCTCCGACGGCCGCGCGTCCGGCACCGGCATCTTGCGGCCCCGCGCCACGGGATCGAGGCTCTTCGGAACCAGAATGACGAAGCGCATAGTGTGCCGGAGGCGGCCGGAAACCTTTCCGGCGTCCGCGCCGGCGCCGAAATACAGGTCGGCACGCGCCGGGCCGACGATGGCGGAGCCGGTATCCTGCGCGATCATCAGCCGGCGAAACGGTGTTTTCGACTGCTCCGATTCGATCGGCAACTCGCCTTCGATGAAGAACGGCGTGCCGTAGACGTGCAACGATTTGTCGACCGCGATCGACCGCCCCGGCGTCAGCGGCACGCCCTGCGCGCCGACCGCTTCATCCTTGTCGGAAAGCTGCACCTCGCGGAAGAAGATGTAGGACCGGTTCTGCCGCCGCAGCTCCTGGGCGCCGTCGGGGTTCTGATCGATCCATTCCCTGATCTTCTGCATCGACATCTGGTCCTTGGGAATGATGCCGCGATCGATCAGGACGCGGCCGACCGGCGTATAGGGATAGCCGTTATGGGCGTCGTAATTGATGCGCAGGGTCGAGCCGTCCTCGAGACGGACCCGCGCCGAACCCTGGATCTGCGAGAACAGCAGGTCGGTCTGATTCCTGAGCCAGCAGATTTCGAGGCCGCGCCCGGCGATCGCGCCGTCTTCGATTTCAGCGCGATCATAATAGGGTACGAGCTTGCGGCGGCCGATCTTGCGGAACACCTGGCCCTTGTTGGGCAGCCCGGTCGAGCTTTGCCTGGCGCCGCGCACGAACAGGTTGGATGGACGGCGATAGACCGGCACGCTGTAGACGTCGGTTTGCATTCGCGCGCCGTCGATCACGGGCTCATAATAACCGGTGACAAACCCTTCGGCTTCGCCGAGCCGAGAGATCCGCAAGGGAAGAAAGTGCCCCTCGAAGAACGACTTCGCCCTGGCGCCATCGGACAGCTCGATCCCCCTGGCGACCCTGCAGGGATCGCGCAGCGACGTGCCCAGCGCCTTCGGATCGGCCGGAGGCCCGGTTTGGCCCGCGATCGGCTTGCAGCTGGCGCGAAACGCCTTGTAGGCGGCGAGGTGATCGTCTTCGCTCCAGCCTGCGACATCGGACCAGACCAGCGGCGCGTACTGGCTGCCGTTGATCTGGAGTGGCAGATCAAGGCGGGGATACGGGATCGGGCGAGAGGATGTCGGATGCCAGCGCCCGTGACGAGCCGCAGACGCATCCAGCGGAGCCAGCAACGACACCGCGGCGATCACCCGACACGCAAGCCATCCGAGGCTGCGCGTCCTAGTGAGCGCTTCCGGTGCCAACCAGCTTCCAGTTCGGATCGCGCGAGCTCGTATCGCGGGCGAATGTCCAGACATCGGTGATATCGGCGACCTTATCCGGGTTGCCGTCGACAATGGTGCCGGTCTTGTCGCGGGTGACCGAGATCATCTGCGACACGAAGCGGACCGTCAGTTGCGCCGCGCGATCGCGCGCTTCGGCATTGACGATTTCGGCCTTGTCGATCGAAACGAAGCGCGTTTCGGTCTTCTGCTCGTGCTTCTCGCGATCCTTGATCACGGATTCGAAGCTCTCATAGACCTCGGCCGACAGCAGATCCTTCAGCGCCCGGCGATCGCCATTGGCGAAAGCCAGCACGATCATCTCGTAGGCGCTGCGGGCGCCTGAGAGGAAGTGCCGCGGATCGAACGCGGAATCGTGGGCGGCAATGGCGTCAAGCCCCTGTGCGAGCGGCGTGCCCTGCTCGGCAATTCCCTTCCAGCGGTCGGACGGCGGCGTCACGTCGGCGGTCGGCGCCAGCGGCGCCTGATCGATCACCGATCCCGGCATCGGCACGACGTTGTTGTCCTGGCTACGCTGCACGACGCTGGGCGCCGCGCGATCGTAGGGCGGCCGCTCGCTCCCGGTGCGCTGTCCGAGGACGCTGCGCAGGCGCAGGAAGATGAAGACCGCCAGCGCCAGGAAGATGATGGTGTAAATATCCACGTCGCATTCGCTTTCTGGTTCTCACGCCGGCAACGGGTCCGGCGGTAGAGCGTTCCCTCGCGGAACGGCAGAGATTACATCATGGATGGGTCTGCAGCATGTAGGCACTAAACCTGGCCCGGCCAATGGCGCGTCCTGACATGAAAGGCCATGCCGATCGAAATAGGCCACGCC
>NZ_JBAVNZ010000310.1:0-2971 GCF_049691595.1 Bradyrhizobium sp.
GGCTGCGCCGCCGCGGCTGCTCATCTGGGTATCGAGGCGATCGCGCTCTTTCTCGAAGTTCGCCAGGACCGGCCCGTCGAGCGAGCGGCCGCGCGGCAGTTTCACGCGCATCGGATCGACGAAGCGGCCGTTGACCAGAATTTCGTAGTGCACATGGGCGCCGGTCGACAGGCCGGTCGAGCCGACGAATCCGATCACCTGGCCCTGCCGTACCCGCTTGCCGGGCTCGGTGCCCTTGGCAAAGGCTGACATGTGGCCATAGGCGGTCTCGTATCCGTTGTTGTGTTTGAGGCGGACGTATTTGCCGTAGCCGCCTTCCCAGCCGACTTTTTCGACGACGCCGTTGCCGGATGCGAAGATCGGCGTGCCGTAGGGCGTCGACCAGTCGACGCCGGTGTGCATCTTGACATAGCCGAGGATCGGATGGCGGCGGCCACCGAAGCCCGAGCGCATGATCGCGTTGTTGACCGGTTTGCGCACCAGGAACTTCTTCGCGCTCTTGCCGGTCTCGTCGTAGAAGTCGACGACCGAGTCGTCCGGAGTCTGGAAGCGATAATACTTTTTGGTCTCACCGCCGACCGTAAGCGAGGCAAACAGCACATCGTTCTTTTCGGTGACGTTCGAGCCTTCGTCTTCGCCGGCGTAGTACACGTCGAAGGAATCGCCGGGCTGCACCTTGCGCTGGAAGTCGACGTCGTAGGAGTAGATGCGGACCATGTCCTCGATCACGCTTGCCGGCACCTTGTTGCGCAGCGCGGTCTCGTAGATGCTCTGGTAGAGCCGCACGCCGCTGCCGTCATCATCATCATCGTCGTCGTTACTGTTGTCGGCGGTTTCGGCGACGGTATTCATGCTCTGAACGTCGACGGCGACATATTTGCCGACGTCGGACAGGGCGGCCACTGCCTCGACGGTGGTGTCGTTGGCGACGATCACGCGGTAGGGCTGCAGCCTGGTGCCGGGCCCCGGTCCCGCCGGCGCCATCAGGATGCGCAGCTTCAGGCCTTCCTTCAATCCGCCGTCGCGGCCGCGGGCGCCGAGCGTTGCCGCGATCGCCTTGGCTTCTTCCGGCGTCGCGCCCTGATCCCGCAGGATCGAGGTGACGCTATCGCCCTTCTTCACGACGTGAACGCGCTCACTGGATGGATTGCCGCCGGTAATTTGTTCTTTCGTCTTCGGCAGCAGCGTGACGTTTTCAGGCACCACGCGGGTCTCAAAGCCGGCATAGGGGTCGGCGACGTTGCCCTCGGTGGCGTAGGCAAGCTTGACATCGGACTGGGCGCCGCTGGCGTCGGTGGTGGCCAGCGCGTAACGCACGCCGCCACCGCCGCCGCCGCGCCAGTTCGCGGCATCGCGCACCCGCATCAGGACTTCGTCGAGCGCGACCACCGCGGCGAGTTTCGCCTTTGGCAGGATCGGCGCGAGGTCCTTGGTGACGAACGAAACCTCGGCGTCGGGCTCGACGGCATCGGGGTTGTTCGCATCCTCGGAGGCGGTGGCCGTCTCGGCGCCGACGTCGGTCAGCATGCGCTGGGCGTTGAACGGCGGGATCTTGGCGCTGAGATCGCTCGTGGTCATCGACAGATTGCCGGAGATGCGGACGAACGGCCGAACCCGCATCACGTCGCGATTGCCGACGCGGGTCACGGTGGAGACCCGCATCACATTGCGCGCGGCGCTCGCCTCACTGGGCGGCGGCAGCCGATCGCTCTTGTGCAGGGTGGCGGTGCGATCATTGGCGCCGAACGCGCCGCGCAGCGCGCCCTCGACCCGTTCCGGCACCTTGGCAAAGGTCATCTCGCCGTCGAGCGACGCAAAAACGGCGCCGCCGATCAGGGCAGCGCCGCACAGACCGGTCAGGATAGTGCCGCTAAACCATTGTACGGAGATCCGGCGGCGGTCGATCACCGCGGCCTCGGAGCCGTCGACGGAAAGCGGCGGCTCGTGACCGAGATCGATGATCCCGGTCTCGCGTCGGTAGCCGCTCCCGCGTGATGCCTTCTGGCTCAACCCTGTCTCCCCCCAAATTCCGTCAACATGCGACAAGATCCCCGTTCGTCCCGGACCCCTGCTCGTCCCGCTAGAGCGGCAATCCGGGAACACGCGTCACACGCATGGATGTCCGGGAGCCGAGGGCCATTGGGTGGCCGGAATCTCGAACGTCAAACGTGTGCAGATCTCTCGATGTTTCTCGGCCGCGTGGGATAAGGCGACGGGTTCATTGGAAATCGCCTGTCCCGGTAGACGAACTCCGGCAGCCTCCACTGGCACCCGGCGATTCAATGCTTACGCTATAATCAGAACGTCGCAGGATTGTGGCTCAAGTACGGCGCGAAGTCCCCAAATATCGGGGCCTCTCTGCACCGCAAAATTCTTCCGCGTGATGCGACGATTTGTTGACAACGACCGTTGACAATGCCGATCGGGCGGGCTTATAAATCGCCCACTGAGCGCGGCGCTGCATTGGCCTTTGGGCCAAGGCAAGCTTTCGCGCCCTTGATGCTCCTCATTCTGATGAGTGGATCAACAGCCGGTAGTCATCGGTTGTTATTTGCCGTCGGATCAGGACTTCGAACTTCCCTTCGGGGGAGAGGGGCTCTCGGGCCCCGGGCTGTTTGACAAGTGAAGATGAAGAAAGAGAAACGTGGACGGCGGAGTCCTTGCGAGTCTCGAATAGTTGGAAACTTCGGTTTTCATCTTTCGGGGCTGGACGAAAGACTTCGGCGGTACACGTTTTGAATAAGGTTACACCATGATCTCTTGATTGAGGTCGCGTCGTCAGCGATGTGAATCGCGGGCGATTGTATGGTGGGACCTCGTCAAACGTTGTGATCAGCCGGTTCGAAGTTTCAAGTCCAACTTGAGAGTTTGATCCTGGCTCAGAGCGAACGCTGGCGGCAGGCTTAACACATGCAAGTCGAGCGGGCGTAGCAATACGTCAGCGGCAGACGGGTGAGTAACGCGTGGGAAC
>NZ_JBAVNZ010000311.1:0-24837 GCF_049691595.1 Bradyrhizobium sp.
GACAATTCCCAACCCGCGATTAGCTCGCCCTCGCTCGATATGTCGGTAAGGCTTCGACCGCTCATACAAGCGACCTCAATTGAATGCCCAGTCTTTGGGAGCATCATACGTCCAAGAATTGCTGCCGTAGCCGTATCCGCTTCGAAAGATCACCTTTTTGAAGCCAGCGTTCCATGCGTTCTCGAGGAATTTGGTATCGTTTGCTATTTGATAGACAGCGGGCCGATTGACCAAGATGTAAACCATTTCGAGCACTGTGTTCTTGGGTCCAGAGACCTTAAAGGATGCATCGCGTCCGGCTTTGAGGAAGGTCGTGTCAAGCGTATCGGCAAACCTCTTGCGACCTTCGGCATCATTGCCGATCCGCTCGGCCTTGGCCCTGCGCTCCTGCGCGTCGATCTTCAATTGCCTTGAGGAGAATTTGTCGACGAGTCCTCGCGCCGCTGAATAGCTCTGGCTGTCTTCGGGAATCCGGAGAAGCGCACCGTAGACGGCGTAATGTGCGCTCGGGTCTTGGCGGTCTGGATATTTTCCGGTTTTGTCGAAAGTCTTCTCCCACTGCTCATTTAATTGAGCCGCGGCAACAACCGTATTCGCATGATCGGCCGGGGGTAGCTTAGTTGTCGAGGTCGATTGGTTTGCGCTGCCAATGAACCAGAATATCGCCAGCACAATTAACAGCCCAACGATGCCTCTGCTCATGATCGAGCTTCCTCCCCGTTCGAAATCTAGCACAAGTTGCGGCTGGCGTCGGCCGCTCCAATGCAGCAGTAGCAAGTCTTTCGGTTAGCCCCGCGACCGATGCGGGGCTGACCCGTTGATCGGTGGCGGGTTCAATGCGTGTCTGATGATGGCACCCACAGCGAGTACGATAGAATAGACGCATAGACTGTGTGACCTGATCTTGATTGATAGCGATGCGGAACTCGCGCGCCCGCGCTCTTGTTGATCTGCTCTGGGAGTTGGATGAGCCAGCCGACATTGCACAATGGGGGTCGCGCCTTCGCGGGGGCGTGGATCGAAACCCTGTGATGCCGCGTGAGCGTGGAACGTCGGGCATATGTGCGCTCCGTGTCCCGCTTATGGATCAGCCTCGTGCCGGAAGCACCCGCGAGGCCTGGCGTTACGCCGCAACGGAGAGCCGAAGTCCGAGAGCTTTCAGGACTCTGGCAACGGTCGCGAACTCCGGATTGCCATCCGGCGATAGCGCCTTGTAGAGATTGGCGCGGCCGAGGCCCGCGGCTTGCGCAATCTCGGTCATGCCCTTGGCGCGGGCGATGTCGCCGAGTGCGGCCTTGAGCAAATCGGGGTCGCCATCCTCAAGAACGGCATCGAGATAGGCGGCGATGTCCTCCTTGGTTTCCAGGGTGTCGGCAGCATCCCAACGGCTGGTTTTGCGAGCCATGTCGTCCTCTCTAAACCTCCTGCGCGAGTTCGAGGGCGCGCGCGATGTCGCGATCCTGGTGCCGTTTGTCACCGCCGCAGAGCAGGATGATCACCATGTCGCTGCGTCCGACGAAATACACCCGATAGCCGGGGCCGTAGTCGATCCGCATCTCCGACACGCCGCTGCCCACCGGCCTTACGTCACCCGGATTGCCGAGCGAGAGGCGGCGGATGCGAACAGTGATGCGAGTGCGCGCTTCGCGATCCCGCAGCCCTGCAAACCACTCGGTAAAAACGTCAGTCTGTCGGACCTCTACCATGCGTATTGTCTCTTATAAAGGACATTTTGTCAAGATTCCGCTGTCCTCTCTCCTCCGGTCGGCGTCTGCTTGCCAATCCCCCGTCGATCACCCACTATTCCTGCATTACAGATTCGGGGGGAGTCTATGACGCTTTTGCGGTACAGGGACTTGCAGTTCGGCTTGTGGCTGGCGACGGCGCTGTCGGTTTCGATGTGGCCCGCCGCGGGCCGGGCCTACACCGCCGAACAGGAGCAAGCCTGCACTGGCGATGCGATCAGGCTCTGCGGCGCCGACGTCCCCGACGTCGAGCGCATCACGGCCTGCATGATCCGAAACAAGTCCCAGCTCTCGCCCGGCTGCCGGGCATTTTTCCGGCCCGGACCTGAGCCGGGCAGGCCGGTGGCAGGCCGCTGAGCATCAAGCCGGCCGCAGCCCGCAAGCCCGTCCGCGCCAGGACCCCGCAGGCTGAAGAAGCTGGCCAGGCCAAAGATGATTTGACGGTAGCACGATAAGGCATCGCTCCGGTTGTGGCGGTTAATTCCCGGTTGGTCGACCGCGGTTCCATTCCCTGCGCGCGACCCGCTGAGGCCTTGCGCCGGCGTAGCTCGTCAACATCTCCCTTGGACCAGGAGAGATTCATTGCGCGAGCATTCCGAGGCAGAACTCGACCGGCATTTTGCCCGGCTTGCAGCCAGGCTGCCGGCGGGGCCGGCGAGGTTCATCGGCTGGTTGCGCCAACCGTCGTCGCGATACGCCAGGTTTCCGCTGGCCGTTCTGTTGATGGTCGGCGGCGTTTTCGGCTTTTTGCCGGTACTCGGACTCTGGATGCTGCCGCTCGGACTCCTTTTGTTCGCGCAGGACGTGCCCGTCCTGCGGAAACCGACGGCGCGGATGCTCGGATGGGCCGAACGCAAGTGGATCGAGCGCCGGCGCGCAAAGGGCGGACCATGATCGCCGCGGGCGCCGGGCCTATTCCATTTCCGGTTGTGTGGCGACGCAGCGTGTGACTCAAAAACCAGCATTTCCGGCAAATCGGTGGCTTCATCGTGATTACCAACAAATTTTTCTTTCACGAATCAGCGCGCTGATTCATTTTCGCCTTCTGAGGTCAATCTGGAGGGCTTGGTATGAACGTCATTGTATTCGCTTCGCGTAAGGGGGGCTCGGGAAAGAGCACCCTGGCTGCCCATCTCGCCGCCCACGTCCACAAGTCGACGAAACCCGGTCTGCTGATCGATGCGGATCCGCAGGGCTCGCTCACGCTGTGGCACAAGCTGCGGGGCACCAACGAGCCGCCGATCAAGACCGCCGTGAATTCCGTCAGCGGGATCATCGCCGCGGCCAAGCGCGACGGTCTCGAATGGGTGTTCATCGACACGCCGCCGAATCTTTCGGCCGTGGTCGACGACGCCATCAGGAACGCCACGATGGTGATCATTCCGGCCCGTCCCGGCGTGTTCGACGTCAACGCCGTACAGGAGACGATTCAGACCTGCCGCGCGGCACGCAAGCCCTACGCGGTCGTGATCAACGGCGCCCCTGCGCCGCGGGACGATGCCGAGAGCCGCATCGTCAGCATCGCGCGCGAAGCGCTGGCGAAATTCCGCGCGCCGGTGTGGAGCGGCCAGATCACCAACCGCGCCGATCTGCTGATGGCGCTGGCCAACGGCGAAGGTGCCCGCGAATATTACGCGGAAGGCCGTGCCGCGGCGGAGATCGCGAGGCTGTGGGCGGCGATCGAACGCTCGATCAAGGCGATCCGCGGTTCGGCATCGGCCACCGGCGCCATGCACAAGCAGGCGGCGTAACAACGCCGCCATTTTTAGGACTGACAAGGAACGCGCGGGCTCCGCGCGTTTTTCAAGGTTGCGCGCTTACGCCACCATCAGCACGTAGAACATGATGACCGGCGACAGGCTCAGGATCACCGACCAGATGCCGAGCGCCCAAAGAACGTCTTCGGCGCTAAAGCTCGGTGGCCCGGAAGTTTGATCGTTTTCTGTGTTCATTCATGCCCCCCGCGTTTCCGGCTGTTGTGGCGGGGATCTTGATACGCGACCGGTTTTAAGAACCCGGTCGCAATTTCGCTTGCATTTGACCACAGGTGCTACCGCGGATTAACCACGGCAGCAGCCGGCGTCTCGCTTCAGCTCAGCAGGCGAAATGTCATGATCGGCACGAAGCCGATCAGCATCGCCCACAGCGCAAAGGACGACACCAGCAGGACGTCGTGCGTCGTCTGGGCGCGTTCGCAGCTCGGATATCTGGAATCGTGCGTGGCTGGCGTATTCATCGGTTTCCCCCCGTTTTTTGCAAGGGGATCTGAATAATCCCAAAATCCTAAAGTTGCGGCCGCCGCTTCGCTCGACTTCGGGATTTTCCGGTTACCGATCCTTAACCACGCGACCGCGGCCGTGCCACCCGGTTTATCGGTCGGCGCGGCCGATCACGTCCATCAGTTCCGCGATCTTGCGGCGCTGGTCGGCCTTGTCGCCGGACGAAATCGCATGCTCGACGCAATGGGCGACATGGTCGCGCAGGATTTCCTCCTCGACCCGGCGCAGCGCCGCTTTCGCCGCGGTGATCTGGGTCACCACGTCGATGCAATAGCGGTCGCCCTCGACCATCCCGGCGAGGCCGCGGATCTGGCCTTCGATCCGTTTCAGGCGTTTCAGGCAGGAGGCCTTGATCTCGGTGCGCATACGCGTCATATACCCCCCTAGGGTATATCGATCAAGGGCTGGCATTCGGCCAGGAAGCGTTTTGGTGGCACAGAACGATCACGCGCACGGGGCGTCCGCCCATCATCATCGCCACGACGCGGCGGAAGCGGCGCGCGCGACCGATCCGGTCTGCGGCATGAAGGTCGATCCCGCGACCGCCAAACATCGTTTCGCGTACCGGGGCCAGGATTATTTCTTCTGCGGCGCGCGTTGCCGTGAACGCTTTGCGGCGGAGCCGGAAAAATTCCTCACCTCCCGCGCGCCCGAACCCGCGGCGCCTGGGGGCGCCATCTACACCTGTCCGATGCATCCCGAGGTGCGGCAGGCCGGCCCCGGCAGTTGTCCGATCTGCGGCATGGCACTCGAGCCCGAGCAGGTCTCGCTCGACGATGCGCCGGACCCCGAGCTGATCGACATGACGCGGCGCTTCTGGATCGCGCTGGCCCTGACCTTGCCGGTGTTCGCGCTCGAGATGGGCGGCCATCTCGGCCTGACGCATCTGTTGCCGGCGACGTGGTCGAACTGGATTTCCCTTGCGCTGTCCACCCCCGTCGTGCTGTGGGCCGGCGCGCCGTTTTTCGAGCGCGGCTGGCGGTCTGTCGTGACCGGCCAGCTCAACATGTTCACCCTGATCGCGATGGGCGTCGGCGTCGCCTATGTCTACAGCGTGGTTGGCACGCTGGCGCCGCAATGGTTTCCGCCCGCGTTCCGCGACATGCACGGCGCGGTCGCGGTGTATTTCGAGGCGGCGGCTGTCATCACGGTGCTGGTCCTGCTCGGTCAGGTGCTGGAGTTGCGCGCGCGGGCGCAAACCTCGGGCGCGATCCGCGCGCTGCTCGGCCTGGCGCCGAAGACCGCGCGGCGCGTCACCGCCAATGGCGATGAGGATGTCGCGATCGCCGCGATCGCTGTCGGCGACCGATTGCGGGTGCGTCCCGGCGAGAAGATTCCGGTCGATGGCGTCGTCACCGAAGGCCGCGCCGTGGTCGATGAATCCATGGTCACCGGCGAGTCGATGCCGGTCAGGAAGGCGGAGGGCGACCATGTGATCGGCGGCACCGTCAACCAGAGCGGCGGACTTGTCATGCGCGCGGACAGAATAGGCCGCGACACCATGCTGGCGCGGATCGTCGAGATGGTGGCAAGGGCGCAGCGCTCGCGCGCGCCGATCCAGCGCCTGGCCGATCGCGTCGCCGGCTGGTTCGTGCCGGCGGTGATCGCCACCGCGCTGCTGGCGTTCGCGGCCTGGGCCAGGTTCGGACCGGAGCCGCGCTTCACCTTTGCGCTGGTCGCAGCGGTTACCGTGCTGATCATCGCCTGTCCCTGCGCGCTCGGGCTTGCCACCCCGATGTCGATCATGGTCGGCGTCGGGCGCGGCGCGCATTCGGGCATCCTGATCCGCGACGCGCAGGCGCTGGAGCGGATGGAGGCCATCGACACGCTGGTGATCGACAAGACCGGCACGCTCACCGAGGGCAAGCCCAGGGTGGTCAGCGTCATCGCCGGCGGCGGCCTTGACGAGAACGAATTGCTGCGGCTCGCGGCCAGCGTCGAGCAGGGCAGCGAGCATCCGCTGGCGCTGGCGATCCTGAATGCTGCAAAGGCGCGCAGGCTGGCGCTCGCCGCGGTCGGCTTGTTTGCCTCGCCTTCCGGCAAGGGCGCAACCGGCGTGGTCGAAGGCAGACAGGTTGCGCTCGGCAATGCGATGCTGATGGGCGAACTCGACGTCGCCACCGAAAATATCGACGCTGCCGCCGAGGCCGCGCGCCGCGACGGCGCAACCTCGATCTACGTCGCGGTCGATGGCCGCGCCGCCGGCGTGATCGCGATCGCCGATCCGGTAAAACCTTCGGCGAAGACCGCCTTGCAGGCGCTGCGCGCGGACGGCTTGCGCGTGGTGATGTTGACCGGCGACAACCTCACCACCGCGCGCGCCGTCGCAAACCTGCTCGGCATCGATGAGATCGAGGCGGGCGTGTTGCCGGAGCGCAAGAGCGAGGTGGTGCAACGGCTGCGCCGCGAAGGCCGCACCGTCGCCATGGTCGGCGATGGCATCAATGATGCGCCGGCGCTTGCCGCCGCCGATGTCGGCATTGCCATGGGCGGCGGTACCGACGTCGCGATCGAATCGGCCGGCGTGACGCTCCTGACCGGAGACTTGACCGGCCTCGTCCGGGCGCGGCGGCTCTCGGTCGCGACCATGCGCAACATCCGCCAGAACCTTGCCTTCGCGTTCCTCTACAACGCCGCCGGCGTGCCGATCGCGGCCGGCGTGCTGTACCCGGTGTTCGGCATTCTGTTGTCGCCGATGATCGCCGCCGCGGCGATGGCGCTGTCCTCGGTCAGCGTGATCGGCAACGCGCTGCGGCTGGCGCGGACGAAACTGGACTGAGCCGTCATTGCGAGCGCCAGCGAAGCAATCCATCGGGCCGCGTAAAGGAAGAATGGATTGCTTCCTCGCTGTGCTCCTCGCAATGACGGGGAGTGCGCCGTTCAATCTCCGCATCGAGCCGCGCCGCCAGCGCCGCGCTGACCTCCACCATCGGCAGGCGAACCTCGGCACGATCGATCAGCCCGGTCCGCGCCAGCCAGTATTTTGCCGGCGCCGGACTCGGTTCGGCGAATAAGAGGCTGGTGATTTCGGAGATGCTTTGCCAGTTCGCCAAGGCGGCGTCACGGTTGCCTTGCGCAAGAAGCGTCCGCACCGATGCAAAAATTTCCGTCGCGACATGCGCCGACAGCAGGATGGCGCCGTCGGCGCCGTCGGCGAGCGCGTCATAATATTGCGCGTCCTCGCCGGTCAGAACGCGAAATCCGGACGGCCGCCGGGCCAGGAAGTCGACCGACTGGGTGCGGTCGGCGCAGCAATCCTTGATCCCGACGATATTGGGATGTTCGGCGAGCCGCAGCAGCGTCTCGTTGGAGAGATTGACCGATGTCCGGTAGGGGATGTTGTAGAGCACGATCGGCCACGAGGCATGGTCGGCGAGCGTGCTGAAATGCTGCGCCAGGCCGCGCTGCGATGGCCGCGTGTAATAGGGGCTCGCGATCAGATAGCCGTCGATCGGCCACGCCGCCGTCTGGTCCAGCGCGTCGAGCATTTTTCGCGTGCTGGCGCCGGACAGGCCGAGACAGATCGGCAGGTTACGCTCGCCATCGACGAGTTCGGCGCGCACCTCGGCCACCAGCCGCTCGAGCTCGGCGGCGTCGAGCGTCATGCCTTCGCCTGAGGTCGCAGCCAGGATCAGTCCATCGATGGGGCCGTGCGCGTAATGCCGGACCAGCCGGCGCAACGACGGCACATCGAGCTCCCCGTCGCGAAAAGGCGTGACGAGGGGCAGCCACAGGCCCTGCAACTGGCTTGGCAGATCAGTCATGGTCCATCTCCTTCGGGGTTTTCGAGCCGGAGACGGGAGCAACAAAAAAACCCCGTCCAGACGGCGGGGTTTCGGGATCGATGCCTTTGCGGAAAACTATCGCGCGCGTCGATCTCGGGCCCCCGAATGGGGACCTTTTTTCGACGACGATGCTGCGCACGAACGCGTGATCATGCGTCAACGATGGTGGAGCGGGGGCCGGTTGTCAATCTGCCCGCCGATCGTGCCAGGTCGGCGAAAAAAAGCCGGACTCGTAAGAGCCCGGCTTGAGGTATTGGCCACATGAGGCCGACACAATCACCTTCCAAGAGGGATAACTGAACTCTCGCGCCACTGGAGGAGGGGACATATGCGCGACGCGAATGCTCAGTGCAAAAATACTATGATCCCGATCGGCGCCATGCAGCAACCGATCGAGCCGCATGTCAGTCATGCGGAGACCGGGGCCTTTATAAGATCAGCTAATTACGACGGCCAGCGCTGCGCCTTGCTGACCACGAAATCACGAAACACCTGCACCCGCGCCACCGTCTTCAGCTCTTCCGGATAGACGAAATAGGTGTCGAGCTGGATCGAGTCGGACTCGCCGAACAGCTGCACCAGGCGGTTGTTCTCCTCGACCAGATAGTCCGGCAACGCGGCGATGCCGAGCCCCTGCTGGCAGGCGCGGACCAGCCCCAGGATGTTGTTGACCTTGAAATAGGCCTCGCGCGGGCCGGAGCCGTTGCGGCCGGCATCGATCAGCCAGCTGCGGTTCTGCAGATGCGCGGGCACCTGCGCATCGCCCAGCATGATGATGCGATGGGAATCGAGATCGTCGAGCGTGCGCGGCGTGCCGAAGCGCTTGATGTATTCCGGCGAGCAATAGGCATGGAAGCCGATCGAGAACAGCTTGCGCTGAATCAGGTCCGGCTGGGTCGGCTTGCGGGTCCGGATCGCGACGTCGGCCTCGCGCATCGACAGGTCGAGATCCTCGTCGGTCACGATCATGGAAATCCGGATATCCGGATACAGCGCGGTGAATTCGTCCAGCCGCGGAATCAGCCAGTTGATGCCTAGCGCCGGCGGCGTCGTGATCTTGAGGTCGCCGCTCGGCCGCTCGCGGCTGTCGGTGAGCTTGGCGCGCGCCGCCTGCAACTGCATGAACACGTCATGCGCGGTGCGGAACAGCAAGTCGCCCTGTTCGGTGAGGATGAGGCCACGGGCGTGGCGGTGGAACAGCGAGACCGAAAGCTCCTGTTCCAGCGCACTGACCTGGCGCGATACCGCCGACTGCGAAAGACCAAGCTGCTCGCCGGCATGGGTGAAGCTTCCCGCTTCCGCCGCCGCATGAAACACCTTCAGCTTGTCCCAATCCATGTCCGTCATTCCGTTGCGGGTTCGAGCCATGATCATTCCGCCGCCGCGCGATCGCTCGCGCGAACTGCGAGGAAGCGTTCGGCCTCCAGCGCCGCCATGCAGCCGAGGCCCGCGGCGGTCACCGCCTGCCGCCAGGTTTCGTCGGCGACGTCGCCGGCCGCGAACAGGCCGGGCACCGAGGTCGCGGTGGAGTTCGGCGCCACCTCGACATAGCCGGAGGGTTTCAGCTTGATCTGGCCGGCGACGAGGTCGGTCGCGGGGGCGTGCCCGATCGCGATGAAGACGCCGTCGGCCGGCAATTCCGTCAGCGCGCCGGTCCTGACGTTCTTCAGCCGGACATGGGTGACCTTGTTCGGATTCTCGGTGCCGCGGATTTCGTCGATCGCGCTGTCCCAGACCACCTTGATCTTCGGGTTCTTGAACAGGCGATCCTGCAGGATGCGCTCGGCGCGGAAATGATCGCGGCGGTGCACGATGGTGACTTGCGACGCGAAGTTGGTGAGGAACAGCGCTTCCTCGACCGCGGTGTTGCCGCCGCCGACCACCACGACTTGCTTGCCGCGATAGAAAAAGCCGTCGCAGGTCGCGCAGGCCGAGACGCCAAAACCCTTGAACTTCTCTTCCGAGGGCATGCCGAGCCAGCGCGCCTGCGCGCCGGTGGCGAGGATCACGGTCTCGGCGAGATAGATATCGCCGCTGTCGCAAGCGAGGCGGAACGGGCGCTGCGAGAGATCGAGCCTGGTGACGAGATCGGCAACCATTCTGGTGCCGACATGGGCGGCTTGTTTTTCCATCTGCTCCATCAGCCAGGGACCCTGGATGACATCCGCAAAACCCGGATAGTTCTCCACGTCGGTGGTGATGGTGAGTTGTCCGCCGGGCTGGATGCCCTGGATTAGCACCGGCTCCAGCATTGCGCGCGCCGCGTAGATCGCTGCCGTGTAACCGGCCGGACCCGAGCCGATGATGACGACCTTGGCGTGGATGGGGGCGGGCATGGGCAGATCCCTGTATTTGGGGATTTCGGTCAGGACTTGAGCGGAAAGCGCCTGGAAAGGCATCGCGGTGGCGCCAAAAGTGTCAAATCCAAGTCTAGGACATCTGGTAAGCTATGCAAGAATTGCAATCCATATCGGCGTATTTTCCACGGAACCCCCCGTCAAATGGCGCACCGCACGCGTAATAAAATTGCGCAAGGCGCTGCTGCTGGGTTAAGAGAGTTGCCAGCAGCGCTCGCCGAACCCTGCGAGCATCTCGGAACCGCACCCGCGTGTCGAAAAATCTTGACGAGATTGACCTCAAAATCCTCGCCGAAATCCAGGCCGACGGCCGAATCACCAATGTGGAACTGGCCAGACGCGTCGGTATTTCGCCGCCGCCTTGCCTGCGCCGGGTCAGGACGCTGGAGGAAGAAGGCTACATCCAGGGCTATCGCGGTTTACTGGATCCGCGGCGGCTCGGCTTCGACGTCACGGTGTTTGCATCCGTGCATCTGTCCAGTCAGGCCGATGCGGACTTGCGCGCATTCGAGGCGTTCGTCCGCGCCGAGCCGCTGGTGCGGGAATGCTGGATGCTGTCGGGCGAGGTGGATTTCATCCTGAAATGCGTGGCGCCCGACATGGCGACGTTTCAGGATTTTGTTACGCATCTGACCGCGGCCCCGCATGTGCGCAATGTCAGGACGTCGCTGGTGCTGCACAATTCCAAATATGAGGCGGCGGTGCCGCTCGGCTTGAAGCTGCCGGGCTAGCGGCCATTCCCGGGGGCGCACTTCAACGCGAACCTCAGATGTGCAATGGCACATCGGGGATTGCCGAGATTCCGGGTCCACGCGAACACGTGTCCCGGAATGACGTGTAAACGGCGCTCGTATATCAGTCCTTCTTCCGCATCATCGCATCCAGGCTCCACGGTCCGGGACCCGCCGCCGCCAGATAGAGGCATGCGAAAGCGAACATGGCCGCGGCCGTGCCGCCGTTGAACAGCGGGTGAAACACCGGCGCTCCGCTCTTGTACATATGGCCGAGGAAATATGCGAATGCCATTTCACCCGACAATATGAACGCCGCGACCCGCGAGAACAACCCGACCATCAGAAGGCCGCCCAGAATCAGCTCTATGGTGCCGGCGGCCCCGATCAGCGACATCAGTTCGACTTTTTCGAACGGGGTGCCGGCCGGAAATTTCAGAATTTTGGCAACGCCAAACTGAAACAGCAACAGGCCGGTCATGAAGCGAAACAGACTGAGAAGCAGAGGACGGTACGAAGCGAGAAAATTTTCGTTCATTGGACTTCCCCCAAGTGATGCAGCGCCACGTTGATCAAGTGGTGCAACGCCACGTTGATATCGTGTCGTGGCTCTGAGGGAAAGCGCATCAGCGCAACAAATCGGTGACGTTTGCGGGGCAGCATTTGGAATATTGCCGGGGGCGGAGTGTTTGCGGCCGTTCGCCGGGCGCGCCGGAGCACCAAAGACGGAGGGCCGGAACGAGTTCCGGCCCTTGGTCGTGCTGGAGAATCTGCTGTTCCGGCCTACCGCCACTCGACCTTGGTGATCTCATAGGCCTTGGCGCCGCCGGGCGCCACGACTTCCACGGTCGCGCCCTTCTTCTTGCCGATCAGGGCGCGGGCCAGCGGCGAGGTGATGGAGATGCGGCCCTTCTTGGCGTCCGCCTCGGGCTCGCCCACGATCTGCCACACCGCTTTCTTGTCGGTGTCCTCGTCGATCAGGGTGACGGTGGCGCCGAACTTGATGGTGTCGCCGGAAAGCTTGGAGATGTCGATAATGTCGGCGCGCGCGAGCTTGTCCTCCAGCTCGGCGATACGGCCTTCGTTGTGCGACTGCTCTTCCTTGGCGGCGTGATATTCCGCGTTCTCCGAGAGGTCGCCATGCGAGCGCGCCTCGGCGATATGCTCGATGATGCGCGGACGCTCCACCGACTGGCGCTTTTTCAGTTCGTCCTCGAGCGCCGCATATCCTGAAGCGGTCATCGGAACCTTTTCCATCATCTGTCTTGTCCTTCAACCGTGGCGACGGCCTTGAGGCACGCACGACACGTTTCTCGATTCGTCAGCTTCGGCTTTCGTGGCTCAAAACGCGAGCCCGCCAGCCGATCAATTTTCGGTCCCATCAAGGACCGAGGCAACATCCGGACGCACGGTGAGTTTCAGCCATACCGGCTGTATTGCCAATCGTTTAGCGGGCATTTCAGCCCCGCGAAACGATCAGTTTTCGGAAAAGTAACTCTGCAGGGTACGGACCTCAAGGTCTCCGCCCAGATAGGCGCGGATCCCTTGCGCGGCCGCCACGGCACCCGAAAGAGTGGTGTAATATGGCACTTTATGCAAGAGGGCAGCCCGCCGCAGCGAGCGGCTGTCGGCCAGCGCCTGCGGCCCCTCGGTGGTGTTGAAAACGAGCTGGATATCGCCATTGGTGATGGCGTCGACGATATGCGGCCGCCCTTCCAGCACCTTGTTGACCTTTTCGGTCGGGACGCCAAACTCGGCGAGGAAGCGCTGGGTGCCGGAGGTGGCCATCACCTTGAATCCCAGCGCGTGCAACAGCTGCACCGCGCCGGCGATGCGCTGCTTGTCGGTGTCGCGCACCGAGACGAACACCGTGCCCTTGCGCGGCACGCGGGTGCCGCCGCCGAGCTGGCTCTTGGCAAAGGCGACTTCGAACGAGCGGTCGATGCCCATCACCTCGCCGGTCGATCGCATCTCCGGGCCGAGCACGGTATCGACGCCGGGGAAGCGCGCGAACGGGAATACCGATTCCTTGACGCCGACATGGCCGAGCTTGCGCTTCTTCAGATGGAAGTCCGCCAGTTTCTCGCCGGCCATGATCCTCGCTGCGATCTTGGCGACCGGCGTGCCGACCACCTTGGCCACGAACGGTACCGTGCGTGACGCCCTCGGATTGACCTCGAGCACATAAATCTCGCCGTCCTTGATGGCGTATTGCACGTTCATCAATCCGACCACGTCGAGCCCGAGCGCCAGCTCGCGGGTCTGCCGCTCCAGCTCGGCGATCATCTGCGCATCGAGCGAATGCGGCGGCAGCGAGCAGGCGGAGTCGCCGGAGTGAATGCCGGCTTCCTCGATATGCTCCATGATGCCGACGATGAACGTGTCCTTGCCGTCACAGAGGCAGTCGACGTCGATCTCGGTGGCGTCGGAGAGATAGCGGTCGAACAATAGCGGATTCTTGCCGAGCACGGTGTTGATCTGACCGGTCTTGTCGTTGGGATAGCGGGCCTTGACTTCCGCCGGCACCAGCTCCGGCAGGGTGCCGAGCAGATAATCATTGAGCTGGTTTTCCTCGCGGATGATCTGCATCGCGCGGCCGCCGAGCACATAGGACGGACGCACCACCAGCGGCAGGCCGAGATCGGCCGCGACCAGCCGCGCCTGCTCGACCGAATAGGCGATGCCATTCTTCGGCTGTCTCAGGCGCAGCTTGTCGAGGATGCGCTTGAAGCGGTCGCGGTCTTCGGCGAGATCGATCGCGTCGGGCGAAGTGCCGAGGATCGGCACGCTGGCCGCCTCCAGCGCGCGGGCGAGCTTGAGCGGCGTCTGGCCGCCGAACTGCACGATCACGCCATGTAGCGTGCCGTTCTTGCGTTCGGTGGCGATGATTTCGAGCACGTCTTCGGCGGTGAGCGGCTCGAAGTAGAGCCGGTCCGCGGTGTCGTAGTCGGTCGACACCGTTTCCGGATTGCAGTTGATCATGATGGTCTCGTAACCCGCGTCTGCGAGAGCGAAGCAGGCATGGCAGCAGCAATAGTCGAACTCGATGCCCTGACCGATGCGATTGGGTCCGCCGCCGAGGATGATGACCTTGCGCTTGTCCGACGGCGCGCTTTCGTCGGCGAGCGCGCCCGCGAACGGCGATTCATAGGTCGAATACATGTAGGCGGTAGGCGAGGCGAATTCCGCGGCGCAGGTGTCGATGCGCTTGAACGCCGGGCGAACCCCGAGCGCGTGGCGCTTTTCTGTCACCTCGGCCTCGGTGGCATCGGAAAGCACCGCCAGCCGCGCGTCGGAAAAGCCCATCGCCTTCAGCGTCCGCATGCCGAACGCATGGCCCGGCAGCCCATTCGCCCTGATCCTGGACTCCATCTCGACGATGCCGCGCATCTCCGCGAGGAACCACGGATCGATCTTGCAGGAAGTGAAGATTTCCTCGTTCGACCAGCCGAGCCGCATCGCCTGCGCGACCTGCAGGATACGGTTCGGCGTCGGCGTGCCGAGCGCCGCGCGGATCGCGTTCTTGTCGTCGCCGCGGCCGATCCCCTCGATCTCGATTTCGTCGAGCCCCGTGAGGCCGGTCTCGAGCCCGCGCAGCGCCTTCTGCAGGCTCTCCTGAAAAGTGCGGCCGATCGCCATCACCTCGCCGACCGATTTCATCGATGTCGTCAGCGTGGTGGCGGCGCCGGGAAATTTCTCGAACGCAAAACGCGGAATCTTGGTGACGACGTAGTCGATGGTCGGCTCGAACGCGGCCGGCGTCGCGCCGCCGGTGATGTCGTTGGCGATCTCGTCCAGCGTGTAGCCGACCGCCAGTTTGGCCGCGACTTTGGCAATCGGAAAGCCGGTAGCCTTGGAGGCGAGTGCCGAAGAGCGCGACACCCGCGGGTTCATCTCGATCACGACCATGCGGCCGTCGGCCGGATTGACGCCGAATTGCACGTTGGAGCCGCCGGTCTCCACCCCGATCTCGCGCAGTACCGCCAGCGAGGCGTCGCGCATGATCTGGTATTCCTTGTCGGTCAAGGTCAGCGCCGGCGCGACCGTGATGGAATCGCCGGTATGCACCCCCATCGGATCGAGGTTCTCGATCGAGCAGATGATGATGCAATTGTCTTTTTTATCGCGCACCACCTCCATCTCGAACTCTTTCCAGCCCAGCACACTTTCCTCGATCAGGACCTCGTCGGTGGGGGAGGCGTCGATGCCGCGCTCGACGATCTCGATGAACTCGGCCTTGGTGTAGGCGATGCCGCCGCCAGTGCCGCCCATGGTGAAGGAGGGGCGGATGATCGCCGGCAGGCCGATGTCGTCGAGCGCGCGCAACGCGTCGGGCAGTGTCTTGATCTGCACCGAGCGCGGCGTTTCCAGCCCGATCCTGGTCATGGCCTCGCGAAAACGGCCGCGGTCTTCGGCCTTGTCGATGGCATCCGCGGTGGCGCCGATCATCTCGACGTCGAATTGGGCCAGCGTGCCCTGCTTGCGCAGACTGAGCGCGCAGTTCAGCGCGGTCTGCCCGCCCATGGTCGGCAACAGCGCAAAGCCGCCGGCAATGACGTGACGTTCCTTCTCGATGATCTTGGCGACGATCTCGGGCGTGATCGGCTCGATATAGGTCGCATCCGCCAGTTCCGGGTCCGTCATGATCGTCGCCGGATTGGAATTGACGAGGACGATCCGATAGCCCTCCGCTTTCAGCGTCTTCACCGCCTGGGTGCCGGAATAATCGAACTCGCAGGCCTGGCCGATCACAATCGGGCCGGCGCCGATGATCAGAATGGTGGAGATGTCGGTTCTCTTGGGCATCGAGTCTCACGGACGGAATTTTGGCACAAAAAAAGGGCGCGCGTGCCGCGCGTCCCTCGAGCCAAGAGCGCGATCGGCAAAGCTCGCGCGCGGGTGGTCTTTAGACCAGTTTCCGCAGCCGCGAAAGGCCCAAAACGGTCCATCAACCGGCAATTCAGGGAGAAGCCGAACCCCATGGAGCGGGCCGGAATCATCAGCCGGAATCGGGCGAGAGCGCCACTGCCGGTAGTGCCCGCCTTCGCGCTTCGGCCATGTGCTACCCTTGATCAACCCGGACCGGCCGGGGCGCCGGTGCGATCCAGAGCGTGGCGCGCCACGAACGTCATCCGCCACGGATTGTACCCGATATTGACGGGGGCGCGCGCGGCGGTGAAACCGGCGGCGGCGAGTTTGGCGACCATCTCGCTTTTGCCGTAGCGCTTAAGGCCGATCCGCTTGCGCAATTGCCGGTAGTCCGACAGCGCCGTGCTGATCAGCCCGATCAAGGCGTCCCGCAGGAAGCCGTGGGTCGCCGCGAAACGCAGCAAGGCGATGATATCCCTGATCATGCCGACCTCGGGCCGCAGGATATCGCCGATGACCAGACGCCCGGAAGGCTTCAGCAGCCGGCGAATGACGGCGAACGCCGTATCCAGTTCTTTCGGCGTCATGTACTGCGCGACCGAGTTCATGACGACGAGATCGATCGACTTTTCTTCCATCGTCCGCAAGTCGTCCAGCGAGCGCACCCGGATCCTGGTGTGTCGCGCAAAGCGGGCGATCAGCCGGCCGCGTACGCCGGGCGCGGGCTCGGCGAGATAAAGCCTGCCGCAGGCGTCCGCCACTTTTGCGGCGGACAGCGCTTCCCCGCAGGCATAATCCAGCACCACCGCGTTCGGCGCGGTGATGTAGCCGATGATGTCGCTGGCGACGACCTGGAAATGCAGGTCGCGATGCAGCTTGCTCGCATAGATCGTATGCGTGGAATCGTAATAATCGATCCATTCGTCCATCGGCGAGGTGTCCAGCAAGAATTGGGTCCCGGCTGCGGAACCAGCTAACTGACGCGTTAAATGATCCGGCGACCGGAATTGCGGCCGCCGCTGTCCGGTTTCCTAACAGGAAGGTCCAATATGAGCAAAGCCAAGCCTGGCAGAATATCCCGAGGCCAGCCGTCAGGAAGGCGGCAACGAGTTCTCCCACAAGCGGAGAAGGAAAGGGCGCACCCGTTTTCGCTCAACCCACCCTGCGATTCCACAACCGCACCAGCGGGCCGGTCGCTCCCATCACCGGGTCGGTCCGAGGCACTTTCACCTGTGGAATGGTCCGTAACGCCTTGCGATGATTTTCCGGCGTCGGCCGCGTGATCTGCATGGCGGGTCCGGGAGGATAGGCGCCGACGACGCAAAAGTCCGGGCTCGCCGACAGACATTGATGCCCGGTGCCGGCCGGGAGGATGGCGACGTCGCCGGCCGAAATCTCAAGCTCCCGGCCACGGTCGCCGCCGAAGCGGACCCGGGCGTGGCCGCGCGCGACGCCGAGCGCCTCGTGTACGGTCGCGTGGTAGTGCGGATAATCGTAGACGCCGTTCCGCCACATCGCGCCCCAGCGATGGACGCCGAACAGCCCCTCGATGGCTTTCTCGGGATGGTCGCCGGCAATGTCGATCACGGCCCTGTAGACCAGGAGCGGCATCGGATTGTTGGGGACGAGACCGTCGTCCGCGAAGAAGAAGGTGAGGGGCTCGGTACCGGCGCTGACCACGGACATGGCTTCTCTCCCGCGTGACCAAGATTACGCGCGGATCAAACCAATGTCAGCGGCTCACATTCCCTTTGCGATCTCGAAAACCAGGCAGGGTGGTGGTGGCATGGGCCAGCAGGCGTCCCCTGGCGTCGCTGACGCGCGCTTCCCGCGGTCGCGGCGGCCGACATCAGCGCCCTTACCGGCAAACTCTCGTGTCCCGGACGCGGCGCAGCGCCTCTTCGGCGGTGCGCCGCAGAGCCGGGACCCAGTGCTTGGGCCCCGGATCAGCAGCGCATCACGCCGCAAAGGGCGGCGCGCTGCGCAGCATCCGGGGCACGCCCGGAGTAATATCTACCCGCATCTACCCGCGCTTGTTCGCCCGCATCAGATCCGCAAATCGCCTGAACAGATAATGCGAGTCGCGCGGGCCGGGCGAGGCCTCGGGGTGATACTGCACCGAGAACACCGGCTTGCCGTCGAGCTGGATGCCGCAATTGGAGCCGTCGAACAAAGAGATGTGGGTCTGTGTCGCGCCATCGGGCAAGGTTGCCTGATCCACCGCAAAGCCGTGGTTCATCGAGGTGATCTCGACCTTGCCGGTGGTCTCGTCCCTGACGGGGTGATTGGCGCCGTGATGGCCCTGATGCATCTTTTTGGTCCTGGCGCCGACGGCGAGGCCCAGCATCTGGTGGCCCAGGCATATGCCAAAGGTCGGCGTGCCCGATTCGATCACCTTCCGGATCACCGGCACTGCGTATTTGCCGGTCGCGGCCGGATCGCCGGGGCCGTTACTGAGAAACACGCCGTCCGGCTTCATTGCCAGAATATCCTCCGCCGACGTGGTCGCCGGCACCACCGTGACCTTGCAGCCAACGCCTGCGAGCAGCCGCAGGATGTTGCGCTTGATGCCGTAGTCGATCGCGACCACGTCGAACTCCGGCGCGGTCTGCCGGCCAAAGCCCTTTTCCCACACCCATGGCGTCTCGTCCCAGGTGAAGCGCTGGCTCGAGGTGACCATCGGCACCAGGTCCATGCCCTCGAGGCCGGGCCATTCGCGCGCTTCTTCCTTCAGGCCGTGCAGGTCGAATTCGCCGTGCCGCGCGTGCGCGATCACGGCATTGGGCATGCCCTTGCCGCGGATCAGCGCGGTCAGCGCGCGGGTGTCGATGCCGGAAAGGCCGATGACGCCGCGCCCCTTGAGCCATTGGTCGAGATGGCGCGCGGCGCGGTAGTTCGAGGGATCGGTGATGGCGGAGCGCAGGATGATGCCGCGTGCCCCCGGCGTCGCCGCCATGTTCACCGTCTCGATGTCCTCGTCGTTGGTGCCGACATTGCCGATATGCGGGAAGGTGAAGGTGATGAGCTGCCCGGCATAGGAGGGATCGGTGAGGATTTCCTCATAGCCGGTCATCGCGGTGTTGAAGCAGACTTCGCCGACGGCGTGGCCTTCCGCGCCGAGGCCAGTCCCTTCCAGCACGGTACCATCGGCGAGCACGAGGAGCGCGGTCGGCTTGTGGTCCGGCCAGGCTGAGACGTTTTCAGAAGATGTCATGAAGCCATTACATAGTCGCCACATCCGCCGGCGTGAAGCCCTAAAAAGCCGCGAAGTCTGCTTCCCCGCCGGTTTGACAGGCGATGGCGCGGCCTTAATCTAAGGTTGCCGAGTTGAGCCGATTTTACCCTGAAATTGCCCCTGATCCGGAGCCCCGCGCATGGAAAACACGATGCCGATCCTGCTTGTTCCGGGCCTCGTCAGCTCGCCGCGGATTTTTGCGCCGGTGGTCCCGGCACTGTGGCGGTTCGGGCCGGTCATGGTCGCCAACCACATCCGCGACGATAATATGGGCGCGATCGCGCGCCGGATCCTGGCCGAGGCGCCGCCGCGCTTCGCGCTGGCCGGGCATTCGATGGGCGGCTACATCGCCTTTGAAATCATCCGCCAGGCGCCGGAGCGGGTCGCGAGACTGGCGTTGATGAACACCCAGGCGCGGCCGGATACACCGGAGGCGACGGTCCGCCGCCGCGGCATGATCGCGCGCGCCCAGGGTGGCGAGTATAGGGCCGTGCTCGACGAACTGCTTCCCGGCTTCGTGCACTCGTCGCGGCGCAACGACGCGGCGCTGCGCCAGCTCGTTTACGACATGGGCGACGATGTCGGGCCCGAGGCGTTCGTCCGCCAACAGACGGCGGTGATCGGGCGAGTGGACTCGCGGCCGACGCTGGCGTGGATCAGATGTCCGACGCTGGTCTTGACCGGGGATGAGGACAACACCATTCAGAATTCGCTGTCGGTGGAGATTGCCGACGGCATCCACGGCGCGAAACTTGTGATTCTGCCGAATTGCGGTCACCTGCCACAGCCCGAGCAGCCGCGGGCGACCGCCGAGGCGCTGGTCGAATGGCTGCGGAACTAGAGCGTTTTCAAGCGAAGTGGGTACCGGTTCACGTGAAGAAGTCGCGTCGAAACGAAAACCTCAAGGCTCGGTTCTGATTTGATCAGAACCGAAGCTTGAGAGTTGTTCTGGCCGCGCGAACGGCCTAGATCAATGCTCTGTGAGCCAAAGAGGGCACGACGATGCTGCGCGACGACATCAATAACGCGGTCAAGGAGGCCATGAAGGCCAGGGACGAGCGCAAGCTGTCGACGCTGCGCATGGTCAATTCCACCATCAAGAATGCCGACATCGCCGCGCGCGGGGAAGGCAAGCCGCCGCTCAGCGATGCTGATCTCCTCGGCGTGTTCCAGAAAATGATAAAACAGCGCCAGGAATCGGTCGAACTTTATGACAAGGGCGGCCGCGCCGAACTGGCCAGCCAGGAGCGCGAGGAGATCGCGATCATCTCCGCCTATCTGCCCAAGCAGATGCCGGAGGATGAGGTGAAGGCCGCGATAACAGCCATCATCGCCGAGACCAACGCCGCCGGGATCAAGGACATGGGCAAGGTGATCACGGCGCTGAAGGCGAAATACGCCGGCCAGATGGACTTTGGCAAGGCCAGCGGCATGGTGAAGGCCGCGCTGGCCGGCTGATTTTCGCGATGGAGGAGAAACCTCTCCGCGTCGTGCGCGGGCTTGTCCCGGGCAGTGATGTCCTTCAAACTAACCACGCACAAGATGAAGGTGGCTGGGACCCGGATGCGAGGATGTCGATGCGAGGATATCGCCGCCCTGGCCGCGTTCGTTGAGGGGAAGGTCGAGCGATGAGGTTGCTACGCAGGGCAGCAGCCATGTTCGGCGTGCTGGTAATCATGGTCGCGGCGGTGGTCGTGTTTCGCGCCTATGCCACGGGGTCGCGGCAGCTTGCGGTTCCGCCGGTTGCCGTCGCGGCGGTCGATGCAAAGGCCACGGCCGAACGGCTCGGCGGCGCGGTTCGCTTCAAGACCATTTCCTTCGATGACAAGCCTGACGCCAGCGCCGAGGCGTTTCTCGGCCTGCATGATTATCTGACGCAGCAGTTTCCGCGTGTGCACCGGACGCTGAAGCTCGAAAAAGTCGGGCAATACAGCCTGCTCTACACCTGGCAGGGATCGGACCCGTCGCTGAAACCGGTCATGCTGATGGCGCATCAGGATGTTGTTCCGGTCGCGCCGGGCACCGAGAAGAACTGGCTGCACGACCCGTTCGGCGGCGAGATCGCCGATGGCTTTGTCTGGGGCCGCGGGTCATGGGACGACAAGAGCAATCTTTTGGCGGTGCTGGAGGCGCTGGAAATGCTGCTTGCCGGCGGCGCCAGTCCGAAGCGGACCATCATCGTCGCCTCCGGCCACGATGAGGAGGCCGGCGGCACGCGCGGCGCGCAGGCCATCGCCGCGCTGCTGAAGGCGCGCGGGACAGAACTGGAGTTCGTTCTCGACGAAGGGTCGCTCATCACCGAAGGGATCGTGCAAGGGATCGCGCAGCCGGTCGCCATGATCGGGCTTGCCGAAAAAGGTTCGACGACGCTGTCGCTAACCGCGGAAGGACCGCCCGGTCACTCCTCGATGCCGCCCCCGGCGAGCGTGATCGGCTCGCTCAGCGCGGCGCTGACCCGCCTTGCCGCCAATCCGATGCCGGCCAGGATGACCGATGTTTCGCGCGGCACCTTCGAAACCCTCGCCCCCGAAATGGGGCTGGTCAACCACCTGCTGCTCTCCAACCTCTGGCTCACCGAGCCGATGGTGCGATGGCAGCTCCAGAAATCGCCGTCGTCGAATGCGCTGCTGCGCACGAGCACCGCCTTGACCGTGATCAATGGCGGCAACAAGAGCAATGTCCTGCCCGGCCGCGCCGAGGCACTGGTCAATTTCCGCATCCTTCCCGGCGACACCATCGCATCGGTCGAACAGCACACCCGCGCGGTCGTCGCCGATCCCTCGATTACGGTCGCGCCATTCGGGCAAGGGCGCGAAGCCTCTCCGGTATCGCCCGCGAACGGCAGCGCCTATCAACTGATCAACCGCACCATCCGCGAGACCATGCCCGGCACGATCGTCGCGCCGGGGCTCGTCATCGCCGGCACGGATTCGCGCCACATGGGCGAATTGTCCGCCAACGTCTATCGCTTTGAGCCGATCCGCGCCAAACCCGACGACCTCGCGCGTTTCCACGGCACCAACGAGCGGGTGTCAATCGAAAACTACGTCGAGCTGATCCAGTTCTTTCATCGCCTGATAACCGTCGCGGGCGTCGAGGGGCGCTAAGCACGCGGCTCGTCGCACTGGACCGCGGTTTCGCGACGAGGCATGATCGTCGCCTGCTTCCACTGTCCTCCGCTCACCACTCGCGTTCATGCTCACCGAAGCCGCCAGTTACGACGAGCTCTATCGCAATTTCCGCTGGGACATCCCGGCGCGGTTCAACATGGCGACCGCCTGCTGCGACCGGCATGCCGACGGAAGCGGCCGCCTCGCGCTGATCTATGTCGACGAGGAAGGTGCTACGACGCGCACCACCTTCGACGAGGTCGCCAGTGCGTCGCGGCGCTTCGCCAATGTGCTGAAGGCCGATGGCCTTTCGCGCGGCGACCGCGTCGCGGTGTTCCTGTCGCAGTCGCTGGAATTGCCGGTCGCGCATCTCGCCGCGTTTCGCTCCGGCATGATCTCGATCCCGCTGTTCGCGCTGTTCGGCGAGGACGCGCTGGAATTCCGGCTGTCGAATTCCGGCGCCAAGGCTGTGGTCACCGACGAGACCGGCTGGGAAAAGCTCGCAAAAATCCGCGACCGGCTGCCCGATCTGAAAAACATCTATGTCGTCAGCGAGCCTGCGCGCGTCGGCGCAAAATCGTTCTGGTCATCCCTGAAGGCGGCATCGCCCGACTTTGCGACCGTCGACACCTCGGCCGACGATCCCGGCCTGATCATCTACACCTCGGGCACCACGGGTAACCCCAAGGGCGCGCTGCATGCCCATCGCGTCGTGCTCGGCCACCTGCCGAATGTCGAGATGTGCCATGATTTCCTGCCGAGGCCCGGCGACCTGATGTGGACGCCGGCCGACTGGGCCTGGATCGGCGGGCTGATCAACGCGCTGCTCGCGTTCTGGTATCACGGCATCCCGATCGTCGGCCACCGCGCGCGCAAATTCGAGCCGCAGGCGGCGATGCAGATGATGGCGGACTACCACATCCGCAACGTGTTCCTGCCGCCGACCGCGCTGAAGCTGATGCGGCAAGCCGGCGTCAAACATCCCGGCGTGAAATTGCGCAGCATCTTCACCGGCGGCGAATCGCTCGGCGGCGAGCTGCTGGACTGGGTGCGCGCGACGTTTGGCATCGATGCCCACGAAGTATTCGGCCAGACCGAATGCAATCTGGTGATCGGCAGCAATTCAAGGCTGTTTCCGATCCGCCCGGGTTCGATGGGTAAGGCGACCCCCGGCTTCGACGTCCGCATCGTAAACGACAAGGGCGAGGAACTGCCGCGCGGCAGCCGCGGCATCATCGGCGTGCGCCAGCCCAACCCGTGCACCATGCTCGAATACTGGCGCAGTCCCGATGCGACCGCGAAAAAATACGCCGGAGAATTCCTGCTGACCGGCGATCTCGGCGTGCAGGATGCGGACGGCTATTTCTGGTATGTCAGCCGCGAGGACGACGTCATCACCACCGCCGGCTATCGCGTCGGTCCCTCGGAGATCGAGCACACGCTGATGAAGCACTCGGCGGTGGCGATGTCGGCGGTGGTCGGCATTCCCGATCCGATCCGCACCGAATCGATCAAGGCCTGGATCGTGCTGCGCCCGGGCTTTGCGGCGAGCGACGCGCTGGCGCGCGAGATCCAGGAGTTCGTCAAGGTGCAGCTCGCCGCCCATGAATATCCGCGCTCCGTGCAGTTCGTGGAGCAGCTGCCGATGACCGCGACCGGCAAGGTGCTGCGGCGCGAGCTGCGCGCGCTGGGGTGACGGCGCAGTGCGCCGTCATTACCGGGCTTGGCCCGGCAATCCATCTACCTTCGCAAGAATCTTTTTTTGAAGAGTGATGGATACGCGGGTCAAGCCCGCGTATGACGACCGTATTTGGCGGAATGCTGCCGGGCTTATTTCAACTCCCCGCTGGAGCAAGGTAGTTCTCGCCCGGTGCCGTGCGGAGCGGCCCCCGACGAATTTTGACCGAGATCAATACGCGAATGCGGCGGTCCTGCCTCAATACGCCAAAACAATGGGAGGCGTGGATGACCTCGGTCTCCGGCAAGGTCGATCCGGTGGTGCGGCGGATCTCGGCCGCCGACATCGCGGAAGCGTTGGGCGCGGGCCTGCGGGATTTCCAGGCGGTGCCGCGCTACGGGCTCGCCTTCGGCGCGCTTTATGCCGCCGGCGGCATCGCGATCGTGCTGTGTCTCACGGCGCTCGGCATGGTCTATCTGGCCTATCCGCTCGCCGCGGGTTTTGCGATGATCGGCCCGTTCGTCGCCATCGGCCTCTATGAGGTGAGCCGGCGGCGCGAGACCGGCCAGCCGATCTCGCTTCGCGGCATCTGGGCCACCGTGAAGTCGCGCGGCGAGATCGGCTGGATGGCCTTTGTCACGCTGTTCGTGTTCGTCATATGGATGTATCAGGTGCGGCTCCTGATCGCGCTGCTGCTCGGGCTGAACGCCTCGTTCTCCAGCCTGCAGCAATTCGTCACGGTGGTGCTCACCACCAATGAGGGATTGATGTTCCTCGCCATCGGCAACGCGGTCGGCGCGGCGCTGTCGCTGATCCTGTTTTCGCTGACCGTGGTGTCGTTTCCGCTGCTGCTCGATCGCGACGTCGATTTCGTCACCGCGATGATCACGAGCGTCCGGGCGGTGGTAACGAGTCCGTTGCCGATGATCGGATGGGCCGCCGTGATCGTCATCCTGCTGGCGGTCTCGGCGATGCCCTGGTTCCTCGGCCTGCTGGTGACGCTGCCGGTGCTCGGCCACGCCACCTGGTACCTCTACCGCCGCATCAT
>NZ_JBAVNZ010000312.1:0-1523 GCF_049691595.1 Bradyrhizobium sp.
TACGCGCCCTACAAGGGCGACATCCAGGGCCGCCGCAACGGCGTCCTGATCTCCAACGACCAGGGCGAGGCGGTGGCCTATGCGATGTTCAAGCTGGAGGATCGCGGCCCGATGATGATCGAGCCGGGCTGCAAGGTCTACAAGGGCATGATCGTCGGCGAGCATACCCGCGACAACGATCTCGAGATCAACGTGCTCAAGGGCAAGCAGCTCACCAACATCCGCACCACCTCCAAGGACGAGGCGGTGCGGCTGACGCCGCCGATCAAGATGACCCTGGAAAAGGCGCTCGCCTATATCGAGGACGACGAACTGGTCGAGGTGACCCCGAAGTCGATCCGGCTGCGCAAAAAGTTCCTCGACGCCAACGACCGCAAGCGGGCGGAAAAGGCCAGGGAGGCGGTGGCGTAGGATGCGAATGGCGAGTAGCGAATAGCGAGTGGAAGGGCGCGAATAGTGAGTGACGATTAGCCAATAGAAGGGCATTTCAGCTTCGCTCGCTCTGCGATACCCTGTCCTCCCTATTCGCAACTCACCATTCGCCATTCGCCTCCTTATGTCCTTCCCCTCCTCAGTCGATGTCGCGATCATCGGCGCGGGCGCCGCGGGCCTCGGCGCCGCGCACGCGCTGAAGGATTCAGGCCTCTCCATCATCGTCCTCGAAGCCCGCGACCGCGTCGGCGGCCGCGCCCACACCCTTCAGGCAGCGCCGGACATCACCTTCGACCTCGGCTGCGGCTGGCTGCATTCGGCGGACAGGAATTCGTTCGTCAAGATCGCCGAACAACTCAACTTCGAGATCGACAAGACCCGTCCGCCATGGCGCGAGCAGAGCTTTGACACGGGGTTTCCGCTCGCCGAGCGGATGGATTTCATCAAGGCGATCGACGCGTTCTACGACCGCGCCGAGCAGGCCGCGAAGAGCGGCCGCGACAGCGCCGCCAATCTTTATCTCGAACCCGGCAACCGCTGGAATCCGATGATCGATGCGATCTCGACCTACATCAACGGCTGCGAGCTGGACCAGGTCTCGATACTGGACATGGACGCCTACGAAGACACCGGGATCAACTGGCGGGTGCGCCACGGCTATGGCGCGCTGATCGCGGCCTATGGCGCGGCCTGCCCGCTGGCGCTGAACTGCGCGGTGACACTGATCGATCATTCCGGCACGCGGGTGCGCATCGAGACCGCGCGGGGCACGCTGGCGGCGAACAAGGTGATCGTCACCGTGCCGACCAATCTGATCGCCGACGAGGCGATCCGCTTTCATCCCGCGCTGCCCGGGAAAGTCGACGCCGCGCGCGGCCTGCCGCTCGGCCTCGCCGACAAGGTGGTGCTGGCGCTGGACGAACCCGACGCGCTGCCGAATGACGGCAACCTGCGCGGCGCCACCATGCGCACCGCAATAGGCAGTTTTCATCTGCGCCCGTTCGGCCAACCCTGTATCGAAGGGTTTTTCGGCGGGCGTTTTGCGAGAGAGCTGGAAGACGCCGGTCCCGGCGCGCTCGCGGCGCAAAGCA
>NZ_JBAVNZ010000313.1:0-5520 GCF_049691595.1 Bradyrhizobium sp.
ACGCTGGCCTTGACCGACGGTGGCGCGCAGGCCTCCGGCGCCCAAAGCGGCGCGCCCGGCCAGGCGCTGGCTGCCGCCGGCAACGCCGCCGCGCAATTGATCGACGTCGCCCAGGTTCAGGGCCAGGTCCATGCCCAGGCCGTGCACCGGGTCGGCGAACTGGCCGAGCGGAATCCAAACGAGACCGCGGCCATCGTTCGTCAATGGCTCAGCGAATCCGCCAACGCCGAGTGACCTGACATGACCGTACCCCAAACCACAAATGCCAACGACATCAACACCGTCATCGCGTCGCTGGCGAGCCGGCAGAGCAATCGCCCCAAGGGCAAGCCCTTGAGCGGCCCGAAGCGCGCCGCCATCCTGATGCTGGCGCTGGGCGAGCAATATGGCGGCAAGGTCTGGGCCCTGCTCGACGACGACGAGGTCCGCGAACTGTCGATGCAGATGTCGACGCTCGGCACCGTCGAGGCCGAGGTGGTGGAAGACCTGCTGCTCGAATTCGTCTCCCGGATGTCGGCATCCGGCGCGCTGATGGGTAATTTCGACGCCACCGAACGGCTGCTGCAGCAATATCTGCCGCCCGATCGGGTGCACGGCATCATGGACGAAATTCGCGGGCCGGCGGGCCGCAACATGTGGGAGAAGCTCTCCAACGTCCAGGAAGAGGTGCTCGCCAACTACCTCAAGAACGAATATCCGCAGACCATCGCCGTGGTGCTGTCGAAGCTGAAGCCGGAACACGCCGCGCGCGTGCTCTCGATCCTGCCCGAGGACATCGCGCTCGACGTGGTCGGGCGCATGCTGAGAATGGAGGCGGTGCAGAAGGAAGTGATCGAGCGCGTCGAACAGACGCTGCGCACCGAATTCATGTCGAACCTCTCGCAAACCCGCCGCCGGGACGCCCATGAGGTGATGGCCGAAATCTTCAACAATTTCGACCGCCAGACCGAAACCCGCTTCATCACCTCGCTGGAAGAGGAAAATCGCGACTCCGCCGAACGCATCAAGGCGCTGATGTTCACCTTCGACGATCTGATCAAGCTCGATGCCGCATCGGCGCAGACGCTGATGCGCAACATCGACAAGGACAAGCTCGGCGTCGCGCTGAAGAGCGCCAACGAGGAGGTCCGCAACTTCTTCCTCGGCAACATGTCGTCCCGCGCCGGCAAGATGCTCATCGACGACATGGCCGCGATGGGGCCGGTACGGCTGCGCGACGTCGACGAGGCGCAGGCGCTGCTCGTCAACCTCGCCAAGGATCTCGCCGCCAAGGGCGAAATTACCCTGACCAAGTCCCGCGCCGACGACGAGCTGGTGTACTGATGGCCGCGCCCGCAAAATTCCTGTTCGACACCGACTTCTCGGCGCCGGAAAAGACCCGCGAGCGGGCCGCGACCTCCGCCGAGATCGCGCAGAAGGTCGCGGCCGTCGAGGCCCGCGCCTTTGGCGATGGTTACGACGCCGGGCAGCGCGAGGCAAAGGCGGAAAGCGACCGCCGTGGCGCGCTCGCGCTTGAAGAGATCGCCATCGCCATCAAAGCCATCGCCACGCGCTTTTCCGGTATCGAAGCGCGGATGGAAACCGAGGCCGTCGACGTCGCCGTGGCGGTGGCGCGCAAATTGTGCGGCGAACTGATCGCCCGCGAACCGCTCGGCGAAATCACCGGGCTGGTCAGCGATTGCTTCGCGCATCTCGTCTCGACGCCGCATCTGGTGGTCCGCATCAACGATGCGCTCTACGAGGCGGCTCGCGAAAAGATCGAGCGGCTGGCCCAGCAGAGCGGCTTCGAGGGCCGGCTGGTGATCCTGGCCGAGCCGGAAATCTCGACCGGCGACTGCAGGATCGAATGGGCCGACGGCGGCGTCGTGCTGGAGCGTGCGGCCATCGAAGCCAAGATCGACGAACTCGTCGGGCGCTATATGGCGTCCCGCGATCAGGCCGCGTGACGGCCATGAGGATTGAACCATGAGCGATACCGACGCACAGGTCCCACTGCCCGATCTCAACGCCGCCGACGCGCCGTCGATCGATGATGTGGCCTACAGCGAAGACGAACAGGCCTTGCGCATCGCGGCCGACCTGGAAGCGGTATTCGACGTGCCGGTGCAGGTCTCGGCCGTGCTCGGCCGCTCCAAAATGGATGTCGGCGAGCTTTTGAAGCTCGGCCCCGGCACCGTGCTCGAGCTGGACCGCCGGGTCGGCGAAGCCATCGACATCTACGTCAACAACCGGCTGGTGGCGCGCGGCGAAGTGGTGCTGGTGGAAGACAAGCTCGGCGTCACCATGACGGAAATCATCAAGGCGGAACGAGGTTAGGTTTTAACGACACGGCGCGCGGCAGGCGCGACCAGACCAACAGGAGACTATCATGCGGCTTCTCATCGTTGGCACATTGAAGGGCCAGCTTACGACCGCCACCAAGATCGCCATGGACAACGGCGCCTCCGTGACCCACGCCGAGACCAACGAACAGGCGATGGCCGTGCTGCGCGGCGGCAAGGGCGCCGACTTGCTGCTGGTCGATGTCGGCCTCGACATCCGCGACCTGGTGATGCGGCTGGAAGCCGAACATATTCACGTGCCGATCGTCGCCTGCGGCATCTCCAATGATGCCCGCGCCGCGGTCGCCGCGATCCATGCCGGCGCCAAGGAATACATCCCGCTGCCGCCCGATCCCGAGCTGATCGCCGCGGTGCTCGCCGCCGTCGCCAACGATTCGCGCGATCTGATCTATCGCGACGAAGCCATGGGCAAGGTGATCAAGCTGGCGCAGCAGATCGCCGGCTCCGACGCCTCCGTGATGATCACCGGTGAATCCGGCACCGGCAAGGAAGTGCTGGCGCGCTACCTCCACGCCCGCTCGGCACGCGCCAAGCGGCCCTTCATCTCGATCAATTGCGCGGCGATTCCCGAGCATCTGCTGGAATCCGAACTGTTCGGCCACGAGAAGGGCGCATTCACCGGCGCGGTGGCGCGGCGGATCGGCAAATTCGAGGAGGCCACCGGCGGCACGCTGCTGCTCGACGAAATCTCGGAAATGGAGGTGCGGCTGCAATCCAAACTGCTGCGCGCAATTCAGGAGCGCGTGATCGACCGCGTCGGCGGCACCAAGCCGGTGCCGGTCGATATCCGCATCATCGCGACATCGAACCGCAATCTGGCCGACGCCGTGCGCGAAGGCTCATTCCGCGAGGACCTGCTGTTTCGCCTCAACGTCGTCAATCTCAAGATTCCGCCGCTGCGCGATCGTCCGGCCGACATTCTCGAACTGGCGCAGCATTTCGCCAGGAAATATGCCGAGGCCAATGGCGTGCCGCTACGGCCGATCTCGGCCGACGCCAGGAAGGTGCTTACCGCCAACCGCTGGCCGGGCAACGTCCGCGAACTGGAAAACACCATCCATCGCTCGGTGCTGATGGCGCACGGCGACGAGATCGGCGCCGAAGCCATCCTGACGCCGGACGGCAACCGCCTCGACCTCGCCAGGACCGCGCCCGCGGTGGCGCATGCGACCTTCGCCGCCGAGCAGGTGACGCGCGCGCTGGTCGGCCGCACCGTCGCGGACGTCGAGCGCGATCTGATCCTGGAGACGCTGAAACATTGCCTCGGCAATCGCACCCACGCCGCCAACATCCTCGGCATCTCGATCCGTACGCTCCGCAACAAGCTGAACGAATATGCCGACGGCGGATTGCCGATCACCCCGGCAGGCGCGGGCGAGTATCAGCGGCTGGCGACCGCGGGTTAATCAGGACCTCACCGCCGTCATTGCTTCGCTCGCAATGACGTTGTTGGATAGTCATTTCACCAAACGAATAACTCGGCGCATCGGGTTTTCGGAAAATGCGAATGGGATCGCCGGGCTGCAGGTCGCGCCCGGTGAAAAACGCATAGGCGAACAGCGCGAGGTAGGCGACCGCCAGCGCGCCGACGCCGTAAAAAGCCCAGACCGCGATGCGCTTCATCACGTGACCGCGTTGATCAACCGGCCGCCGCGACCTTCGGCGGTGGCGTCACATTGACCGCCAGTTTGCCGTAGCGATCCTTGAAGGCTTCGGTATCGATCTCTTCCAACTGGATCGCGCCGCTCATCACGCCGGCTTTCCAGGCGTCGTGCTCGGGATCGTGCCTGAATTCCGGCATCACTTCCTTGGCGAACAGTTCCAGCGAGTCGCAGATGTGCTCGTGGCTGTTCTTGCCAGCCTGGTTGAGCAGGATCACCTGGTCGATGTGCGAACTGCGGAACCGCCGCAGTTTCTTGCGGATGGTTTCCGGCGAGCCGATCAGGCCGCCGCGCAGCGCCGCCTCCTGCGCTTCCGGATTCTCGCGCTTCCACTTGTTGTACTCGTCCCACATGTTGACGGTGCCGGGGGCCGGACGCTGGCGGTTCTGCGATGCGCCGTAGAAGCGCAGCGCGAACTGGAAGAAGGTCGCGCCGTCGGCGCGCGCCCGCGCCTCCTCGTCGGTCTTGGCGCACATGAAGAACGACACCAGCGCCATGTTCGGATTGATCCGGTAGTCGGCGAGCTTCTTCAGCCGCTTGGTGATCGCGTTGTAATAGGCGTGCACCCAGGCATGCGCCGCGTCCGCGCTGACGAACTGGAAGCCGAGCGCGCCGAAGCCGTGCCGGCCCGCGCGCTCGATGGTCGGCAATTGCGAGCACGCCATCCACAATGGCGGATGCGGCTTCTGCACCGGTTTCGGCACCACGTTGCGGAGCGGTATGTCGAAATATTTGCCGTGATGCTCGCTGCCGCCGTCCCCAAACATCGGGAAGATGGCGCGGACGGCTTCCTCGAACACTTCCTTCTTGGTTTCCATGTCGCGGCCGAACGGCGTCAGCTCGGTGATCGAGGCGCTCTCGCCCATGCCGAACTCGCAGCGGCCATTGCTCAGCAGATCGAGCACCGCGACGCGCTCGGCGACCCGCGCGGGATGATTGGTGGTAAGCTGCAAAATGCCGTGGCCGAGCCGGATGTTTTTGGTGCGCTGGGAGGCTGCGGCGAGAAAGGATTCCGGCGACGGCGAATGCGAATATTCCTCGAGGAAATGATGTTCCACCACCCAGGCATGGTCGTAGCCGAGCCGGTCGGCGGTCTCGAGCTGCGTCAGCGCGTCCTGGTAGAGCCTGAGCTCGTCGCCGGCTTGCCACGGGCGCGGCAATTGCAGCTCATAAAAGATGCCGAACTTCATGACGTATCTCCCGCGACCGGCTCGTTGTTTTGCGCGTAGTGTAGCCCCGGCAAGGCGCAAGTCTAGCCTCGGTTCCGCACAGCAATTCCGCGCTATGGAAGCCGGCTTGATTGGAACGCACGAATGGTTAGCTTTGCGGGCTGTTGAGTCGTCGCCTCCTAGCACGACCTCCGCTCCGCCGAGACCCCATGACCATCTTTACGCCTCACCAGGATTCCGCGCTGAAGGCGGTTGCCGATTGGCTGAAGGCCAAGCCGGGCAGGAACGGCACGCCGCCGGTGTTCCGCCTGTTCGGCTATGCCGGAACCGGCAAGACCACGCTGGCGC
>NZ_JBAVNZ010000314.1:0-19561 GCF_049691595.1 Bradyrhizobium sp.
GCTCGGCCTCAATCCGCAACTGCCGAACGAGGCCTTTGCCGAGATCGTCATCGTCTCCAGGGACGTCGAGGCGCGCGAGCGGATCAAGGCGCGGATCGAAAAAGCGGCCGCCGACGGCATGCTGAACCAGGCCCGCGTGCGCGTCGACCGCTTCAATTTCGGCCCGCCGGTCGGCTTCCCGGTCCAGTTCCGCGTCATTGGCCCCGACGCCGGGACCGTGCGCGAGATCGCCTACAAGGTGCGCGACGTCGTTCGCCAAAACCCCAACGTCAGGGATCCGCAGCTCGACTGGAACGAGCAGTCGCCCTACCTGAAGCTGGTGGTGGATCAGGACCGCGCCCGCGCGCTCGGCCTGACCCCGCAGGACGTCTCGCAGGCGCTCGCCATGCTGATCTCGGGCGCGCAGGTGACGACCATCCGGGACGGCATCGAGAAGGTCGGCGTCATCGCCCGCGCGGTGGCCTCGGAGCGGCTCGATCTCGGCCGCGTCGGCGATCTCACCATCACCTCGCGCAACGGCGTCGCGGTGCCGCTGCAGCAGGTCGCCAGGATCGAATACGCCCACGAGGAACCGATCATGTGGCGGCGCAACCGCGACATGGCAATCACCGTGCGCGGCGACGTCGTCGACGGCGTGCAGGCGCCCGACGTCACCAACCAGATCTGGCCGAAGCTGCAGGAAATCCGCGATCATCTCGAGCCGGCCTACCGGATCGAGGCGGGTGGCGCGTTCGAGGAATCCGCCAAAGGCAACGCGTCGATCTTCATCCTGTTTCCGCTGATGGTGATCATCATGCTGACGCTCCTGATGATCCAGTTGCAGAGTTTTTCGCGGCTGTTGCTGGTGTTCCTGACGGCGCCGCTCGGCATCGTCGGCGCCTCGCTCGGGCTGAACGTCGCCAACCAGCCGTTCGGCTTCGTGGCCTTGCTCGGACTGATCGCGCTGGCCGGCATGATCATGCGCAACGCGGTGATCCTGGTCGACCAGATCGAGACCGATGTCTCCCACGGCCTGACGCGGAAGGAGGCGATCGTCGAGGCCACCGTCCGGCGCGCCCGTCCGGTGGTGCTGACGGCGCTCGCCGCGATCCTGGCGATGGTTCCGCTGTCGCGCTCCGCGTTCTGGGGCCCGATGGCGATCACCATCATGGGCGGTTTGTTTGTTGCAACCTTCCTGACCTTGCTGTACCTGCCGGGGCTCTACGCGCTCTGGTTCCGCAAGAGCCTGGAGGAAAGCGGCCCGACCGCGCAACCCGTCTCTGCGCCGCAACATGAGCCGGAGGCGCAGCTCGCATTTCCGCTTGCTGAGGCCGCGGAATAATTGGACATTGAGAACTGCGATGGCGCTGATTTCGGAACATGTCGAACCCGACACGAGGGAACGGATTCTCGTGGTGGCGGAGCGTCTGTTCCGCCAGATCGGCTACCAGAAGACCACGGTTGCCGACATCGCCAAAGAACTGCGCATGAGTCCGGCCAACGTCTATCGCTTCTTCGATTCGAAGAAGGCGATCCACGAGAGCGTCGCGCGCGGCCTGATGGACGAAGTCGAGATCGCCGCGAACGCCATCGCGGCGCGGCGGGATCCGGCCGCCACCCGCCTGCGCGAACTCATGGTAACCGTCCACCGCATGAATTCGGAGCGCTATGTCGGCGATGCCAAATTGCATGAGATGGTCGCCATCGCGATGGAGGAAAGCTGGGAGGTCTGCGCGGCCCATATGGAGCGCATCACCGCCACCATCGGCCAGGTGATTGCGGAAGGCGCGGCATCCGGCGAATTCGAGGCGGCCGAGGTGCCGGTGGCGGCGATGTGCGCCTTCACGGCCATGATGCGGTTCTTCCACCCGCAGATGATCGCGCAATGCGCCAACAAGCCGGGGCCGGCGATCAATGAAATGATCGACTTCGTGCTCGCGGGGCTTGCGCCGAGGGCGAGAGCGGCGGCCGGTTAGGCGGTCGAGTTTTTGTGCGTCATTGCGAGCGAAGCGAAGCAATCCACCGGCGCCGCATACGCAATATGGATTGCTTCGTCACTTCGCTCCTCGCAATGACGGTGAAAGTGTCATCGAATTTGCAAGGAAGCTACCGGAATGGACGCCGCCAGCCCGAAAGACCTGCACTATTACGAGCCGCGCCACGGCCACGGCCTGAGGCATGATCCGTTCAACGCCATCATCGCCCCGCGTCCGATCGGCTGGATTTCATCCCGGGACAGCAAGGGCCATATCAATCTGGCGCCCTACAGTTTCTTCAACGGCTTCAACTACCATCCGCCGATCATCGGCTTCTCCTCCACGTCCTGGAAGGACAGCGTCGCCAACATCCAGGACACCGGCGAGTTCGTCTGGAATCTCGCCACCATGGATCTGGCGCAGCAGATGAACGCGACCGCGGCTCACGTCGCCCACGACGTCAGCGAATTCAAGATCGCCGGATTGACCGCGGCGCCGGGCAGGCTCGTCAACGTGCCGCGGGTCGCGGAAAGTCCGGTGTCGTTCGAATGCAAGCTGACGCAGATCATCCAGTTGCAGGGCGCCAACGGCGAGAAGGTGCAGGGCTGGCTGACCTTGGGCGAGGTCGTCGCCGTCCATATCGACAAGGCGATGATCAAGGATGGCGTCTACCAGACCGCGCTCGCCCGCCCGATCGTGCGCGCCGGCCGGCGCGGCGATTATTTCGAGATCAAACCGGAAAACATGTTCGAGATGGCAAGGCCGGACTGATCCTTCTTCTCCCTCGCCCCGCTCTTGCGGGGAGAGGGAGAAGGGTGCCCTCGACGCGCTTTTCGGAACTGAGGCCGGATTCTGCCGTTGTCAAACGGCGCTCCCACCCGCGTCAATTTCGCCTTACTTTCAAAGCGAAGTGTTCACCCGGATCCTGCACTTTGCGCTAAAGTGGCCATCTCGCCGCCGACCATGAGGATCTCGCCATGACCTCCTTTCGCCGCGATTTCATCACCAGACCGATCTTCTCCTGGTCCCGCGGCGTATTGCCTGCCATGTCGGACACCGAGCGCGAGGCGCTGGAGGCCGGCGATGTCTGGTGGGACGCCGACCTCTTTACCAGGACCATCGAGAACCGTTTTGCGGAAATCCTCGGCAATCTGCCGAACCGGTTTGTCGCTGCTGTCCTGAAATTCCTGGTCCAGCCTTTTGGCGCACGCGTGCGCGGGCCGTCCGACGTGGTCGTCCATCATTGCGCGCAGCTCGTGCTGGCGCCGTCGGCGGCGCGCGACCGGCTGACGCCTGATCTTGCCGATGTCGATGACGACGGAGGCGTGGCGCGGCTGGAGAAGGCGTTCCTGCTTGTCACCGCGACTGAGGATATTGCCAGGAAGATGCACGCCGCGCGGCTGCACGATCTGAACGAGGCAGTGAAGAAGGGCGTCATCACCCAAGGCGAAGCCGACAAGCTTGCAGCCGCGCAGGAGGCGGTTGCGAAGGTGATTGAAGTCGATGACTTCGCGCCGGAAGCGCTTTCGCCGATTTACAAGAAACCCGCCGAAGTGCATCAGTTCGTTCAGGAGTTTGGCGAGCAGAGGGCGGCGAGCTGATGGCGCGGTCGGTTTTCATTGTCGACGGCAGCCGGACGCCGTTTCTGAAAGCGCGCTCCGGTCCCGGCCCGTTCACCCCGGTCGATCTCGCCGTGCAGTGCGGCCGGCCTTTACTGGCCCGGCAACCCTTTGCGCCCACCGCCTTCGATCAGGTGATCCTCGGCTGCGTCAACGTCATTGCCGATGAGATGAACCCGGCGCGCGTCGCCGTGCTCCGGCTCGGCATGGGCGAAAAGATGGTCGCCTTCACCGTGCAGATCAATTGCGGTTCCGGCATGCAGTCGATCGACACCGGCTATCGCTACATCCGCGAGGGCGTCTCCGACCTGATCCTTGCCGGCGGCTCGGAAGCGCTGAGCCATGCGCCGCTGGTCTGGCCGCAGCAGGGCGTGCGCTGGTTCGCCGGCCTCGCCGGCGCCAAGGGCATCGGCGCCAGGATCATTGCCGCATCAAGAATCCGGCCGCGGTTCTTGAAGCCGATCATCGGCCTGGAGCGCGGGCTGACCGATCCCATCACCGAACTCAACATGGGCCAGACGGCGGAGGTGGTCGGCCACCTCTTTGGCATCACCCGCGCGCAGTCTGATGCCTACGCCGCCGAAAGCCACAAGCGGCTCGCCAACGCCCAGTCTCAGGGCTGGCTGAAGGGCGAGGTCGAAACCGCGTTCTCGCGCGACGGCAAATTTTATGAGCACGACGACGGCGTGCGGCCGGATTCCTCGCCGGAGACGCTGGCGAAATTGCAGCCGGTGTTCGAGCGCCCCTGGGGCCAGGTCACCGCCGGCAATTCCTCGCAGATCACCGACGGCGCGTCCTGGGTGATTTTGGCGTCGGAAGCGGCCGTCGCCAGGCACGGCCTGACGCCGAAGGCGGTCATCCTTGACAGCCAGTGGTCGGCGCTCGATCCCGGCATCATGGGTCTCGGCCCGGTGCTGTCGGCGACCGCGCTGTTGAAGCGCAACGGGTTGACGCTGCAAGACATCGAGACCTGGGAGTTGAACGAGGCCTTTGCGACGCAGGTGCTGGGCTGCCTCGCCGCCTGGAACGACGAAAAGTTCTGCCGCGGGATTCTGGGCCTCGAAGGCGCCGCCGGCCAGATCGACCGGTCAAAACTCAATGTCGATGGCGGTGCGATCAGCCTTGGCCATCCTGTTGGCACCAGCGGCAACCGCATCGTGCTGCATCTCGTCAATGCGATGAAGCGGCTCGGCACCAGACGCGGCGTCGCCACCGAATGCATCGGCGGCGGGCAGGGCGGCGCGATGTTGATAGAGACGGTGTGATCATGGATTCAGAGATCATGGACGTTCTCGGCGATCGCGTGCTCGAGCTTGGACCAAAGCCCGACGCCGGCGGGCCGTACAGGAACTTCAAGCTGACCCGGGATGCCGACGGGATCGCCTGGCTGCTGTTCGACCGTGACGGCAGTAGCGCCAACACGCTGTCGGCCGACCTGCTCGAGGAACTCGACGCGGTATTGGCGGCGCTGGAAAGCCGGCGGCCGACCGGGCTCGCCATTCGCTCCGCCAAGAAATCCGGTTTTATCGCCGGCGCCGACGTCAACGAGTTCCGCGGCGCCAGCGATCCGCGCACCGTCGAGACGGCGATCGGCCGCGCCCATGCGGTGATCGACCGCCTGGCGGCGCTGCGGGTTCCCACCGTTGCCGTGATCCACGGCTTCTGCCTCGGCGGCGGCCTCGAGGTCGCGCTGGCCTGCCAGTCGCGCATCGCGATCGACGATGCGCGTTTCGGCTTTCCCGAGGTAATGCTCGGCCTTCACCCCGGCCTCGGCGGCACCATGCGCTTCACGCAACGCGTCAATCCGATGCAGGCGATGACCTTGATGCTGACTGGCCGGACCATCGACGCGCGCCGGGCAAAATCGCTGGGGCTGGTCGATGCCGTGACGCAGGAACGGCACGTCCGCAACGCGGTGAAGGACGCGGTGTTCGGCCGACTGAAGCGCGCCACGCCCGGGCTGCTCACGACCGTCTTGAATCTCGGCCCCGTCAGGGGCTTCCTGGCCTCGCGCATGCGCCGCGAGGTCGAAAAAGCCGCGCCGCACGAACATTATCCGGCGCCCTACGCGCTGATCGACCTCTGGGAAAAGCATGGCGGCGACAAGCTCGCGATGCTGAGCGCCGAGAAGGCGTCGTTCGCCAATCTGATGGTGACGCCGACGGCGCAGAACCTGATCCGGGTGTTTTTTCTGCGCGAGCAGATGAAGAAGCTCGCCGGCAGCGGCAACAGGATCGAACATGTTCACGTCATCGGTGCCGGCGCGATGGGCGGCGACATCGCGGCCTGGTGCGCCAGCCAGGACATGCGGGTGACGCTGGCAGACATGAAGGCCGAGCCGATCGCCGGCGCGATCAGGCGCGCCGCCGAGCTGTTCGGCAAGATCGTGCGCAAGCGCACCGATCTGCGTGACGCGCTCGACCGGTTGATCCCCGACATGGACGGCGAGGGCGTGCGCAATGCCGATCTCGTCATCGAGGCGGTGCCGGAAAAGCTCGAACTGAAGCAGAAGGTTTATGCCGGGCTGGAGCCACGGATGAAGGCCGGCGCGATCCTCGCCACCAACACCTCCAGCATCCCCTTGCAGGATCTGCGCACCACGCTGCAACGGCCCGAACGGCTGCTCGGGCTGCACTTCTTCAATCCGGTGTCGCGGCTGCAGCTTGTCGAGGTCGTCAGCCATGACGGGTCGGATCCGCAACTGTTGAAGGAAGCGCTGGCCTTTGTCGGCGCCATCGACCGGCTGCCGCTGCCGGTCAGGAGTTCGCCGGGCTTTCTCGTCAACCGCGCCCTGACGCCCTACATGCTGGAGGCGATGGTGATGCTGGACCAGCAGATCGACAAGGTCGTCATCGACGCGGCGGCGAAGAAATTCGGCATGCCGATGGGCCCGATCGAACTCGCCGATCAGGTCGGCCTCGATATCTGCCTCGACGTCGGCGACATGCTGCGCTCGAAATTTGGCGACTTGCTGCCGCCGACGCCGGCCTGGCTGCGCGAGAAGGTCGCCAAAGGCGAACTCGGCCGCAAGACCGGCAAGGGTTTTTACGCATGGAAGGACGGCAGGGCCGACACCGCCGCCGTGGCGCCGTCGACCAGCGAGCCGGCACAGGAAATGATCGACCGGCTGATCCTGCCGATGTCGAATGTCTGCGTCGCAGCCTTGCGCGAGGGCATCGTCGACAATGCCGACATGGTCGACGGCGCCATGATCTTCGGCACCGGCTATGCGCCGTTCCGCGGCGGCCCGCTGAATTACGCGCGCACCCGCGGCGCCGATAACGTGGTGTCGGCGTTGCGGGCGCTCGCGGAAAAATTCGGCGGGCGCTTTGCACCCGATGCCGGCTGGGAGAGTTTTCGGTGACCGACACCCATGGGTCGGCCGGACCTCCGTCACCGTCCATCTCGAAGCCTGGGTGCTGCGCCGCAGCGAGACGCGTTCGATCCTGGTCACCGACGGCAATTTCTATGTCTCGATCGATGATCACGGCCACCCGCGGGCGATCAAGGGGGATGGCGCGGCCAGTGCGGCGTAACGGCTTTCGTGATGGCCGACTTGCCCGCCTTCGCTAAAGCTTCGGCGGACCAACACTGGAAAGCCCGGCAAAGCCTTGGCGTAGCCGGGTTCCGGCCGCACTTTCTTTGTCGCTTCAGGACGAAAGCAAGGCGTGGACCACCGGGACAGGCCCGGTGATGGCCGTCCTTGTCGCGCCATCATTATTCAATTGGCCCGAGGAACCTTCAGGCACGCGCGCGGTTGTATCCCCCGAATCAATCGAGGATGGGCCATGCCGGACACCTACATCATCGAAGTCGGTTCGCAGGCTGCGGGCATCGTCGTGCGCAATCCCGAAGGCTTTCGCTTCTTCGCGGCGACCCGTCGGTTCAACCGGCTGGAAGGCCGGCTGTTCCGCAGTGCGCGCGAGGCCGAGCGCGCGGCCGCCCGTCTCGCCGGTGACGTGCTGCCGATGGCGTCGCAGCCCGGCGTCAAAGAGAGGCATGGCGACGGCGAAATTGCCGCCGAAATCCACGCGCATGTCATCGTGGCGAAGGTCGAAGCTGATCCTTCTTAGGCGCAGGGAGACCGCCCTGCGCACGACGCGCAAACGTCTAACTCCGTAAATCTACTGAGTGACAGCCCCGCTGGCTGACGCACCGTTTACCTTCGGTGGCATCTGCAGGGATGGTTCACGGATTTGCAACGCACGCGGGCTTTGCCGCCGGCACAATGGCCAATGCTGCAACAGCCTCGCCAGCCGACCGCGCCGGTTCTTCGGAAAACCGGCACGGCAACGATTCCGCCGCGTCGTCCGCTCATGCCGCCGAATTGGCGCTCAATGCCTTCATGAGCATGGGCCGGGCCGTCGCGATCGTCGGGCCTGATGGGAAGCTGCTTCAGCCCAATCTTTCTCCAGGACGAAGGCGCTTCGGATCGCAGCGTCCGTCTGGCTCATTTCGACCTCGGCGATCCGGCCACCAATCAGGTCTGGCCGACCAGCCTCTTGCAAAAGGCGGCGCCGTCGCTGATCGCATCGCGTCCTTTCCAGGCCAGATAGGTCAGGCGACCGGCCAGCAAATACTGGCTTCGCAAGTTGCGTGACTTCAGGACATGGTCGACGTCATCGGGAAACCGGTTCGCCTCGGCGTCCACCATGGCCGCGATCGCATCCATGATATTGCGCAGCCGCGTGCCCCATTCGGATTCCTCGAGTTCGCGGATGCGAACCTGCAGCGCATATTCGGTGTTGTAGATGTCAACGAGGATATCGCGAGCGACGACGACGCGGTTGTTCTTCAGGGCAATGCGCAATGCCTGACGTTTGTCGTCAATCCGGTCCAGCACCATCGAGACTGCGATCGCATAGGGCGTGGCGGCGACATCGGCCGCGCGCTTGCTGCGCGCGGCTTTGGTGGCGAGACGGATCAACTGCCAGGGCGTCTTGAGGCGTCCTTCGACCAGTGCCAGTGCGAAGGGCAGCGCGTCGGCGTTGTTTTTCCGGAACGCGTCCAGCTGTGCCGCTATCTTTCCGACCAGCGCGCCGTCAAATTTCGAGATCCTTGCCGGCAGCGCCTCGCCGAACTTGGCCAGCGCCTCGCGCGCGCGCAACGCGCCCATGACCTTGGTCAGGTCGCCATAGGCCGAAGGTGATGCGGTGTAGGCCGCGAGTTTGCTGCGTGCCCGCCCGGCGCCCTCGGGCGTTCCCAGGATTCCCTCAAGCGACTTTGTCACCTTGGTCTGGAAGGTGGCGGCGGCTTGCTGCGCTTGGCGCTGCTTGTCGGCGGCGATCAAGCCCTTCATTTGCTCGTTGTAGTCGCTTGCCATGATCGGCAGCAAGTCGCGGCCGATCCATTCCCAGATCGGGCCAAGCGAGCCGCGCGCGATTCTCCCGAAATTGGCATGCTCCGGCGCACTATCGACCAGCAGAGGCTCCAGCGGCGCGAAAAAGTACAGGGACGGACTGGGGGCGCCCGGCGTCAAACCATCCTTGCTCAATTCGGTGCGCAGCCTGGCCTGGATGTCGGCCGAGCCCGGCATTTCGACGCCGCACAATTCCAGCCGCTCCAGCTCGGCGAGCAGGCAGCTCCGCGTCAGCGGGCTCAACCGCTGCAGGAATTCCCAGATCCGTTCGACCTGCATCATGGAAAATTTTCCGCGCTTTGCCCGGTGAAACGGTACCGCTTCCCCGGCGGGCGCAGGCAAGGGAAGCACGAAACCGTTGGACTTCAATTAAGAAGGGCAAATGATACCGGTGAACGGCGGTTTACCGGTGCGAACGGGCATGTCGCCTCGCCGGCGCAACGCGCTTTTTTGCAAATTGTTAACCATGACATCGTGAAGAGCCGGCCCGTTGCCGCCGCCGTCCGAGGTGGCGGAAATTCGCCGCTCGTCAATGCGACCGCCCTCGCGGCCGATCTGCCGCGTTGACCGGCGCGCCGAACCGCCGCACCATGAGGCGCTATCGCCTCAAGGGTGCCGCCGTGGCCGGACTGTCGCATCGCCAGACCGAAATCCTCAACATCGCCCGCGCCTTTGGCCGGGTGATGGTGGAGGACCTCGCAAAACGTTTCGAGGTCTCGGCGCAGACCATCCGCAAGGACCTCAACGATCTCTGCGACCAGCGCTCGCTGACGCGCATCCATGGCGGCGCCATCATCGCCTCAGGGGTCGAGAACCTCGCCTATGAGGCGCGGCGTTTCGTGGCGGCGGAGGAGAAGAAGGCGATCGGGGCGGCGGCGGCGGCGCGGATCCCGAACGGCTGCTCGCTGTTCATCAACATCGGCACCACCACGGAAGAAGTCGCGAGCGCGCTGACCTCGCATGAGGATCTGCTCGTCATCACCAACAACCTCAATGTCGCGATGCTGCTGTACCGCCATCCGCGCATCGAGGTGATCGTGGCCGGCGGCGCCGTCCGCCGCGCCGACGGCGCCGTGGTCGGCTCGACCGCGACGCAACTGATCGGCCAGTTCAAGGTCGATTACGCCATCATCGGCGCGTCCGCGATCGACGAGGAGGGCGCGCTATTGGATTTCGACTATCGTGAAGTCCAGGCGGCGCAGGCGATCATTGCCAACGCGCGCAGCGTCATGCTGGTGGCTGACAGCACGAAATTGCGGCGTAGCGCCCCGGTCCGCATCGCCCATATCAGCCAGATCCAGACGTTCGTCACCGACGCCGAACTGCCGGCCGGGCTCGCCAACATCTGCCATACGCGCGGCATCGAGGTGGTCGCGGCGATGGACAAGTCTTCCGCCGATATCGATGAAAGCGGCATCGAGACCTCTTCCACCGTGGCTCGACTGCGCTAGAACCAGAACTACTCGATTTTATTCGATCACTTCATTGGCGAGCGCGAGCAGCGTTGGCGATAGATCGAGGCCGAGCGATTTCGCGGTCTTGAGGTTTATCACGAACTCAAATTTGGTGGACTGCATGACCGGAAGATCGGCCGGCTTCTCGCCCTTGACGATCCGTGCGGCGTAGTTGCCGACCTGTCGATAGGCGTCGGTGATGCTGGCTCCGTAACTCATCAGGCCGCCGGCCAAAACAGGCTGCCGCTGGGCATAGCTCGCCGGCAGCCTGTGGTGAGCCGCCAGTGCGACGATACGATCCCGATGGGAGTTCAGGAACGCGCCGGTGCCGACCAGCAACGCACCAGCCCCGCGTCGGGCGAAGGTTGCGAAGGCGATCTCGATGTCGCGGTCGCTGCTGGCATCGAACATGACGATTTGCTGTCCGATGGCACGTGCTGCGGTCTGCACATCTTTTCGTTCGGCTTCGGTGTCAGCCGCGTTGGGATACACAAGCACGGCAATTGTTGTCGCCTTGGGAGCCAGTTGGTGCAGCAAGTCCAGTCGCTTCGCCCCCAACACGCCGGCGAAGAAAACCACGCCCGTGACGTTGCCGCCCGGTCGGTTCAGGCTGGGGACGAGGCCATCCCTGACCGGGTCGCCCCCGTCCGCGAAGATGATCGGCACCGTCGTGGTGGCGGCCTTGGCCGCGAGCGCGGAAACGTTGTTCCCGACGATCACATCCACCGGCCAGTGGATCAATTCAGCCGCCAGAACTGGCAACCGGCCAAGATCGCTGTCCGCAGAACGGTACTCGACCGCGATATTCTGGCCTTCAACGAAGCCTGCATCCTTCAAGCCCTGCCGGAACGCCGCTACGACGTGCATCGCGTCTGCGAAGGGGGTGCTGCGCAGGAATCCCACCACGGGCATCGCGGGCTGCTGCGCGCGCGCCACGAGCGGCCACGCCATCGCGGTCCCCCCAACAGCTCTAATGAAGTCGCGTCGTTGCATATGTGCCTGGGACATTCTTGCGCTTAACATAGACCAGCAATTTGATGGCGTGTCGTGTCTCGACAGCACAAGCCACCGTCCATTATCTGGCTCGATGTAGTCCGCATCGATTCGAGCCGACTGCGAGCCGATGATCTCTGCCATTGGTTCCTCTTTTCAGTTGCTTTCGCTTTTGTTTGTGATTTAATTAAATTCGAAAGCAAAATCGCCGAACTGAACAGGCGATCGCCGGGGGAAGCGTCTGTTGGACCGGATTTACGACCTCGCTATCGTTGGAGGCGGCGTCAATGGTTGCGGCATCGCGCGCGATGCGGCGGGCCGGGGCAATACTGTTTTCCTATGTGAAATGAATGACTTGGCCAGCGGAACGTCGTCCTGGTCGACCAAGCTCGTGCATGGCGGCCTGCGCTATCTCGAATATTACGAGTTCCGCCTGGTCCGCGAAGCCCTGATCGAGCGCGAAATCCTTTGGCAAATCGCGCCGCACATCATCCGCCCGCTGCGTTTCGTTTTGCCGCACCACGCGGGCCTGCGCCCGGCCTGGCTGCTGCGGCTTGGGCTGTTCCTGTACGATCACATCGGCGGCCGGAATCTGCTGCCGCCGACCCGCTCGGTCGACCTCGTTCATGACGAGGTCGGAAAGCCCCTGATCGCCAACCGCTACACCAAAGGTTTTGAGTATTCCGACTGCTTTGTCGATGACGCCCGCCTTGTGGTGCTCACGGCGCGGGACGCCGCCGATCGCGGCGCCGAAATCCGCACGCGCGCGCGTGCTGTCGAAATCAGGCAGGCCGACGGCATCTGGCAGGTCACGGTCGAGGACGCCTGGAGCGGATCGCGCAACACCATCCGGGCGCGCGCGCTGGTCAATGCCGGCGGACCCTGGGTCGAGAACGTGCTGGCGTTGGGCGCAGGCGTCAACGCGCGGGCCAAAGTGCGGCTGGTGCAGGGCTCGCACATCGTGGTGCGCAAGCTTTACGCGCACGATCGCGCCTACATGTTCCAGAACAGCGATGGCCGCATCATCTTCGTCATTCCCTATCAGGACGATTTCACGCTGATCGGCACCACCGATCGCGATTACGATGGCGACCCGGCGGAAGTGAAAGCCTCGACTGAGGAGATACAGTATCTCTGCGCGTCCGCCAGCGAGTATCTGGCCAAGCCGGTCAGGCCGGAGGATGTGGTCTGGACCTATTCCGGCGTCCGCCCGCTGTATGACGATGGCGCCAGCGAAGCCAAGGCCGCCACCCGCGACTATGTGTTCGAGCTCGATACGCCCGGCGGCGCGCCGCTGCTGTCGATCTATGGCGGCAAGATCACCACCTACCGCCGCCTCGCCGAAGAGGCACTGGAACGGCTATCGCCTTACTTGCGCAGCGCCAAAGCGCGCGAAGGCTGGACCGGCAAGGCGCCGCTGCCCGGCGGCGACATGGATGTCTCCGCGGTCGCAGCCCTGACCGTGGAACTCACGCGCAAGTACGCGTTTCTTTCGCGGGCGCACGCCAACCGGCTCGCCCATGCCTACGGTACCCGCGCCGGCAAGTGGCTTGGCGCGGCGAAAACGATGTCCGATCTCGGCCAGTCGTTCGGCGCCACCTTGACGGAGAGTGAAGTCAGGTACCTGATGGCGAACGAATGGGCCTGCACCGCCGAAGATGTCGTGTGGCGGCGATCCAAGCTCGGACTGCTGATGTCGGCGGGCGAAATCACCGTCCTCGACGAATGGATGGCCGCCCGTCGCACGTCCGGTGAACGATCCCTGCGCGAAGCGGGAGGACGCGCATGAGCGTCATGCTTGAGAACGTCACGCGAACCGTGCACGGTATCCCGACCATCCGCGATGTCTCGCTGACGCTTGCGCGCGGCACGCTAAGCGTGCTGCTCGGCCCGACACTGTCCGGCAAGACCTCGATCATGCGGCTGCTCGCCGGCCTCGACCGGCCGACATCGGGCCGAGTCCTGGTCGACGGCAAGGACGTCACCGGGTTCGACGTGCGGCAGCGATCGGTCGCGATGGTCTATCAGCAGTTCATCAATTATCCCTCGCTCACGGTCTATGAGAACATCGCCTCGCCGCTGCGGGTGCAGCGCAAGCCGCGCGACGAGATCGAGAAGCGCGTGCAGGAGGCGGCCAGGCTTCTAAGACTCGAGCCGTATCTGAAGCGCATGCCGCTGCAACTGTCCGGCGGCCAGCAGCAGCGCACCGCGATCGCGCGCGCCTTGGTCAAGGGCGCCGACCTGGTGCTCTTGGACGAGCCGCTGGCCAATCTCGATTACAAGCTGCGCGAGGAACTGCGCACCGAGCTGCCGCGCATTTTCGAGGCCTCCGGCGCGATCTTCGTCTACGCGACCACCGAGCCGTCGGAGGCGCTGCTGCTTGGCGGCGACACCGTCTGCATGTGGGAAGGGCGGATCCTGCAGGCCGGCGACACCGCAAAGGTCTATCGCCATCCCGAAACCCTGCGGGTCGCCCAGGTGTTTTCCGATCCGCCGCTCAACATCGTCGGCATCGAGAAGAGAAACGGCTTTGTGCAATATGCCGGCGGAATCCAGGCGCCGGCGTCGGGCCTCTATTCCGCTCTCGCCGACGGCCCGTACCGTGTCGGCTTCCGGGCCCATCAGCTGGAGCTCGCCAGTGGCGTCGCCGGCCGCCATGCATTTCACGCCACCGTCACCGTGACCGAGATTACCGGCTCCGAAAGTTTCGTGCACCTCAACCGCGATGCGTCCAACTGGGTCGCGGTGCTGCACGGCGTGCACGAATTCGAGCCGGGGCACATGCTCGATGCCGTGCTCGATCCCGACAATGTCTTCGTGTTCGACGCGGCCGACCGTCTGGTCGCAGCCCCCGGCGCGATGTGAGGGAGATGCCGCATGGCCCGCATTGACCTCGTCGACCTCGCACACTCCTACGGCGGCAACTATGCCGATCCCGAATCATTCGCGCTGAAGCCAGTAACGATGACCTGGCGGCAGGGCGGCGCCTATGCGCTGCTCGGGCCGTCCGGCTGCGGCAAGACCACGCTGTTGAACCTGATTTCAGGTATCGTGACGCCCTCGCGCGGAAAAATCCTGTTCGACGGCACCGATATCACACCGCTGTCAACCCAGAAGCGCAATATCGCGCAGGTGTTCCAGTTTCCGGTGATCTACGACACCATGACGGTCGGCCAGAACCTCGCATTCCCCCTGAAGAACCGCGGCGTGGCGCCGGCCGAGGTCGATGCCCGCGTCAGGGAGATCGCCGATCTGCTCGACCTCACGCCCTACCTCAACCGCAAGGCGACGCGGCTGACCGCGGATGCCAAGCAGAAGATTTCGCTCGGCCGCGGGCTGGTGCGTTCCGACGTCGCGGCAGTCTTGTTCGACGAGCCGCTGACGGTGATCGATCCCGAACTGAAATGGCAATTGCGCTCCAAGCTGAAGGCGCTGCACCGCGACCTCGACCTGACGATGATCTATGTCACCCACGACCAGACCGAGGCGCTGACCTTCGCCGATACCGTCGTGGTCATGCATGACGGCCGTGTGGTGCAGAGCGGCACCCCGGCGGAATTGTTCGACAAGCCGGCGCACACCTTCGTCGGCTATTTCATCGGCTCGCCCGGCATGAACATCGTGCCGGCGGAGGTCAGCGGCCGCGAGGCCCGGGTCAGCGGCCATGCCATCGCGCTGAACCGCAGCTATGACCGCCTGCCGGCCGGGGCGATGATCGAACTCGGCGTGCGTCCCGAATTCGTCGATGTGGCGCCGCCGGCGCCGGGTCTGCTCTCGGCCACCATCGAACGCATCGACGATCTCGGCCGCATCCGCTTCGCGCGCGTTCGCATCGGCGATGCCAAATTCGCCGCAAGGGTGCCGCCGGGATTTTCGGTACCCGACAACACCGCCGGACTGATCTTCGATCCCGGCCACGTTCACGTCTATGCCGACAGCCGTTTGGTCGAGGGAGCGGCCTGATGGACAAGACCATCAACCAAAAGGCCTGGTTCCTGGTGCTGCCGGTGTTTCTGGTGGTCGCGTTCTCCGCCATCCTGCCGCTGATGACGGTGGTGAACTATTCGATGCAGGACACTTTCGGCAACAACCAGTTCTTCTGGAATGGCGTCGCCTGGTTCAAGGAATTGCTCGATCCCTCCACCGATCTCGGCGGGCGGTTTTTGGCCTCGCTGGGGCGCAACCTGTTCTTCTCCGCGGTGATTCTCGCGATCGAAGTGCCGCTCGGGATCGTGGTGGCGCTGTCGATGCCGCGCGCCGGCTGGACGGTGGCGGCCTGCCTCGTAATCCTGGCGCTGCCGCTGCTGATTCCCTGGAACGTGGTCGGCACCATCTGGCAGATCTTTGGGCGGCCCGACATCGGCCTGTTGGGCTACACGCTCAATGGCCTCGGCATCAATTACAACTACGTCTCCAACGATTTCGACGCCTGGGCTACCGTCATCGTGATGGACGTCTGGCACTGGACCAGCCTGGTCGCGTTGTTGTGCTACGCCGGACTGAAGTCGATTCCCGACGCCTATTATCAGGCGGCGCAGATCGACGGCGCCTCGCGCTGGGCGGTGTTCACCGCCATCCAGTTGCCCAAGATGAATCGCGTGCTGTTGATCGCGGTGCTGCTGCGCTTCATGGACAGTTTCATGATTTATACCGAGCCGTTCGTGGTGACCGGTGGCGGCCCGGGCAACTCGACCACGTTCGTCTCGATCGAGCTGGTCAAGATCGCGCTCGGGCAGTTCGATCTCGGCAAGGCCGCCGCGCTGTCGCTGGTCTACAATCTGATCATCCTGATCGTGTGCTGGATATTCTACACCGTGATGACCAACGCCGGCGCCGAGCGCGCGCCAAGAGAGGGAGTCGCGTGATGCATTCGATTCCCGGCCGGCGTGTCATCATCTCGGCATTCCTGATCTTCCTGCTGCTGCCGATCTACTGGCTCGTCAATATGAGCTTCAAGACCAACACCGAGATCGTCACCACCATGACGCTGTGGCCGCACCAGCCGACCATCGCCAACTATATGCGCATCTTCACCGACGAGAGCTGGTATTCCGGCTACATCAATTCGCTGAAATATGTGCTGATCAACACCGTGATCTCGATCTCGGTGGCGCTGCCGGCGGCTTACGCATTCTCGCGCTACCGCTTCCTCGGCGACAAGCATCTGTTCTTCTGGCTGTTGTCGAACCGGATGGCGCCGGCCGCGGTCTACGCATTGCCGTTCTTCAATTTGTATTCGGCGATCAACCTGTTCGATACGCCCTGGGCGGTCGCGCTGGCGCACTGCATCTTCAACGTGCCGCTGGCGGTGTGGATCCTGGAAGGGTTCGTGTCCGGCGTGCCGCGCGAGATCGACGAAACCGCGTTCCTCGACGGCTATTCGTTCCCGCGCTTCTTCATCAAGATCCTGGTGCCATTGATCGCAAGCGGCATCGGCGTCGCGGCGTTCTTCTGCTTCATGTTCTCCTGGGTCGAATTGTTGCTGGCGCGCACGCTGACCTCGGTCAGCGCCAAGCCGATCTCGGCCATCATGACGCGCACGGTTTCGGCCGCCGGCATGGATTGGGGGCTATTGGCCGCGGCCGGCGTGCTGACCATCATCCCCGGCGCCATGGTGATCTGGTTCGTCCGCAACTACATCGCGCGCGGCTTTGCGCTCGGCAGGGTGTAGCCATGGTCAGTCACGCACAGCAGATCGGCTTCTTCTCCTTCTTCACCTCGCCCCGCTTGCGGGGAGAGGTCGGATCGCATCGGAGATGCGATCCGGGTGGTGGGAGATAGGCATGGAAAACATCGCATGGATGGCCTGGACGCTGCCGACCGCGATTTTCTTCGTGCTGCTGGCGCTGACCCTCGGGGCGATGACCTGGCTCGCGGTTGCCTATCCCGAAGCCGAGCGCGTCGGCGTGCTGCGCATTCCGACCACGCGCGGCGATCGCCTGTTCATTTCGCTGGTGCTGACCGCCGTGATCCATCTGGTTTGGATCGGCTTCGTCGGCACCGATCCGCTTCTGACGCTTCCGATCGGGGAGGGCGTTGAAATATCGAGCCTGTGGCTCGCTACACTGATTTCGCTTGTTTCGGCCGTTGCGATCTTCCGCACCGTCTGACGAGCGAAAAAGAGCAGATCCGGGGTCAACCCGGGCCTGGGTTTTGTTTGTCGCTGCAACCGGAGGAACCAACATGCGACGCTTTAGAGGAAGGAATGGTCGATTGACCAAGGATAGTTATCTCGCCATGACCAGCGCGGCCGCGCTGATCGCGGCCTCTGTCACCATGGCGGCGCCGGCGTTTGCCGACGATGCCACCGCGCAGAAGTGGATCGACAGCGAATTTCAGCCCTCGACGCTGTCGAAGGCCGACCAGTTGAAGGAGCTGCAGTGGTTCGAAAAGGCAGCCCAACCGTTCAAGGGCATGGAAATCAATGTGGTGTCGGAAACCATCACGACGCACGAATATGAATCCAAGACCCTGGCGAAGGCCTTTACCGAGATCACCGGCATCAAGGTCAAGCACGACATCATCCAGGAAGGTGACGTGGTCGAGAAGCTGCAGACCCAGATGCAGTCCGGCAAGAACGTGTATGACGGCTGGATCAACGACTCCGACCTGATCGGCACGCACTTCCGCTACAACCAGACCGTGATCCTGTCGGACTATATGACGGGCGAGGGCAAGGACGTCACCGACCCCATGCTCGACGTCAATGACTTCATCGGAAAATCCTTCACGACGGCGCCGGACGGCAAGCTCTATCAGTTGCCCGACCAGCAGTTCGCGAACCTGTATTGGTTCCGCTACGACTGGTTTTCCAATCCCGAATACAAGGCCAAGTTCAAGGCCAAGTATGGCTACGATCTCGGCGTTCCCGTGAACTGGTCGGCCTATGAGGACATCGCCGAGTTCTTCACCAACGACATCAAGGAGATCAACGGCGTCCGGGTCTATGGCCACATGGACTACGGCAAGAAGGATCCCTCGCTCGGCTGGCGCTTCACCGACGCCTGGCTGTCGATGGCCGGCAACGGCGACAAGGGCATCCCGAACGGCCTGCCGGTCGACGAATGGGGCATCCGGATGGAAGGCTGCCGTCCGGTCGGTTCAAGCGTCGAGCGCGGCGGCGACACCAACGGCCCGGCGGCGGTCTATTCGATCGCCAAATATCTCGACTGGATGAAGAAGTATGCCCCGCCGCAGGCGCAAGGCATGACCTTCTCCGAATCGGGACCGGTGCCGGCGCAAGGTGCGATCGCGCAGCAAATCTTCTGGTACACGGCTTTCACCGCCGACATGGTGAAGCCGGGTATTGCCGTCATGAACGCCGATGGCACGCCGAAATGGCGCATGGCGCCGTCGCCGCATGGCGCGTACTGGAAGGATGGCATGAAGCTCGGCTATCAGGACGCCGGCTCCGCGACGCTCCTGAAGTCCACGCCGCCGGATCGCCGCAAGGCAGCCTGGCTCTATCTGCAGTTCATCAACTCCAAGACGGTGTCCTTGAAGAAGAGCCATGTCGGTCTCACCTTCATCCGCGAGTCCGACATCTGGGACAAGTCGTTCACCGAGCGTGCGCCGAAGCTCGGCGGCCTGATCGAGTTCTACCGCTCGCCGGCGCGCGTGCAGTGGACCCCGACCGGCAACAACGTGCCTGACTATCCGAAGCTTGCGCAATTGTGGTGGCAGAACATCGGCGATGCGTCGTCCGGTTCGAAGACGCCGCAGGCGGCGATGGACGCGCTGGCCGCGGCCCAGGACTCGGTGCTGGAACGTCTTGAGAAGTCCGGCGTGCAGGGCGCCTGCGGGCCAAAGCTGAACAAGAAGGAGACGGCCGAATACTGGTTCGCCAAGGCCGAGAAGGACAAGACCATCGCGCCGCAGCGCAAGCTGGCAAACGAGAAGCCGAAGGGCGAAACCGTCGACTACGACGCGCTGATCAAGTCGTGGCCGGCCACCCCGCCGAAGCGGGCTTCGAACTGAGGGCAGGCGTGTCCCGGACGCGGCGCAGCGTGTAACGCTGCGCCGCAGAGCCGGGACTCACCAGCAGCAGGATGGACCCCGGATCAGCCGCGCACCGTTACACGCTGCGCCACCTCCGGGGAACGCAAACAACGAAGGCCGGGAGCGATCCCGGCCTTTTTTTCCTCTTCGTCATTGCGAGCGAAGCGAAGCAATCCATTACGC
>NZ_JBAVNZ010000315.1:0-3515 GCF_049691595.1 Bradyrhizobium sp.
GGCCGCGAGCTCGAGATCGGCCGCTATGGCGAAAGCGAAGTGGTATCGCGCACCGATCTCGATCCAGTTCGGGTCATGAGCGCCGACCAGGTGCTGGTGGGGCGCAACAACACCCGCCGCGCCTACAACATGCGGATGCGGCAGCGGCTGAACATCGAGGATGCCTTGCCGGTCGCCGGCGACAAGCTGGTTTGCCTGCGCAACAACCGCAAGAAGGGCCTGTTCAACGGCGGGCTGTGGCGGGTGAAGTCGCGCGCGCAGTCGAAGTCGAAAATCATCACCATGCGGCTGACGCCGGACGAGGATTTCGGCCACAAGGTAACCAAGGTCTCGGTGCGCGGCGAGTGCTTTGGCGGCGCGATCGAGACCATCCCGTGGGAGCAGCGCAAACCCTATGACGAGTTCGACTACGGCTATGTGCTCACCGTGCACAAGTCGCAGGGCTCGCAATGGGACGACGTGGTGCTGTTCGACGAAAGCTTTGCGTTCCAGGACAGCCGCGCAAGGTGGCTCTACACCGGCATCACGCGTGCGGCGAAACGGCTCAGCGTAGTGGTTTAGCTGCTTCATCCGAGTGCGACGGTCATCCCCCTATCGCCTTGGAGAGACGCGCTTTATTCACGAAACCGTGTGGCCCCGGAGGTAACAAAACCACCGCTTGCCCGTATCTCCGGACAGTGGCGAAGAGTCCGGCGGTTGCGAAACGCGGCTCCAGCTCTAAACTGCCTTCAACCCGCTCATCCCAAGAGGAAACCATGTCCCGTAGCCCATTGAGCCGCCTCTCGCTTTGCGCTGCCGCGGCCGGCGCGCTGGCCATCGCCGCCTTTGCAATTGCGCCCTCGCGAGCGGCCGAAGACCCCGTGATCGTCCCGCCCCCCGCCACCGACATGCAGGCGGCCGGCGGCATCCAGACCGCGGTGCTGGCGGGCGGCTGTTTCTGGGGCGTGCAGGGCGTGTTCCAGCATACCGCGGGCGTGGTCAACGCGGTTTCGGGTTACTCCGGCGGCAGCAAGGCTACCGCCGACTACAACATGGTGTCCACCGGCACCACCGGACACGCGGAAGCGGTCGAGATCAAATACGACCCGAACAAGATCAGCTACGGCAAGATCCTGCAGATCTTCTTTTCCGTCGTGCACGATCCGACCCAGTTGAACCGCCAGGGCCCGGACTCCGGCACGCAATATCGCTCGGCGATCTTCACGACCTCCGACGAGCAGAAGAAGGTGGCGGAGGCCTATATCGCCCAGCTCAACACCGCAAAGGTCTACCGCAAGCCGATCGTGACCAAGGTCGACGCGCTGGAGGCGTTTTATCCGGCCGAGGCCTATCATCAGGATTACCTGACGCTGCACCCGAACCAGCCTTATATTGTCTACAACGACATTCCGAAGGTCGAAAACCTGAAGAAGATCTTTGCGGAAAACTACATCGCGAAGCCGACGCTTACGAGCAGCGCCAAGGTCACCAACTGACGGCTGCGATCACCAGGGAGACTCCATGTCCGACACCAAGACGATGACCGGCAAGGTCGAGAAAAGCGAGGCCGAGTGGCGCAAGGAGTTGACGCCGATGCAGTACGCCGTGCTGCGCGAGAAGGCGACCGAGCGGCCGTTCTCCGGCGAATACGAGCATGAGCATCGCAACGGCACCTATACCTGCGCCGGCTGCGGGCAGATGCTGTTCGAATCGGACGCCAAGTTCGATTCCGGCTGCGGCTGGCCGAGTTTTACCCAACCCGCGGTCGAGAGCCACATCGATGAAGAACGCGACGTTAGCCACGGCATGATCCGGACCGAGGTGCTGTGCTCGAAATGCAACGGCCATCTCGGCCACGTCTTCAACGACGGCCCCGGCCCGACTGGCCTGCGCTACTGCATCAACTCGGCGGCGCTGAAGCTGCAGCCGAAGTAAGCCACGCCGCTGAAGCTGCTGCTGAGGGTCTGGTGTTCGAACCATCCGGGAACGACGCCGCCTCCTCAATTGCCAGTTGACGAAGGACTCGCGGCCCGAAATGTGCTTTGCTCCCGGCCGCGGGGGCGCGGTGCGCGCGCCGGCCGCCTTTCGGGGGAGAGTTCCATGTCGCTTGGAATGATACTTGTCATCATCCTGATCATTTTCCTGCTCGGCGGCTTCAGCGGCCGGTTCGGCGGCTATGGCTATGGCATGGGCCATTCCGGCATGGGCCTTGGCGGGGTCATTCTGGTCGTGCTGGTGATCCTGCTCCTGCTCGGCAAGCTGTGATCAGCACAAGCGATTGAAATAAAAGGTTTTATTCCGCGCCCTCGAGCTGCCATGCGCGGATTCAATATGAGACCTGTCCGGGCCTTTCGGGGGTCGCATTTTCGTCAAACAGGCTTATATTAGAGGATGAAATGACGTGAACGGCGCGCCGCTGGTTGCGGCCACCCGTCGTCCCATTCCCATACGTTCTCGCGCTAGCTAATAAAATCGAGGTCACAGAGCCATGCGTCCCTTCAGCTTCGACACCGCCGCCGAATTGTTCCCCGCTGCCATCCGCAAGAAGAAGCGGGCGGGTTTTGCGTATCGGCGCTTTGGCACCGCGGCGGAAGCGGTTCGCTTTGCGATCGAGGAACTTCCGGCGGACTCGCTGAACGGCGCCTATCTGCAGGTCGAGGAAGCCCGCTTCGACCAGAGCGGCATCCGTTCGCTGTATGAGAGCGAAGCCTTCCCGCTGCCGCGCCGTCCGCGCGCACCCGCCCCCGTCAGCACCGACGCCAACGCGGACGCCGCATAAAAAATCTGGCATCAAGCACCACACCCTCGGACCATGTCCGAGGGTTTTTTCTTGTTCTCAATCCTGCGCTCGGCTAGCGCGGCTCCTTGTCCATCCAGCGCTTCAACAGCCGCACATTGCGGACATTGGCGCGGAACATGACGTCGAAGGCATCGCCGGCGAGCGGCACCATGCCGACCGCGCCATCCAGCGCCACATTGGCGAGCATCCGCGCCGTGACATGCCAGGGTGCGCCGAGCGCGCGCGCCTCGCGCACCAGCCACAGCGAAATCGCGGTCGTGATAAGATCGCCGACCACCGGGATCAATCCGATCAGGCCATCGATGCCATAGCGGATGTTGGTGCCGGGCAGGATGAAGGCGACGTCAAGCAGCTTTGCCAGTGCCTCAAGCCGCGCCAGCCGCTGTTCGCGGGTGAGACTGGCGAATGGGTTGGCGGACGAAGTCCTGAAATCGAGGCGAAAACTCTGGAATTGCGCATGCAGCGTCGGCTCGGGGATTTCCCGGCCCTCCTGATCGATCACCGGGCCGCGCGGCTGCGCGCCACGGAATGGCCGTCGCGAGCGCGCGCGGTTGGGGGAAAAGATATCGTCGCTGGACATAGCCATCAGATGGTAACGCAGATCGGGAGCGCAAGTTGCGTCAAAATGCGCCGCTCACCTTCCCCGCGCCGCGGACGGCGTCAGTCCGAAGCGGCGGCGGAAGCAGCGGGCCGAAAGGTCCGCCGTTTTTTTGCGGTCGAGCGATAACGGCCGAGT
>NZ_JBAVNZ010000316.1:0-2843 GCF_049691595.1 Bradyrhizobium sp.
CGAATGGGGTCGTGGTCGCGATCTCGCTGTTGATCGGACTTGGATATATCGCGGTGATGCCGTCAGCCTCGCGCCGGACGGAACGGTCGGACGCCGAAGAGCTCGGCATCCTGTTCTGCCTGATGACCGTGGCCTCGCCATTGGCGCGGCAATATTATTTCATGTGGCTGTTCTTTCCGATGACGGTGCTGATGCATCGCGCGGCCTATGATGCGCGGCCCGCCGTCAGGGCCGGCACCTGGGCTTCACTGGCAATCGCGGGCGGCTTGCTATGCCTGTCGCTTCCGATTTTTCCGCACGATTTGCAGGCTTTCGGCAACAATCTCGCGGCGACCATCGTGCTGGCGGCGGGGCTCGCCTGGCACATGCGGCATCCGCCGGCCGCCGATCACGCCGGCGGCTTGCCTCCGGCGGCAAGCGGGCTACAACATGGCGCAGAGAACAGCGCCCCCAGCCAGGAAAATCCGTGATGTCCAACGCGAAGCTTCAGCCGGTCCTCGACCGCATCGATGCCGATTTCGACAACAGCCTGGAGCGGCTGTTTGCGCTGTTGCGGATCAAGTCGATCTCGGCCGATCCGGCCTTTGCCGGCGACTGCAAGCAGGCCGCCGATCATCTGGCGCGCGATATCGCCACGCTCGGATTTGCAACCGACGTCAGGCCGACGGCCGGTCATCCCGCCATCGTCGCCAAAGCCAATGGCGGCGCGGGCGGGCGTCCGCGCGTGCTGTTCTACGGCCACTACGATGTCCAGCCGGTCGATCCGCTCAATCTCTGGCACCGTCCGCCCTTCGAACCCGTCGTTACCGACCACGCCGACGGGCGCAAGATCATCGTCGCGCGCGGCGCCGAGGACGACAAGGGCCAGTTGATGACCTTCGTCGAGGCCTGCCGTGCCTGGAAAACGGTGACGGGATCGCTGCCGGTCGACATCACCATCGTGATCGAGGGCGAGGAAGAAATCGGCTCGAAGAATTTCGTGCCGTTCCTCGAGAACAACAAGGCGGACCTCAAGGCGGATTTCGCCCTGGTCTGCGATACCAGCATGTGGGATCCGGACACGCCGGCGATCACGACGTCGCTGCGCGGGCTCGTCTATGACGAGGTCAGGATCAAGGCCGCCAATCGCGATCTGCATTCCGGCATCTTCGGCGGCGGCGCACAAAATCCGATCCGGGTGCTGACCCGCATTCTCGGCGGTCTTCACGACGAGAATGGCCATATCACCATCCCCGGCTTCTATGACGGGGTGAAGGATTTGCCGCCGGATATTCTGGCGCAATGGAAGAACCTCAACCTCACCCCGGATTCGTTCCTGAAGCCGATCGGCCTGTTGCTGCCCGCCGGCGAGAAGGATCGCCTGCTGATCGAGCAGGTGTCCTCGCGCCCGACCTGCGACATCAACGGCATCATCGGCGGCTATACCGGGGAGGGCTCCAAGACGGTGATCCCGGCGGAGGCGTCGGCCAAGATTTCATTCCGCCTGGTGGAGGGGCAAGAACCCGGCAAGATCCGAAAGGCCTTTCGCGATTACGTGACCGCGCGGCTGCCGGGGGATTGCAAGGCGGAATTTGGCGACCATTCCAGCGCGCCCGCGATCGCGCTCGACTGGAACATGAAGCCGCTCGCCGCCGCCAGGCGGGCGCTGACCGAGGAGTGGGGCAGGCAAGCGCTTCTGATCGGGTCGGGCGCCTCGATCCCGATCGTCGCCGATTTCAAGCGCACGCTCGGCCTCGATACCGTGCTGGTGGGCTTTGGCCTCGACGACGACAACATCCATTCGCCGAACGAAAAATATGACCTGAAGAGCTTTCACAAGGGCATTCGCTCCTGGGCGCGGATTCTTGCGGCGTTCGCCGACGCATCGAAATAGCTTCGTAGGATGGGTAGAGCCAACGGGTCGCGCGAATGCGCGCCCGATGATAAACTCCGCGAAACCCATCACCTTGCCTGGTCGGTAGCTTCATCTAACCTGAAGGGTTGCGCGAAGCCGGCGGAGTGAACGGAAGGAGGGGCGGCGTTAGCCGTCCTTCGACATCGTGATATTGACGCCCCTGATCTCGCCCTTGGAGCTGATCTGCACCGTCTGCTTCTTGCCGGTGGTCCGCAACGTCACGCTGGCGGCAAATCCCGAAGCCTCGACGAACACCTCGATCTGGCCACCGCCGGCAGTGCCCTGCAGATTACCGAAAAGATTCCGGCTCGCTTCGCTCCAGTTGCCGGAAATGCGGTTACCCTGGCTCGTAACGTCGGTACTCAAGTCGAATTTGTAGCTGTCGCTGGCGCAACGGAGAGTCTGCTTCAGACTCAATCCGGTGCTGTTGACCTTGTAGCTCGCCTTGCATCGGATGCGCTCGGTTTTTCCGTCGGAAAGCGCGACTGTGCCGTTGCCGGACCACGATCCGCTAAAACCGACAAACGGCCCCGACTGGGAATGGCTTGCCGACACCGACAATATGAGCGCTGCGCCGACCCCAGCAGCCTTGATAGCCTGCCCGAACAACCTGGAACCAAACAATTTCATATCGAATTTTCCCCATTCAAATGAAAGCGCGCCTACTTTCGATCGGCTTCAGCCTCTTGCTCCAGCCGCAAAATATGTGCGCGTAGCGCATCGAACCGCTCTTCGGTGACATCGCTGAACAGCGGATCCTTGTGACCGGTTACGGCCGATGCGATCTCCATCCAATCTTGAGGCTTGAGGGCCTTAAGCGCAGCCGGAAAGAAATCTCGATCTTCCATCATCATGTGGCGCCGCTCGTGCGCGATGAAATCGCGAACAATGGTATCGACATTATGCCGAAGAATTTCACGATCCGCGAGCACGTTCTCGACCGCGTGAG
>NZ_JBAVNZ010000317.1:0-8104 GCF_049691595.1 Bradyrhizobium sp.
GGACCACACGGTTTTGCCGTACGCTTTGGCGCCGTTCGTCCTGCGCGCCGGTTGATCGCTCACGAGAGACTCGCCCTGCGACACCGTTTCGCGCCGACGCTTCAGCGTCCACCGCATCCCCTCCCGCGTTCGTGACGATCGCGATACGCCCCTTGCCGGGAAAGGACGGGGCGAGCTGGTAGAACTGATTTGCCCGACAGGTTAAGCGGAATCTTGCCCGTCGGGTTGTTTTGCCGCAGCCACGGCGCCGTAGCGCGTGATGAGATTGGATCGAATTGCGTCCACGATGGAGCTGCGCTCCCTCTCCCGCTTGCGGGGGAGAGCCTGCCCCGGACTTGATCCGGGGGGTGGGGTGGGGGTGCCGCCGCGATTCGCACTGGTGGTGTGGAGGGAGTTTCCCCTACCCGCATCGCATCATTCGATGCGATGCGACCTCCCCCGCAAGCGGGAGAGGTGAACCCGCCTACGCAGCTGAAAGTCTCGTTCCCCGGATGCTGCGCAGCGCGGAGCGGTGCTGTGCGCTGCTGATCCGGGGTCCACAGGGCACCATTGTCCTGAGTCCTGGCTCTGCGGAGCAGCGTACTGGACGATGCTTTACATTGCCAGGAGCACGCTGCACCGCGTCCGGGACATGAAGCCCCTCACAGCACCTGATGCACGTCGATGACGACGCGGTCGGCGTGGCGGGCGGCGGAGCCGATGAACAAATGCTGCATCAGCCAGCGGTATTTTTCGGCGCCGGTCTCGAACTTCGGCACGGTGCGGAAGTAGATCAGCTTCGGATCGACCGGCTCGCCGCGCTTCAGCTTTTGCAGCAGTTCGACCGGTCCGAAGCGGATGCCCTTGTTTTCGACATAGACCACCGCGCCGTCATCGGTCTCGAAGGCATATTTCGCCTCGAGCTCGATCAGCTCGTTGGGCCGGATGATCTGGAAGTCGGCGCCGAACGCGCAGACCTTGCCGTTGACGCTTTCGCCCCTCACCTCGCCGCCCACGATCGGAATGATCCGGCGCACGCCGCTGCCGGTCTCGCCGGCAATGGTCACCTCGCCGATATGAGCGGTGATGGTGAAGACATATCTGGTTTCAAGTGCAGGCATCATTGGAAGTTCTCTCCACCCGAACCCGTGCGAATCGCGGAAACACCCCCACCCCGGCCCTCCCCCGCGAGCGGGAGAGGGGGTGCCGCCACACCCTTCGATCTCGCGACATCGTTAGTGGGCCATCATGCGTTGCGGCAGCCAGGTCGCCAGCAGCGGGAATGCGATCAGGATCACCAGCCGGACGAGGTCGGTCGCCACGAACGGGATCACGCCCCGGAAGATCGTGGCGAACGACACGTCCTTGACCACGCTCTTGATGACGAAAACGTTCATGCCGACCGGCGGATGAATCAGGCCAAGCTCCACCGTCATCACGATGATCACGCCGAACCAGATCGGGTCGAAGCCGAGATGGGAGATCACCGGAAAGATGATCGGCACCGTCAGGATGATCATCGCCATCGCGTCCATCAGGCAGCCCAGCACCAGGTACATCACCATGATCAGGGCGAGGATGCCGTAGCGGCCGAGCCCGAGGCCGGTGAGAAGTTCCGTCACCTTTTGCGGGGTCTGCGTCACCGTGAGGAAATATCCGAAGATCAAGGCGCCGATCAGCACCGTGAAGACGGCCGCCGCGGTGCGGGTCGCCTGCAGCAGCGAGGTGAGGATTTTTTCCTTGTCCAGCCGTCCGGTGAGCAGGCCGATCAGGAACGCGCCGGTCGCGCCGACGCCGCCGGCTTCGGTCGGCGTAAAGCGCGGCAGGAACGGCAGGCCGTAGAGCCCGCCGATCACGAACACGAACAGCAGCACCGGCGCCCAGATGTTTTTCAGGCCCGCGAAGCGTTCGCGCCAGCTGGTTTGCGGGCCCGTTGGCAAAAAGCCCGGCCGGAAATAGCCGATCAGCGCGATCGTCAGCATGTACATCGTCATCGCGAGCAGGCCGGGAATGATGCCGGCGATGAACAGTTTTCCGATGTCCTGCTCGGTGATGATGCCGTAGACCGCGAGCACGGTCGAGGGCGGCAGCATGGCGCCGAGCGTGCCGCCGGCCGCGATCACGCCGGTGGCAAAGGACTGCGGATAGCCGAAGCGGCGCATTTCCGGATAGGCGACGGCGTAAAACGTCGCGGCGGTGGCGACCGACGAGCCGCAGATGGCGGCAAAGCCGCCGCACGCCGCCACGGTGGCGATGCCGAGCCCGCCGCGCAAGTGTCCAACGAAACCGTTGGCGGCGCGGAACAGCTCGCGGCTCATGCCGGAATTGCTGACGAAGGTGCCCATCAACAGGAACATCGGAATCACGCCGAAGGTGTAGTCGGTCACCGTGCGCATCGAGGTCTGGCCGACCAGCTTGAGCGCCGGCGTGGCGCCGACCAGGTAACCGAAGCCGGTGACGCCGACGAGGCCCATCGCCATGCCGACCGGCACGCGCAGCAGCATCAGGGCGAACAGCGCGACAAACCCGAGGATCGCGACGGCATCGGTGCTCATGCCGTCTACTCCACGGCCTTGATCTGGGGATCGTGCATCAAGTCCGGAGAGACGATCAGCCGCCAGGTGCGGATCGCGATCAGCAGCACCGCGGAGACGTCGCCGGCCCATGCGACGGCGAAAAACGGCCAGGTCGGCATGTGCATGTCGAAGGTGAGGACGTTGTCGTGGTAGGTGCCGCGCACCTTGTCGAACAGCGTCCAGGTCTGCACCGTCACCACGAACAGCAGCACCAGCGTCGCGAACACGTCGATCCAGCGCTGATATTTCGGACTGACATTGGCCCAGACCAGGTCGACGGTAATGTGCCCGCCGCGATAGCTGGTGGCGGCGATCCCCCAGAAGATCAGGATGCCGAGCAGCATGCGCCCGATATCGAAGGAATCCGGGATCGCGTAGTTGAGCGTGTTGCGCAGGATGACCGAGACGAAGATGTTCGCCGCCACGATGCCGACAAAGCCGGCCGCGATCCATTCGATTGTGTCGATAAACCGATCCATCGACGCGCGATTCATGTGCGGGGGAGTCTCCAAACCGGGATGATTTCAGGAAGGCCCAGCGTGGTCCACCTCGCCCCGCATGCGGGGCGAGGGAGTTTTAGAACCCGCTCGATCGAACCCGGTCTCATCACATTTCAAGATTGCAGGGAAGCGGCGGCAGGCTGTCCCGCCGCCGTCGATGTCGGCGCTCAATCTTACTGCGCCAGCGCGTTGTACTTGGCGAGCGCCGCGCGCAGTTCGGCCATCGCGGCGTCCGGATCGGCACCGACCTTCTTGACGCCCTCGCCCCAGGTCTTGGTCAATGGTTCGGACGCCTTCTTCCACAGCGCGGTCTGCTCGCCCGTCAGCTTGTAGACTTCGTGACCTTCCTGCGCCTTCACCTTGTCGATGCCGGCGTCCTCGAACTTGCCCCACGGTTCGCCGACGCGGCCGGCGGCTTCGGTGTTGCAATTATTGTCGATCGCCTTTTTCTGCATGTCGGACATCTGGTTGTACTTGTCCTTGTTCATCACGAAGGCGAAGGTCGTGACATAGAGCGGCGCGTCGATGTGATATTTCGTCACCTTGTCGATGCCGAACAGCACCAGCGAGCCCCACGGGAAGGTGACGGCGTCGGCGACGCCGCGCTCGATGATGTCGCGGACCTCCGGCGCCGAGGACTGCACGTTGGTGCCGCCGAGCTGGGTCACGAAATTCGCCATGGTGGCGTGCGCCGGCCGCACCTTCATGCCCTTGACGTCGTCCGGCACCACGATCTTTTTGGTCCGGGAGTGGAACGACGAGGGCGAGTGGATGAAGGCGAGGCAGAACTTGACGTCCTTCATCTCCCTCTCGGCATATTTGCGGTACCAGGCGTCGAGCGCCATCGAGCCGCCCCTGGCGTCCGACATCAGGAACGGAAGCTCGCCGGCGCCGATGATCGGGAATCGTCCGGGCTGATAGCCGGGATTGACGTAGGTCACATCGGCGATGCCGTCGCGCGCCATGTCGTAATGGTCGAACGCCTTGCCGAGCTGCTGGGCGGGATAAACCTTGGATTTGACGGTGCCGCCGGATTCCTTCTCGACCGCGGCGCCCCAGTCTTCCAGCGCCTTTTGCAGCGGATGGGAGGCCGGCACCCAGTGCGACAGTTTCAGCTCAAACGTCTTGTCCTGCGCCAATGCCGGCGTCACGCTCGCGACCAGCAGCAGCGCCGCTAATTTCTTCCTCATCGAGATCGTCTCCCTCATGCGTTCAGGCGCTTCATGGCCCTTTGCGAACATTGTTATATGATATAATTATCATTGCAAGTCTGCGACGACGACCGGCAGACTATAACAATCGGGGAGCAAGGTTTGCGGACAAAAGTAGCAATCATTGGCGCGGGGCCGGCGGGATTGCTGCTCGGGCAACTGCTTCACAGCTACGGTATCGACAACGTCATTCTCGAGCGCCAGACGCCGGATTATGTGCTCGGCCGGATTCGCGCCGGCCTGCTCGAGGAGGGCACCGTGGCGCTGCTCGACCAGGTCGGCGCCGGCGCCCGCGCCCATCGCGAGGGCCTGGTCCATCATGGCGTAGGGCTTGCCTTCGGCGGCGCGCGTCATCGCATCGACATACATCAGGCGACCGGCAAGACGGTGATGATCTACGGCCAGACCGAGGTGACGCTCGACCTGATGAACGCGCGCAAGGCGGCCGGCCTCAGCTCGGTCTATGAAGTCGCCGACGTCAAACCGCTTGATTTCGACACCGACCGTCCGCGCGTCAGCTATGTCAGAGACGGGGTGACGCAGGAGATCGCCTGCGACTTCATCGCCGGCTGCGACGGCTTCCATGGCGTCAGCCGCGCCAGCGTCAAACCGTCGGCGATCCAGACTTTTGAGCGGATCTATCCGTTCGGATGGCTCGGCATCCTCTCGGACACGCCGCCGGTGTCACATGAGCTGATCTACAACAGCCATCCGCGGGGATTTGCGCTTTGCACGATGCGCTCGACCAGGCGCAGCCGCTATTACCTGCAATGCCCGCTCGACGATCACCTCGATCAGTGGCCGGATGCGCGGTTCTGGGACGAGTTGAAGCGAAGGCTCGACCGCAAGGCGGCCAGCGAACTCGTCACCGGGCCGTCGATCGAAAAGAGCATCGCGCCGCTGCGCAGTTTTGTCGCCGAGCCGATGCGGTTCGGACGGATGTTCCTGGCCGGCGACGCCGCCCACATCGTGCCGCCGACCGGCGCCAAGGGTTTGAACCTTGCCGCCAGCGACGTGCATTATCTCTCGCATGCACTGCGCGAATATTACGACGAAAAATCATCCGCCGGCATCGACGGCTACTCGACCAGGGCACTGGCGCGGGTCTGGAAGGCGGTGCGCTTCTCGTGGTGGATGACCTCGATGCTGCACCAATTCCCCGATCAGGGCGAATTCGGCGCACGGATCCAGGTCGCCGAACTGGATTATCTGGTCAGTTCGAAAGCCGCATCGGCCTCGCTGTCGGAGAATTACGTGGGATTGCCGTTTTAGCTCGTCGCCGGACAGGCACCGCCGTCATTGCGAGAGTCAGCGACGTTTCAAACACCCAACGAAATCCCGTTTAAAACTTTGTAGGCGGTGAATTTGTCGGGGCAACCGCGTTCAATGGCGACATCTATCACCAGCACCCGAGCCACCGATGACCGCTAACACTGCCGCCGACGTTCCCGCAGGCTTCGAGCGCCATTTTCGCCAGAGCCCGCTCACCGATCCCTGGGAGCCGCTTTATTCCAAGCGGACCGAGAAGGCCGTGATCATCGGCCTGCGGCTGGCAAGACCGCATACCAACGGCCGCGGGCTGATTCATGGCGGGCTGATTGCCGCGCTCGCCGACAACGCGATGGGCCATAGTTGCGCCCATCAAATGGGCGGCGTGTCTTCGCTGGTGACGATCGGGCTCGCGGTCGATTTCATCGGCACCGCGCAGGTCGGGCAATGGCTCGCGGTCGAGACCGACGTGATCAGGACCGGCAGCACGATCTGCTTTGCGCAGAGCCTGATCCGGGCCGATGACGTGATCATCGCGCGCGCCAATGCGACGTTTCGGGTGGCGCCGAAGAAGGCGGGCGTCATTCCGGGGCGCGCATAGCGCGAACCTCAAATTGCGCATCGGGAAACCTCGAGATTCCGGGTCTGGCTCTTCGAGCCATCCCGGAATGACAGCATGAGCTACCCGAAATGCCAGTCGCTGGCCTCGGCCACGAGATCGATGAAGGTGCGAACCTTGGCCGACAGCAGCCGCGACGTCGGGTAGACGATATGGATCGGCAGCGGCGGCTGCTCGAATTTCGCCAGCACGATTTTGAGCCGCCCGGCCTTGAGTGACGCGGCCGCCTGATAGGCCATGACGCGGGTCAGGCCGCCGCCCTGCTCGGCATACTGGATCGCGGCGTCGGCGCTGTTGGTGGAAAAGCGCGGCGTGGTCGGTACGCGAATCTCGCTTCCGTCCTCGATGAAGCGCCAGTCCGGCGGCGCGGTGATGGCGCCGAACTGGATGGTGTCATGCGAAGCAATCTCGCCGGGCCGCTTCGGCTCGCCGCGCGCCTCCAGATATTCCTTCGCGGCCACCACGATCCGCCGCATCTCGCCGACATGGCGCGCGACCAGCGTCGAATCCGGCAGGTGCCCGATCCGCACCGCGAGGTCGACGCCGTCTTCCACCAGATTGATCGTGCGGTCCGACAGCCGCAGATCGGCGCTTACGTCGGGATAGCGCCGCAGGTAGGCCGACATGACCGGGCTGACGTGCAGGCGGCCGAATCCGACCGGCGCGGACACCACCAGCCGCCCGCCCGGCCGCGTGCGTTCGCCCTCGGCCGAGGCTTCGGCTTCCTCGACATCGGCGAGAATTCTTCGCGCGCGTTCGAGGTAACGCGCACCGGTATCGGTCAGCGTCACCTGCCGCGTGGTTCGCTGCAGCAGCCGCGCGCCGAGGCGATCTTCCAGCGCTGCGATCAGCCGCGTCACCCCGGACGGTGACAGGCCGAGCTTGCGCGCGGCGGGGGCAAACCCTTTCAGGTCGGCCACGACGACAAAGGCCTGCATGGCGTCGATCCGGTCCATGCCATTATTTCATATATCACAATAATGAAGTGTCAATTCATATAATTGTTTCCAATCTGGATGAGGAGCATCTTGCGTCTACGACGCGGTTCGAAGGAGGCTCACATGTCGGACACCCGGACTTTTTCCAGCGATGTCGCGTTCACCCCGGCGGTGAAGGCCATCCAGACGCGCAAGGGCTCGCGCGGGGCCTATGCCCGCGTCGAGCAGCAGGGCGGCTGGCGCACCGAGGTCGACGAAAACCTCGCCGGCTTCCTGGCCGAGGCCGACAGCTTCTATCTGGCCACCGCGACCGCCGACGGCCAGCCCTACATCCAGCATCGCGGCGGCCCAAAAGGCTTCGTCAAGGTCCTGGACAGGAACACGCTGGCCTTTGCCGACTACCGCGGCAACCGGCAATACATCACGCAAGGCAATCTGTCGGAAAACCCCAAGGCCTATAATTTCGTGATGGACTATGCGCATCGCCGCCGCGTCAAGCTCTGGGGCGAGGCGCGGGTGGTGGACGACGATCCGGCGCTGCTGGAGCAGCTGATGCCGCGAGGCTACAAGGCACGGCCCGAGCAGGTGATCCTGTTTACGATTTCGGCATGGGACACCAATTGCCCGCAGCACATCCCGCAAAAATTCGATGCCAGCGACGTCGCCGCGGCGCTGGCCTCGCGTGACGCGCGGATCGCCGAACTCGAGGCGGAGCTGGCCGCATTGAAGGGCGAGCCTGCCCCGACGGCTTAAGCTGCCTCTTGCAGCGGCGCCCAGGCAAAGTCCGGATAGTATTGAAGCATCATCCGGTCGACATAGGCGGTGAGGTTTCTGAAATGCTCGGTGCGCTCGCGCAGTTGCGAGGAAAAATATGGCGTCAAAATCCCGGCCAGCGCGGCAAACGCGGTGGCATCGGTGCCGCAGGGCTCCTCGCCCATCAGATAGGGCTTGTCCCCAAGCTGCACCGACAGCGAAAACAGCGAGCGGACGGCAAGATCGATGTCCTCGTCCG
>NZ_JBAVNZ010000318.1:0-2801 GCF_049691595.1 Bradyrhizobium sp.
CGGCGCTGCTGGAGCAGCTGATGCCGCGAGGCTACAAGGCACGGCCCGAGCAGGTGATCCTGTTTACGATTTCGGCATGGGACACCAATTGCCCGCAGCACATCCCGCAAAAATTCGACGGCGCCGACGTCGCGACCGCGCTGGCATCGCGCGACGCGCGCATCAAGGAACTCGAAGCCGAACTGGCCGCGTTGAAGGGCCAGCCCAACCCGGCAGGCTAGGCGCCCGCTTCAGCTAATCTGAAAGGTTCGAAATCCTGTTGGGCGTCCAGGGCCTCGCGGAGGCTCTGGAAACTTCCGGTTTCGAGGCACAGCGCACACGGCTCGATCGGCTATCGGCTCGACCTGGTCGCGAATGACCCGGAACGGACATGCGGGCCGCAAAAATATCTGAGGTAATTTATCCCTCCAACCCTGCCTCCGCACCCATGCCGCCATGTAGGTGCTGTGGTATGCTTCGAGCCGCACGCGCGGCTCCGCGCGGTAAAGGGGGACCACGATGGTGCGATCCTCGGGTTCAGGTGAGAAGGTGACGATGCCAGTCGCCCGTCGGCTCGCGGCCATCGTCGCCGCTGACTTGGCGGGCTACAGCCGGCTGATGGGGTTGGATGAGGCGGGCACCGCAAAAGCGCTGCAAGACCATCGCGCCGCCGTCGATCCTATCGTGGCTCGCTTTGGCGGCAGGATCGTAAAGACCACCGGCGACGGCGTCCTGCTAGAGTTCTCGTCGATTGTTGCGGCGGTCGAGTGTGCGGTCGGCGTCCAGAAGGTGATGGCTGAGCGCAACGAGGCCGTGCCGGAAGATCGGCGCATGCTCTTCCGCATCGGGATAAATCTCGGCGACGTGTTAATCCAAGGCGATGATATTCTGGGCGACGGCGTGAACGTCGCAGCGCGCCTTGAAGGAATGGCGGAGCCCGGCGGCATCTGCGTGTCAGACGACGTTTACCGGCATGTCACTGGCAAGCTAACGGTTTCCTTCGAGAATATGGGCGATCAGCAGCTGAAGAACATTGCTCGGCCGGTGCGGGCGTATCGAGTGCGGAGCGACACGGCCAAGAAGCCCGATGCTGCCGCCGCACCAAAGGCGTCGCTAGCGCTCCCCGAGAAGCCCTCGATCGCCGTCCTGCCTTTCGACAATATGAGCGACAGCGCCGAGGATATCTATTTTGCCGACGGCATTGCCGAGGACATCATCACCGAACTGTCGCGCTACCCAGATCTGTTCGTCACGGCCCGCAATTCCTCGTTCACCTATCGCGGAAGAGCCGTGCGGATCGCGGAGGTGGCGAGGGAACTCGGCGTGCGATACGTCGTGGAAGGAAGTGTACGGCGCGGCGGCAGCCGCGTTCGAATCACCGCGCAACTGATCGATGCTCTCAGCGGCAAGCACCTTTGGGCGCAGCGCTACGACCGCGATCTGCAAGACGTCTTTGCAATTCAAGATGACGTGACGAGCAGTATCGTGGCAGTGCTGCCAGCGCGGATCGAAGCGGCGGCTACTGAGGCGGCGGCCCGCAAGAAGCTCGATTCGCTAGAGGCCTACGACTACTTGTTGCGCGGGAAGTACCACCATCACCTGTATAACGCAAAGGCGAATCGGGAAGCTGAAGCAAGTTTCGACCGGGCGATCGAACTCGATCCGCGCTTTGCTGCGGCCTATGCTTGGAAGGCCTGCAATCTCGGCCAAGCGCGAGTCCTTGGATATCGCCATCCTGCGCCCAAGCTTTCGGAAATCGCGCGGTTGGTTGAGGCCGCAGCGCGGCTCGACGAGAGCGATACCGAATGTCACCGCCTCATGTGCCGCTTAGCCCTGCTTGATGGCCTGTTCGCAAAAAGCGAATACCATTTGGAACGCGCCATGGCGCAGAATCCGAATGATCCGCGTCTCGTCGCCCAGCGCGGCATCAACCTGACCTACCTGGGCGAACCGGTGGCGGCAATACCGTGGATCGAACGCGCGATGCGTCTCGATCCGTTCTCGGCCCATCACTATTATCTCGACCTTGTACGAGCTTTGTTCATGGCCGGACGCGTGACCGAGGCGATAGGCGCTTTGGAGCCGGTGGAACCGGACCGCTTCGATCACTACGCGTTACTGGCGGCCTGCCGATCCGTGGCCGGTGATACTCTGGCGGCGCAAGACGCGGGGCGACGCGTCCTTGCGATGCGCCCAGACTTTACAATTGGTTCGTACTTACGGAGCTGGTTTGCTTGGAAGCGGCCTGAGGACAAGGGGCGCTTGCGCGATGCGTTGCAAATGTCGGGCCTACCCGATTAGCCAACCGTTCGACGGAACATGCTCTGTTGTCAGTCAGAACAAGGCGCGCCTTTTCCGCTCTTGGCACATCGCGAAATTTTTCTGCAGCGCAAAGCTCGGTCGTTATTCGGGGCACGGCGGACATCGACGAAGCCGCAGTAATCAAGCTCGATTTCATAAGTACGCGCCCTGGTCCAAAGGGTTCCGCCTCTGCTGGGAGCCAAAACAGTAAGCGTGAAGCTTCAAAATGACCCCGTTCAATTTGGCTGAAGCGGCCGACTAGGCCGCCGCTCGCAGCGGCGCCCAGGCGAAATCCGGATAGTAGCGAAGCATCATCCGGTCGACATAGGCGGTGAGATTCTTGAAGTGCTCGGCGCGCTCGCGCAATGGCGAGGTGAAGAATGGCGTCAGGATGCCGGCCAGCGCGGCAAACGCGGTGGCATCGGTGCCGCAGGGCTCCTCGCCCATCAGATAGGGCTTGTCCCCAAGCTGCACCGACAGCGAAAACAGCGAGCGGACGGCAAGATCGATGTCCTCGTCCG